>JBILVO010000038.1:0-28698 GCA_044370415.1 Pirellulales bacterium
CCGACCTGCAACCCCTACCTCGCCTTCTCGGCGGTGCTGCTGGCGGTGATCGACGGCATCCAGAACAAGATCCATCCGGGGGAGCCGCTCGACCGCGACATCTACGACATGCCGCCGGAGGAACTGGCGAACGTGCCGAAGGCGCCCGGCTCGCTCGACGAGGCGCTCGACGCCCTGGAGCGCGATTGCGACTTCCTGCTCCGCGGCGACGTCTTCACCGAGGACGTGATCGCCACGTGGCTGAAGTTCAAGCGGGAGAAGGAAATCGTCCCGATGCGGCTGCGGCCGCACCCGTACGAGTTCTGCCTCTACTACGACGCCTGATGCGTCGCGGCCGTGCCGTCTACCAGACGGTTTTCCCGCCGTTGACGGCGATCGACTGGCCGGTGACGAAGCCGGCCTCGTCGCTGGCCAGGTAGGCGGCCGCCCAGCCGACGTCGTCCGGCACGCCCCAGCGGCCGGCCGGCACCGTCGCGAGGTAGGCGTCCTTCTCGGCCTGCGGGTCGTCCTTGTGCCGCTCCACCGGAATCCAGCCCGGCGCGATCATGTTCACCGTGATCTGGAAGGGGGCCAGTTCCCGCGCCATGCTCCGCGACCAGCCGACCTGCCCGCCCTTCGCGGCCACGTAGGCGGAGAAGGGGGCGACGCCGAGGAGGAACACTTCGCTCGTGATGTTGATGAGCCGGCCGTGGCGGCGGTCCTTCATGCCCGGCAGGATCCGCCGCGCCAGGAGGTAGGGGCTCTTCACGAAGAAGTCGAGCATCTGCTGGTAGAAGGCCCAGTCGTACTCCTCGATCGGCTTGTGCGGCTGCGCCGGAGTGGCGTTGACCACGAGGACATCGATCGGGCCGAGCGACTTCTCGATCGCGGTCGCCATCCGGTCGATCTCGTCGGCGCTCGTCACGTCGGCCTGGAACAGCTCGGCGGTGACGCCGGCGCCGCGAAGCTCGGCAAGCGCCTCGTCGGCGCGGGACTTCACGTTGGCGTAGTTGAGGGCCACCTTCGCGCCGGCCAGGCCGAGGCACTTCGCGGTTGCGCGGCCGAGGCCGGTGGAGGAGCCTGTCACGAGGGCGACGCGGCCGGCGAGCGAGAAGGGGCGTGCGGGGACGGGCATCGGATGTCCTACGTGGTTGTGAGCCGCGCCGTGTGGGAGGGTGAGCATGATACCGCCGATCGCCGTTGCACGAATGCCGCAGGCTGTCGGGTTGTCGCGGAATTGGAGGCTTGCGGGGCGTGGTGTAGGCTTACGAAAAGGCGTGTGGTTTTCGCCGCGTTTCCCGGGCAGGCAGCGCATGGTCAGCGGACGGTTCCGTCATCGCTGTGGTTGGCCGGTGGCCGCGGCGGCATTCGGCTGTGCGATCATCGTTTCGGCCCACGCGGTTGCCGAACCGGTCGACTTCTCCCGCGACATCCAGCCGCTCCTGGCGAAGCGGTGCTTCTCCTGTCACGGCCCCGACACGCACGAGGCTGGCCTGCGGTTCGACCAGGCTGATGCCGCCACCGCGAAGCTCGAGAGCGGCACGCGGGCGATCGTCACCGGACGACCATCCGAGAGCGAGATCCTCGCCCGCATCACCTCCACCGATCCCGCCATCCAGATGCCGCCCGCAGGACCGCGTCTCACGTCGGCCCAGGTGGCCGTCGTGCGGAAGTGGATCGAGGAGGGGGCCGAGTGGAAGGAGCACTGGGCGTTTCGTCCGCTCGTGCGTCCGGCCGTGCCGGCGTCGACGCCGCCGAGCGTTCATCCGGTCGACGCTTTTCTCCGCGACGGCCTCGTGCGCCGCGGGCTGCCCGTCCCGCCGACCGCCGACAAGGTCGCGGTGCTGCGCCGCGTCACCTACGACGTCACCGGTCTGCCACCCACGGAGCGGGAGGTTCACGACTTTCTCGGCGATACGTCGCCCCATGCCTGGGAGCGGGTGGTGGACCGGCTGCTGGCGTCGCCGCACTACGGCGAGCGGTGGGGACGGCACTGGCTCGACCTCGTCCGCTACGCCGACACGAACTCCTTCGAGCGCGACGGCGACAAGCCGCACGCCTGGAGGTATCGCGACTACGTCATCCGGTCGCTCAACGACGACAAGCCTTACAACCGGTTCGTGGCCGAGCAGCTGGCCGGCGACGAGCTTCCCGAGCCGACGAACGACGCGGTCATCGCCACCGGCTACTACCGGCTCGGCCTCTGGGACGACGAGCCCGCCGACCGGGAGCAGGCGAAGTACGACACCCTCGACGACATCGTGGCGACGACCGGGCAGGTGTTTCTCGGCCTGACGATCCACTGCGCCCGCTGCCACGACCACAAGATCGACCCGATCCCGCAGCGCGACTACTACTCGCTGCTGGCGTTCTTCCACAACGTCACGCCGATGGGCGACCGGCAGATCAACCTCGCCAACATCGAGCGGAATATCTTCAAGGACGAGACGCAACGGCTCGCCTACGAGGAGCGGGTCGCGGACCTCGAACACCGCCGCAACGAGGCACAACGGGCCGTCGGCGAGATCGAGGCCTCCTTCCGGAAGTCGTGGGAGGCACTGCACGCCGAGCATGCCACCGTGGCGGACCTGGACGATCTCGAGTTCAGGTTCTACCGGGATTCGTGGACGAAGCTGCCTGCGTTCGACGAGCTCAAGCCGGAGGACACGGGGCCAGTTCCCGGCCAGCGGTTCGACATCACGATCGCGCCGTCACTGCGGCCCGACTCCTTCGGCTACGTCTTCACCGGGTTCCTCAAGGTGCCCCACACGGGCGAGTACACGTTCACGCTCGACTCCGACGACGGCTCGCGGCTCACGGTCGCCGGCCGCACGGTCATCGAATACGACGGGATCCACGGGGAGGGAAAGCCCAAGACCGCCACGGTGCCACTGGAGGCCGGCCGGGTTCCTGTGCGGCTCGACTACTTCCAGGGCCGGCATGGCAAGGGGCTGACGGTCTCATGGACCGGTCCTGGATTCACTGTGCGGAGGCTGTCGGCCACGGCCACCGCCGCCGGTGAGGGCTTCGATCTCGTGGCGGCGCTGAAGGCCGACGGGCAGGCAATCCTCGGCGTCGAGGGGAAGCGGGACTACGACGCGAAGGTCGCCGCGCTGAAGGCACTCAAGAACGAACAGGTACCGGTCGACAAGGCGCTCGTCGTGACCGAGCGTGGCCCCGAGCCCCCGGAGACGTTCGTGCTCTACCGCGGCAACCCGCACGCCGAGCGGAAGCCCGAGAACCTTGTCGGCCCGGCGTTTCCCTCGATCCTCAAGGCGAAGGATCCGGTCATCCCCGTGCCGGCCGAGGGGGCGAAGACATCCGGCCGCCGCACGGCGCTCGCCGCGTGGCTCGTGTCCCCCGACAACCCGCTGACGGCCCGCGTGATGGCCAACCGCGTCTGGCAGCACCACTTCGGCCGGGGCATCGTCCGCAGCGCCTCGAACTTCGGCATGATGGGCGACCCGCCCACGCACCCCGAGCTCCTCGACTGGCTGGCGGTCGAGCTTGTCGCCAACGGCTGGCGTCTCAAGCCCCTCCACAAGCTGATCCTCATGTCGCAGGCCTATCGTGCAGCGGCAACCAGCAACGCGGAAGCGTTTGCGCTGGATCCTCTCAACGATTCCTTCTGGCGGTTCGACATGCGGCGGCTCTCGGCGGAGGAGCTCCGCGACTCGATCCACGTGGCCAGCGGCGCGTTCAACCCGAAGATGTACGGCCCCGGCGTCTACCCGGCGATCCCCAAGGAGGTGATGGCCGGCCAGTCGCGGCCGGGCAGCGGCTGGGGCGACTCGCCGGCGGAGGAGCAGGCCAGGCGGAGCATCTACGCGTTCGTGAAGCGGTCGCTTATCACGCCGATCCTCGCCGACTTCGACGTCGCCGACACCGACACGAGCTGCCCCGTGCGGTTCACGACCACGCAGCCGACGCAGGCGCTGGGGATGATGAACGGGGAGTTTTTGCAGCGGCAGGCACGGGTGTTCGCCGAGCGGGTGCGGCGGGAGGCCGGCGGCCCGGACGCGGCCGACGTGCGGGCGCAGGTCCGCCGCGCGCTCGAGATCGCGCTGGTGCGGCCCGTGGGGGACGACGAGGTCGCCAGGGGCGTGGCCCTGATCGACCGGCTCGACGATGCCGACGGCGTCAGTCCCGGCCGGGCCATGGAACTCTTCTGCCTGATGGTCCTGAACCTCAACGAATTCGCCTATCTGGATTGATCCCGCGGAATCACGCCGCCAGTTCGCCGCGATACGGAGCCTCGCCATGCCCCGCCACCACGATCAGCCCCACGGACAGTTCTGCCGCCGCACCCGCCGGGAGTTCTTCTGGGAGACGGGTGGAGCGTTCACCGGCCTGGCTCTGGCCGGGCTCCTCGACCAGGGCTTCTTCGCCCGGCAGTCGCGGGCGGCTGCCGGTAGTACGCTCGTCAATCCGCTGGCCGCGAAGCCGCCGCACTTCGCTCCTCGGGCGAAGAGCGTGATCTTCCTCTTCATGTACGGAGGCCCCAGTCACGTCGACACGTTCGACTACAAGCCGAAGCTCTACGGCCTCGACGGGCAGACGATCGAGGTGAAGACCAAGGGCCGCGGCGGCGAGAAGAGCCAGGGGCGGGTCGTGGGCCCGAAGTGGAAGTTCAAGCAGTACGGCGCCTGCGGCAAGTGGGTGAGCGACCTCTTTCCGCACCTGGCCGGACACGTCGACGACATCGCCTTCCTCCACTCGATGACGGCCGACTCGCCCATCCACGGCTCGGCGATGCTGCAGATGAACTCCGGCAAGATCCAGTCCGGGGCGCCCTGCCTGGGATCGTGGGTGAACTACGGCCTCGGCAGCGTGAACGAAAACCTGCCCGGCTTCGTCGTCATGCTCGACCCCACCGGCGGCCCGATCTCGGGCGCGAAGAACTGGTCGAGCGGCTACATGCCGGCGACCTACCAGGGCACGCTCCTGCGGAGCAAGGGCGCCCCGATCCTCGACCTCGCGCCGCCCGACGACATGCCGCTTGTGGCGCAGCGGACGCTGCTCGACGGCCTGCAGGAGGCCAATGCCGCCCACCTGCGGTCGCGCAGCGACAACTCCGACCTCGCGGCCCGGATCGCCTCCTACGAGCTGGCCTGGAAGATGCAGGAGCACGCGCCGGAGGCGGTCGATCTGGCGAGCGAGACCGCGGAGACCCAGACGCTCTACGGCCTCGACAATCCGCGGACCGCCGACTTCGGCCGCCGCTGCCTGCTGGCGCGGCGGCTCGTGGAGCGGGGCGTGCGGTTCATCCAGCTCTACTCCGGCGGCGCGCATAACGACGACAACTGGGATGCCCACGGCGACCTCGAGAAGAACCACAACTTCCACGCCGGCAACACCGACCAGCCGGTCGCCGCGCTGCTGACGGACCTGAAGCGCAGCGGCCTGCTCGACAGCACGCTGGTGATCTGGGGGGGCGAGTTCGGCCGGCAGCCGACGGCGGAATACGCCGAGGGCACGGGCCGCGACCACAACTCCTACGGCTTCACGATGTGGATGGCCGGCGGCGGCATCAAGGGGGGCGTGAGCGTGGGGGAGACCGATGAACTCGGCTCGGCGGCGATCTCGCCGGTGCACGACGGCCGCACGGGCTTCCACGTGAAGAGCCTGCACGCCACCGTGCTGCACCAGCTCGGCGTCGATCCCAACCGGCTCTCCTACTTCTTCGGCGGCCTCGACCAGAAGCTCGTCGGCGTCGAGCACGTCGACCCGATCCGCGAGATCATCGGGTAGCGGCTTCGCCCGCTTCCGTGGCCCATCGCTGTATCCGTGAGGGGCTGCCCATGCCCCGAGAGCCGGCGGAGCTGACAAGCGGAGCCATGGATGGCGAAGCGTAGTCAGCTTCGAGTGAGCGAAGGCCAGGATGGCCGCAGCGAACGTTCGGCGACGGGGCATGGGCAGCCCCGAACCGTCGCCCACGATCCGCCCGCCGATTACCCGCGCCGCGGGTGCAGCCGCACCACGAGCGAGTCGTAGCCGAGTCGCCGCTCGTACGCCGGCGTCTTCTCGACGCGATCGCGCTTCGACACCAGTTCCACGCGGCCCACCCTGCGACACAGAAGTTCCAGCAGCACACGCATCACCGTGCGGGCGTGCGCGGCGCCCAGGCAGAGGTGGGCGCCGAAGCCGAAGGAGACGTGCGGGTTGGGTGTGCGGTCGAGCCGGACCTTCTCGGCCGCCTCGAAGACCGTCTCGTCGAGGTTGGCGGATGCCCAGCAGAGCGTCGCCCGGTCGCCCGCCTTCACCGGCATCCCGTGGACATCGGTATCGACCGGACAGACGCGGCCGATGTGCGTCAGCGGCATGAAGACGCGGAAGAACTCTTCGCTGGCGTGGACCACGCGGTGCGGATCCTCGCGGAGGAAGTCGAACGCCTCGGGATGCTCGGCGCAGTGGCCGATCGCGCAGGCCACGCTGTGGATGATCGTGTCACGGCCGCCGGCGAACATGATGTTGGCGTAGCCGAGCATCTCCTCGCGGGTGAGGGGGCGTCCGTGGAACGTGGCCTTGGTGAGCAGGCCATAGAAATCGTCGCCCGGAGATGCCGCCGCCCTGTCGAACTGCGCGTTCAGATAGCGCTCGAGCGCGGCCCCCTGCTCGACGCCGTGGGCGCCGTGAAACACGTGCACGCCCCAGCTCACGAAGAGGTCGGCCTCCGACTCCGGCACACCCAGCAGCACGGTGAGCGCCTTCGACTGCAACGGCAGGGCGAAGCCCTCCACGATCTCCACGGTGTCGCGGCGCATCGCCTCGTCGAGCAGGCGGCCGGTGATCTCCTCGATCCGGGCGACGAAGGCCGGCTGCCTGGCCCGCAGGAAGAACGGCTCCACGAGCTTGCGGTAGTCGGTCTGCGCTGGCGGGTCCACCTCCAGGGGCAGCTGCCGCACGGAGCGGAGATGCTCCTCCGACGGGATCGGCACGCGTCGCGGCGCGTCGGAGCTGAAGGTCTGCCAGTCCTTGGCCGCCTTGCGGACGTCCTCGTGCCGCAGGATCATCGGGATCACCTCGTCCTCCGACGGCAGGCCGAGGACGCCGCGGTCGCGGCGCGGTTCACGAAAGGGATCGTCGATCTCGCTCATGGCGTTCCTCCTTCGGCACGCTGCAGGTGCTTCAACGTACGCCACGCGGCGGCGTTTGTCTTGCGGCATGCTTTCCCGGCCACGCATAATCGTGGCGTGAGCCTCGCCGACCGTGCACGTGTGAGACCGATCCCGAGGCCGGCGGCCGCCGGCAGCCGCCGGTGGCTCGTCGTGGCGGGGCTCGTGCCGGTGCTCATGGCCGTCGGCTGCGGCCGGGCCGTGCAGCCCGGGCCTGGGGCGGCGGCGGAGGACATGCGGAAGAGCGTCGCTGTGCAGGTGGCCGCGGTGCGGGAGGGCCGCTCGTCGCGGATCGTCGCCGCTGAGCCGCTGGCCGACGCCGAGTGGGAATCGCTCCGCGGACTCGCGGGACTCACGGAGCTCGTGCTCGAGCGCGGCCGGGCCGACGACGAGCGGGCGGAGATCCTGGCAACGCTGCCTGCGGTCGAGCGGCTCGTGCTGCGCGAATCGCCGCTCACCGACGCCGGGTTCACCCGGCTGGCCGAGTGCCGCTCGCTCCGCGACGTGAACGTGCCGCAGGCGGACTGCACGGCGGCCGGGCTCGCGGCGCTTGTGCGACTCGAGAAGCTGAAGAGCCTCAGGCTGGGCGGGCCGCGGCTGGATGGCCCGGAGGTGGCGGAGGCGATCGCGGATATGTCGGGCCTCCGGTCGCTGCACCTCATCGACGTGCGGATCGGCGACGACGGCCTGGCGTCGCTCCAGCAGCTGCCAGGGCTCTGGAATCTCTACCTCGACGGGGCCGGGGTGTCGGACGAGGCGTGGGCGGTGTATTTTCGTGCGTGTCCGGACGTGCACGTGCACGTCGATCAGGCCCACCACGATCGCGACCCGCGCCGCCACGACTGACGCCGCCCGCCCGATCGGCTCCAGGAGCTGCCGCCATGCCTCGCGCCACCGTCCGATCGACCATCGCCGCGATCCTGCTGGCCGCGGGCCTGGCCGCCGGCGGGGCGATCGTGCGGGCCGCCGTCACGCCGTCCGGCCTCGTGCCCGCCGCCACCGCGTGGATCGAGGCGCTCGTGCCGGAGCAGCGGGCCCGGGCGCTCAGGCCGCTCGACGACCAGCGTCGCACCGACTGGCACTTCATCCCCAAGTTCGAGCGGAAGGGCCTGTCGCTGCGGGACATGAATCCGGCGCAGCAGAAGCTGGCGATGGAGCTGCTGCGGTCGGCCGTGTCGCAGTCGGGCTACGACAAGTCGGCCGCGATCATGCAGCTCGACGAGATCCTGCGGATCCTCGAGGCGGAGAAGGCGAAGAACGTCCGCGATCCGCAGCGGTACTTCTTCACGATCTTCGGCACGCCGGCGGACAACGGTGGCTGGACCCTGTCGGTGGAGGGGCACCACCTGTCACTCAACTTCGTGGTCCGCGACGGCCGGATCGTCGACTCCACGCCGCAGTTCATGGGCGCGAACCCGGCTGTCGTGAAGACGACCTTCGCGGGGCTGCCCGCCACGGGCGTGCGGGTGCTGCGCGACGAGGAGGAAGTCGGCTTCGAGCTCGTACGTGCACTCGACGGAACGCAGCGGTCGAAGGCGATCATCGCGGCAGAGGCGCCGAAGGACATCCGCGGCGCCGGCGAGCCGCAGCCGTCGCGAGATCCGGCGGCGGGCATCCGCTTCGCAGACCTCACGGCCCCCCAGCGGCAGCTCCTCCGCCGGCTCGTCGACGCCTACTGCGGATCGGTGACGGCCGACGTGGCCGCCGAACGGCTGGGCCTGATCGAGGCTGCCGACGGCGGGGCTGATGGCAAGGGCTGGGACGCGGTGCGATTCGCCTGGCAGGGCCGCCTCGAGCCGGGGGTTGGGCACGGCTACCGCGTCGAGGGGCCGACATTCGTGATCGAGTTCGTGAACGTGCAGCCCGACGCCGAGGGCAACCCGGCCAACCACATCCACTGCGTGTGGCGCGACAAGACGGGCGACTTCGATTCGCCCGCTGGGTAGAACGCAGCCGAGTTTCGGCGGGTCGTGCAGTCTGGAGCCAGTCTGGAGCGATCGCCGCCGGGACGGCAGAAGTCTCCTGGCGGGATGATTTCGCGCGACGTTTCCGAGCGCTGCATTCGTCCTGGGAGTGCGAAATCCTCCAAGCTCGTCGAGCTTCCGCCGATCCCGGCTGGCCTTCGTGTTGTCGATGTGCTGATTTCACGCCAACTGCGGGCGACCGATTGACGCGAGTCGCTCGGTGTGCTGAAGCAGAAGGCGAGGGGCTATCCGTGCCCTGAGAGCCGGCGTAGCTGACAAGCGTAGCCATGGATGGCGGAGCGTAGTCAGCTCCGAGAGAGCGAAGGCCTGGAGGGCCGGAGCGAGCGTCCGGCGACGGGGCACGGGTAGCCCGGAGCCGTGTTGGGCGAGTTGGCCTTTTCACCCCACGGGTGCCGCACGAGACCTCGACCGTTCACAGCTTCATAAAAAGGCCGATGTCGTCGTTGCCCCCCAGGTTTTCGACGTTGGCACGCACCGGGCCTCCGTCGTCCTCACCGTCGGGGCCGACGGAGTAGACCGTCCAGTCGGTGTCGGTTCGCCGCAGCAGGAGCGGCTTGTCGGTCGCGAAGGGATCCCGCGGCACGGAACGCAGCTGGCCCGGCACGAGTTCGTCGAGCGTGGCCGGCAGGCCGCCGGCGGCGAGCCGCTGCCGGGTGGCCGCCACGAGCGTTGCTGCAACTTCGTGCGCCGACTGCGATTGCACCCGGCTGCGGCAGATGCCGCTGAGTGCCGGCGTCATGAGCGATGTGATCAGTCCCTGATTCCTCACCGTCAGCGACTTCTCGATCTCTTCGGCCCGCTTCTTCATCTCCGGCCAGGCAGGCGGACTCGCTGTCAGCTGCTGGAATTGCTTCAGGTACGCCCGGTAAGCGGCAATGTCGTCCGACACGAAGAAGGCGCGGAACAGGCAGGAGAGCGGCGCGAGCAGCGGATTGCCGGGCGCGAGGGGAGGGCCATTCCCGGCAAGAGCTCCGAGGTGACCGACGTTCATCCGGCCGTCGGCCAGGTCGGCGAGGATCGACAGACCAAACGCCTCCTCGCCGTACAAGTGCTTGGCGATCGAGGGCACCGATCTCACGAGATCGTTGATCTCGGGGGCGTCGAGGGCGGGAAGATCGGACTTCCGCAACTGTGGCAGCACGTCGGCAAGCGTCGTCAGGGCCATCCGGTCGGTCGCGATGCCGACGAGCGCCGAAACCAGGATCGGCTCGGCCGAGGCGTGGCGGCCCATCCGCCCGATGCGGACGACGTCGCGGAGCGCCGCTGCTGCGTCGCCGTCGGCGGCCTCGCGGCGGGCGGCCAGCGCGAGCAGCCTGGCGGAGGTTCGCAGCGACTGCAGCTCGGGCAGAACCATGTCGATCGACGGCCGTGTCCAGTCGCGGGTGAACCGGCAGGTGTCGCGGTCGGCGGCCCGACGCAGCAGGTCGAGCGTGCCGCGGTGGCGGGCCAGGAGGTCGGTCACCGCCGGGCTGCCGATGTCGGCGTCGGCGGGGTTCTGGAGCGGTGACGACTCGTCGTTGCGGGCCGACTCGGCGTCGACCTCACGAAATGCCTGCAGGTAGAGCGGGGCGGCGTTGTCGGCGTCGGCGACCACCGGCGGCAGATTCGCCTGCATGAGCTGCGCCGCCTCGAGCCGCAGGTAGGGGGCCTGTGCGGCGACGGCGTTGTCGATGAAGAGCAGTGCGCCGGCGGAGCAGGCCTTCGCGAGGAGAAACATCGCCGCCAAGCCCACGAGCGGCCAGCGGGCGGCGAGCGGCACGGGCTCGGAAGAAAATCGCAGCGGCGCGTAGTTCTTCCTCGTGAGCCCCGCCCACACGATCCACCAGCAGCCGATCGCCGCCGAGAGAAAGGTGGTGATCGTGGGGGCGAACCAGTTGTTCGCCAGCGGACGGGGGCCGAACGCCAGAAACCAGGTGACTGCCACCGCCGGTGCGAGCGCCAGGAGCGGCACGAGCAGCGCCAGGGCCTCGAGCAGCCAGCGAAACCGGCGGACCCGCGCTGCGGCGGCCGTGAGCGTGGCCGACCAGAGGAGGCAGGCGGCGAGGACCGCCAGGAAGAAGAACAGGTGGCCCATCAGAAATCTCCTTCGAGCAGGCGGCGGACGCGGAACGGTTCGGGAAGGCGGGCTGCGGGGCCGCTATCATCGACGCGGGACGGCTGCGACGCCAGCCTCACGTATGACGACGGCGAATGGGCAGCCGGAAGCATCTCGGCGGCCACTCCAGCGGCCAGCACCCGCTCGGCCAGCGACGGCACGCGGCGGGTCTCCCGCCCCGTGGCGCTGGTCGCGACGGTCGCCAGCCACGGCGCAAGCAGCAGGACGGCCATGAGCGTTGCAGCGACCGCCCACGGCATGCCGTCCAGCGTGGCGATGGCAGATGCCGGGCGGCTTGCGAGCACGTCGTCGACGGCCGCGAGCACCCGGCCGCACAGGGCCGGCGAGGGCACGGCCGATTGCTTCCACTGTAGGGGCAGCGCGAGCGGGTCGGTGGCGTCGCGGTCGTCGAGGCGGTCGGTCATCGCGCGGCCTCCGGAGGCGTCACCGCGGCGCGGAGCTTGTCGAGCGCCGCCCGGTAGCGGCCGGCGGCGGTGTTGATGTTCGTGCCCAGGACGGCGGCGATCTGGCTCACGTGAGGCCGCCGTCGTTCTTCAGCGACACCACTTCGCGCTGCGCTGCGGGCAGCCGCGCGACGGCCGCCGCCAGTTCGTCGTCGGCCGGGTTCGACGTGTTGCCATGTGGGGTCCCTCGTCGTCCTCCGCCGAAACTCGCCATCCACAAGGAGCCGCGAGCGGGCCAATTGTGTGCGCGGCCGGTCGTATCGCCCCCGCAGCCGGAATCGCCTATCCTAGTGTGGTGTGAAACGGCCTCGCGTGCCTGTTTCGTCGCCTCGCTGCCCCGGCCACGCCTCCCTTCGAACCCCTGGCAGGACACCATGTCAGACGACACCCCCGCCGCCAACCCAGCCCCCAAGCCCAGCGCCGTGGAGGAGTTCAAGCTCGCCAGCGACTATCTCAAGGGAGACATCCCGCAGGAGCTCGTCGACGGTTCCGGCGGCTTCGGCAAGGGGAGCGTGCAGCTGCTCAAGAACCACGGCACCTATCAGCAGGAGGACCGCGAGGCCCGCAAGGCCGGGAAATCGGGCAAGGCCCCGCGCGAGATCAGCTTCATGGTCCGCACACGGATTCCCGGCGGCAAGCTCACCGCCGCCCAGATGCTCGCGGAGATCGACCTCGGCGACGAGTGCGCCAACGGCACCGTCCGCCTGACGACGCGGCAGGGCATCCAGCACCACGGCATCGTGAAGGGGGACCTCAAGGCCACGATCCAGCGGATCAACGAGATCCAGCTGACCACGCTCGCCGCCTGCGGCGACGTGGAGCGGAACGTGATGTGCTGCCCGGCCTGCGTGCGGAACAACCCGGTCCGCGACGAGATGATGGCCATGGCCGAGAAGCTCGCCGCGCACCTGGCCCCGCGGACGCGGGCCTACCACGAGATCTGGCTCACCGACCCCGACACCGGCGAGCAGACGCTGGCGGGAGGGGGATCGGATGGAAAAGACGTCGAACCGATCTACGGGCCAACCTATCTACCGCGGAAGTTCAAGACCGCCTTCGGCTTGCCGGAGGACAACTGCACCGACGTCTACGCCAACGATCTCGGCTTTCTCGTCGTCCACGAACATGGAAAAATTCTCGGCTACAACGTGCTGGCCGGCGGCGGCATGGGCGTCACGCCGAGCGCCGCGAAGACGTTCCCCGCGCTCGCGAAGCGGCTGGGATTCGTGCCGCCGGAGCAGGTGCTCGACATCGCCACGGCGATCGTGAAGGTGCAGCGAGACTTCGGCAACCGCTCCGACCGCAAGGTGGCCCGCCTCAAGTACACGATCCATACCATGGGCCTGGAGAACTTCCGGGCCAAGGTGGAGGAATACTTCGGCCGGAAGCTCGCCCCCTGCCATCCCGCCGACGTCCACGGCTTCGACGACCACATCGGCTGGTTCGAGCAGGGGGACGGGAAGTATTCGTACGGGCTCAACGTCGAGAACGGCCGGATCCTCGACAAGGAGGGCTTCCGCCTCAAGACGGCGATCCGCCAGATCCTGCGGGACGTGGCGCCGGGCGTGCGGATCACGGCGCACCAGAGCATCCTCTTCACCGACCTGTACGTCACCGACCGCGCGAAGATCGCGGAGATCCTCCACGCCCACGGCGTGAAGACGTCGGAGGAGATCTCGACGGTGCGGCGCTGGAGCATGGCCTGCGTGGCCCTGCCCACCTGCGGCCTGGCCGTGGCCGAGAGCGAGCGGGTGCTGCCCGACCTCATCGACAGCCTGGAGCCGGAGGTGGCGAAACTCGGCCTCGCCCACGATGCCTTCACGATCCGCATGACGGGCTGCCCGAACGCCTGCGCCCGGCCCTACAACTCCGACATCGGCATCGTGGGCCGGACGCTCGGCAAGTACACGCTCTTCATCGGCGGCCGGCTGCTCGGCGACCGGCTCAACACCGAGTACAAGGACCTCGTGCCCTTCGAGAGTCTCGGCCAGGAGATCACCGCGGTGCTCGCCTGCTACAAGGCGGAGCGGCACTCCGGCGAGACGCTCGGCGACTTCTGCCACCGCAAGGGCGTCGACGGCGTGCGGACGTGGGCGGATGAATGGCTCGCCGGCAGCCGCGGCCACCGGGCGTGAACTGCGGCCGGCAGCTGGAGCGCGTCGCGTCCTCGGCGGCTCTGCGAGCCCAGGCGACAGAGTTGGAGCGATGCCCCGACACGCCCGGCAAACGGGGAGCCGGGATCGGCGGAAGCTCAACGAGCTTGTTCTCCGCAAAACACCGCATCCTGCGGTTTTTGCTTGGCGGGCATCCGCCCGCTGGTGCTGCGCTCGGCATCCTGCCGAGCAGTCGACCACCTTGCCGAGAACCGAGTCGGGGATCGGTGCGAGGATTCCGAGCGTTTGGCCGCTTCGGCCACAGCGAGGGAACTCGTACCGTCACCGACGGCGTCAGTTCATGCGGCGGTCGCTCAGGACGGAAGATCGTCCCACATCGGACGACTCTGACCACGCGTGGCTCCGGCATCGTGCCGGCCCACGCTTGCGGACCTCCGGTCCGACGTGCAGTGCCGGGCCTCGATGCCCGGCGGTCGCTCAGGACGGAAGATCGTCCCACATCGGACGACTGTGATCACGCGTGGCTCCGGCGTCGTGCCGGCCCACGCTTGCGGACCTCCGGTCCGACGTGCAGTGCCGGGCCTCGATGCCCGGCGGTCGCTCAGGACGGAAGATCGTCCCACATCGGACACCACAGCGGCATCCGGGGGAACATCTGCGTGGCGAGCTTCTGCGCGATCTGCGTCGAGGCCTGCAGCCGGCCGGCCGCGGCGGCCTCCAGCGGATCTGACTGGCCGAGAAGCAGCCGGGCCAGCTCGTCGTCGGAGAGCGTGAGGTAGCTGCGGCCCACGCGGCCTGCGTGCACGGTCGCCTTGCCCGCCGCGACGATCACCGATCCGCGGAAGCCCGGCGCGTCGAGGCCGAGCTCCACGGTCTCGCGGATGCCGGCGGCAGCCACGTTCTCGGCCACCGTCGGCGCCACCGCCGCCAGGACGTCGAGCGGCTTGAACACGCGGGCCACGATCATGCGGTCGCCCGCCGACACCAGGCTCTCGCCTCCGGCCACATCCTGGTGGAGCGGATCGGCGGCGCTCGATTCGTAGATGATTTCCTGGCGGTCGTTCTCGATCGCCTCGGCGCAGACCCGCGCGAGGATCTCACGGTCGAGCCCCGGAAACTCGGGGTCGGCCATCAGCTCGAGCACGCGGTTGCCCGACTGCACGCAGTAGCCCACGATCCGGGCCGTGGTCTCGTGGAGGTCGTAGCGGTCCTGCCCCATGAGCGCGACGATGATCGAGTCGAACGCGCCGCGGCTGACGAGCCAACGGGAATAAGCCTCACTGCGGTCGAGCGGCCCGATGAACCGCGAGGCATTCTGCTGGTAGATCCGCAGGATCGCCGGCAGCTCGACGTGCCGCCACTGCCGCATCGTCACGGGCTCGCCGACGCGCCGCTCGCCCTCGAGCAGCCGCGCGAGGATGCCGGTCGGGCGGCCGGGCGTCGCAGAATCGCGTCCCAGCACGCTCCAGCCCAGTTCGTGGAACGACGGCGCGATCCGGGTGCGCGAGAACGCGGCCACGGCGCCGATCTGACGCATGCGGTCCTCCGCGGCCTTCACCAGCCGCTGCCCATGGCCGGCACCGCGGCACTCGGGCAGCACGGCCACGCGGTCGATCACCGCGGCCGGCACGGTGGCCGAACCGATCCGCACGCTCCGCGGCACGACCTCCACGTGGCCGACGATGCGGCCGGCGAGCCGGGCCACGAGCCGGTTGGCGGAGTCGTGGTCGGGATGGTCGACGGCGGCGTGGAACTCCGATTTCGTCGGGGGGGACGGCAGGCCTGTGAGCAGCTGCAGGATTTCGGCCTGGTCGCCGGCACGGGCCGGTGCCACCTGGCACTCCTCCAGCATCCACGCCGGGGGAGGGAGCCGGCCGGCGGGCTCCTGCGGCAGATGCAGGATCGCGGGCCGCTTGACGGCCGGGCGACGGCTTACGACCGTTCCCGACGGGCGAATGTCGATGGACTCCACGGCGGCTGTGGCTCGGCCGGCCTCGCGGGCGGATTCGTCATCGCCGCGGGGGCGGGCCTGCTTGGTCGGCGACTTGGGCGGGGCGACAGCGGCTTTTCCCGGGCCGGCAGCGGGTTTTTCCGTGCCGGTGGCGAGCCGAATCGTCGTGGCGGCGGGCTGTACCTCGGCCGACTTGAATCGTGCCGGGCGGGCGGCGGCGGCGGCCTCGTCGTTGCGAATCCTCAGCCGGGGCTTCGACTTCGAACGGCGGGCAGCCGCAGGCTGACGGACCGCGGCTCGCGACGAGCCTCTCGAGGAAGACCGTCGCGGCGGCACACCGGCACCATGCGAAGCATGCGATCCGGTGCGTAGGGCCGTTCGCCGACTGGATACGGAACGAAACGACATCGTGCCTCCTCTCCCTGGGGCCGAGAAACCCAATCCGTTGACCGTGAGGATACGGTGAATTTCATGAATTTCAACCGATTTGGAGCAGGAGGAATTTTTTCAGGGCCTTTTCGGGGAAAAAACACCAGGGACACTCCCGTGATCGCAGCACGTTGCGGGACCGCGCTGCTGCGACGAGCGGGTCGATTCGCGCGACCAGCGCGGCCCGCTCCCGCCGCACGTGGGCGGCGAGCGACTCGTTCGCGGTGCGGATCTCGCGGCAGCGTCGCTTGGCAAGCGTCGGGGTCGGATGGGTGGCGATCCACCGCAGCTTGTGGTCGACGAGGTCGCGGACGGCCGCCGGCTGGGCGTCGCGAGGGCCGAGGTGACGCTCCGGATGGAACTCGAGATCGCGCAGGCCGCCGTGCACCGCCGCCAGTTCCGCGGCGGGATCCTCGGTGTCGAATCCCGGAAAGAGCCGGTCCACGGGCAGCCGCAGCGTGCCGCTGACCACGGCGTGCCGCGGCGGGTCGCAGCCGGTCAGGCGGCGGACGACGTCGTCGGTGATCAGGTCGTACGCCGCGCCGCCGATGCCGTGCACGAACACGTCGGCCACGATCATCCGCGCCACCAGCGTGGTGACGATCGCCCGCGGCCGCAGCCGCAGGTCGTGCTCCTCCATGCGCGACAGCGCCTCGACCCAGCGGGACGGGGCGGTTTCGGGGGAGATCGGCAGCTCCACCCGCAGCGTCTCCATGTCGGAGAGCACGAGCGTGCCGGGCGTGGTCGTGTTGGCGAACACCCGCCGCCGGCGGGGGTCGGCCCGCGACCAGAGCCACCACGGCAGCTCCAGCCACGGGCCATGCGTCGCGCCGTCGGTCCGCACGGCGAGGTCGGGCATCGGCCGCGCCCGGCCGCGGACGGCGAAGCGGCGGCGGTGCTCGGCGAGCGCGGCGTTGTAGGCCTCGTGCAGCGGCGCTGCGTGCGCCAGCAGCCAGCCCATGAAGACCATCACGGTGGGGAGACGGACGAGCTCGCTCACGGGCAGTTCGAGCGTCTCCATGCCGAACCGCGCCTCGAGCGCATGCCGCGCCTGTGCGATCGCGAGGCCGAGGCGATGCGACTCCGCCGCGCGTTCCACCACCAGCGGCCACCAGCGCCGCAGGATCGGGTCGGGCTCGAGCGGCGCGAGCACGCGGCAGGCGCGGTCGCCGAAGGAGGCGAAGCAGTCGGCATCGACGACGGCCCGCTCCTCCCACGCCATCTCGGGTGCCGGCACGTCGAACGGGATCTCCTCGACGTGGGCCTCGCGCGGCGTGCCCACGGGCACGCCGACCCGCGTCGCCGCGCAGCGGTCGGTGTCGACGACCAGGTTGATCGCCGTCCCGCCCACCCGTCGCGCGTAGGCGTCGAGCGCGGCGTTCTTCAGCCAGACGCCGGGATGAAACAGCTCCGGCTGGTGGCCGCCCATGATGATCGGCCGGGCGATCCAGTCGGCGACGTCCGTGGGCCGGTCGACGTCGCGGTAGCTCGACGTGTACTCCGCCGCCACGGTGAGCACCTCACGGCGGGTCGCGGCCACGAGCTCCCAGAGCTTGAGGTCGCCGATCCGCGTGTCGAAGGCGGCCCGCAGCAGCCGGTTGTTGTCGACCAGCGCGTCGATCGACGTCGCGGCGCCGGGAGCGGCCTGCAGCGGCGGGTCGACGAGGCGGCCGCCCGAATCCGACGGCGGCTCGTGGACGCGGCGGCGCGGGGCTGGAGAACCGGCGGATGGATGCATGGACTACGTCGCGGTGCCCGGTGCGGCCACCGCGACGGCAGCTTCCGCACGATCGAGCACGCAGCGATAGTAGGCCAGACGGGTCGCCGCATCGTCCAGAGAACCCCCGAAACTCCGCGCCAGATCGAGATAGACCAGCGGGACGGGAAGCTCCACGACGCCCAGGCCGGCGGCCGCCGCCTGCACCCACGCCTCCAGTGGCATGGCGTAGCCGGTCTCGGTGACGTGCAGCCGCTCCAACGCACGTCGCGTGTAGGCCTTGAACCCGCAGAAGGCGTCGGTGATCCGCAGTCCCAGACGCTGGTTGATCTCGGCCGTCAGTTCGGCGTTGATCCGCCGCCGTGCCGCCGGCGGCTCGCTGTCGCCCGGGAACTTCCGCAGGTAACGGCTGCCACTGACGATGTCGGCGCGGGGCCGCACGTCGGGACCGGCGGCGGCGATGAAGTCGGGGATCAGCCGCGGCTGATGCTGGCCGTCGCAGTCGATCGTCACCAGTCCGTCCCACGGTCCGGCGAGCGCCTCGCGGAAGGCCGTGGCCAGTGCCGCGCCGTAGCCCTGGTTCCGCGGGTGGCGGATCACGCGGATGTCTCCCTGCCGCTCGATCCGTGCGGCCAGGAGCGGCGAGGTGCCGTCGGTCGACCCGTCGTCCACGACGAGCACGTCGGGCGTGTGTCGCAGCACCTCGTCGAGCACCGCCGAGACATGGGCGACCTCGTTGTAGACGGGCAGGGCGGTGAGGAATCGGGGCATGGCAGCCGCCCTCTGGAACAGGGGTCGAACCCGGGGAGATTCCCTCAAGTGTAGCGCCGGAAAATCGCGGGGCAACGATTTCGTTTGAAACGTGCGGCCTTGCCGGATGTGCCGGTGACGGCCGGCTGCCGCTCAGCCCAGCCACCGGAGCGGGTCGGTCTCGTCGCGGCTGGCCCAGCAGGCGAGCCCGGCGACCGCCTCGGCGAGCCGCCGCGCGAGCGCGTCGAGCGAAAACCGCTCGCTGGCATGGTGGCCGACGGCGATCACCGCGAGGCCCGCCGCCCGCGCCTCGATTGTCTGGTGGAGCCGGATCTCGCCGGTGAGGAACGTTTCGCATTCCGCGGCGACCGCCTGGGCGAGCGCATCGCCGCCGCTGCCGCAGATGATGCCCACGCGGCCGGCCGGCCGTGCGGCGTCGCCCGACACCTGCACGCCCCCGGCCGCCAGGCGGTCGGCGGCATGGCGGGCGAGCCGCTCCACCGACCAGCCCGCGGGGGCCGTGCCGACGCGGCCGAGGCCCGAGAGCGGGTGGAGCGGCGAGCGCTCCAGCGGCGCGACGTGCTCCAGCCCCAGCAGTGCGGCGAGCTGGTCGTTGATGCCCCCGGCCGCCGAATCCCAGGCGGTGTGGGAGCTCCACACGCCGATGCCCGCGCCCACGAGGTCGAGGAGCACGCGGCCGACGGGCGACTCGTCGGTGATCCGTGACACCGGCCGGAAGGGGAGCGGATGGTGGGTGACCACGAGATCGGCCCGCTCGCGGACGGCCTCGGCGGCCGTCTCCTCGGTGAGCGAGAGGCAGGTCATGACGCGGGCGATCTCCTGCCGCCGCGGGCCGACGAGCAGGCCCACTGCGTCCCAGTCGGCCGCCAGCGAGAGCGGCGCGATCGTCTCCAGGGCGGCGGTCACGCGGGCGATCGTGGGCATGGCTGGACTCGACGACACCTGGACGCGACCTGGAAGCGGCCCGGTCGTGCACGGCGGCTACGGCCGCAGGTGACACCACACTACAATCCCACCACGTCCGGTGCCACGCGCGGTGCGCTCCCGGCAGCCGCCCGTTCCGCGGACCCCCGAGCGACCCCTGCCGATGGACCCTTCCTTCTTCTCCGTCGCCACGGCGGCCCTCTCCTCCGACCTGCGGACGGCGCTGCGCCGGGCGCGGGACCTCGGCGTGCGGGGTGTGGAGATCGACGCCCGGGCCGGCCTCGATCCGGCCGCCGTGTCGCGCACCGGGCTGCGGCAGCTCCGCAAGTGGCTCGACGACGAGGGGCTCGTGGTGTCGGCCGTCGCGTTTCGCACCCGAGGCGGCTATGCCGATGCGGAGCGTCTCGAGCCGCGGATCGCCGCCACGAAGGCCGCGCTCCAGCTCGCGCACGACCTCGGCGCCGGCGTGGTGCTCAACCACGTCGGCGACATCCCGCCGCCGGTCGCGGACACCTCGGCATCCGGCGCACCGCCCGACGACCCGCGGTGGCGGCTGCTCCTCGACGTGCTCTCAGACCTCGGTGGCTGGGGGCAGCGGGTGGGGGCGACGCTCTGCGCCGAGGCGGGCCGCGCCGGCCCCGACGACCTCGCGCGGTTGATCGCCGCGCTGCCGGCGGGATCGCTCACCTGCGACGTGGTGACCGGCGCGCTGGTCGTGCACGGGCACGATCCGGTGACGGCCGTCGAAAAGCTCTCCGGCCACGTCGGCTACGTGCACGCCACCGACGCGGTGGCCGGGGCCTTCGCGGGCCGCGGCCGTGCGGTGATCCTCGGCACCGGCCACGTCGATGTCGCCGGCGTGCTCGGCACCCTCGAGGAGCGGGGCTACCGCGGCTGGATCGGCCTCGAGCCGGTGGATGCCCGCGACGGCGCAAGGGAGCTGGCCGGGGCGGTCGAGTACCTGCGGGCGATGTGACGGCTGGTTCACAGCAGCCGCCCGACCTCGTTTCTTTCCTCGCGGCGCCCCCGGAGTATGATGGATGTCATGCATCTGGACGCACCGGCCCGCCGGATCACGACCTGGCTGGCGATTCTCGGCTACACGCTCGTGGCCTCGGGCCTGCCGTTGCCGCTGGGAAGCGTCGGTGCCCCGGTGCCCCGCGACACGGCCTCGGCCAGGCGGCTCGCCGCCAAAGACCGCTCGCAGCCGTTTCCCTGCATGGACAAGCCCTGCGGCTGCGACACGGCCGATCGCTGCTTCACGAGCTGCTGCTGCCACACGCCGGCCGAGACCCTGGCCTGGGCCAGGGCGCACGGCGTCGAGCCCGCCCTGCTCGTCGCCCTCGAACGGCGCGTGACCGGTGCTGCGCCCGCGAGCGTGCAGGCTGCGGCCAAGGCCACGCCCACAAACAAGCCCACGCCCAAAAAGTCGTCCTGCTGCGCCGCCGCTCCGCGCGTCGAGTCATCCTGCTGTTCGACCGCACCGACCACTCCCGGATCAGAGATCCCATCCTGGCCGGAGATCTGCAGCGACCGGCAGTCCCTGGCAGCCGCACCACGTGCGACCGCGGACGGTTCCGTGTGCACCGAGTCCGTGTCCACCGAGCAAGAGGTTCCCGCCGATGGCGAACCGGCGCCGCGGTCGCGCACGGTGACGCTGCGTGCCATGCTGGCCTGCGGCGGCATCGTGGCGGAGTGGTTCGCGGCCGGCGCGGCGCTTCCGCCACCGCGGGTCGATATTTCTCGTGCGACAGTCATCTTCGACGTGTGCATGCCTGCCGACGAGGCGGGCGAATGTCTGCGAGCCTCTCCGGCGGCACCGCCGCCCCGCGCGGCCTGACCCTGTCGCGGCCAGATGCGGCTCGATTCCGATGCAGGATCGACGCCGCGCCTGCGGCCGCCCGTCAGCGTCCTGGTCCGTTTCGGCGCCGCACGTCGCGCGCCGACGGCGAAAGGCTCCGGTGGCGGACGCCGTGCCATGCATGCGCGGTGCCCTGCCTTACCTGCAGACATTGAAGGATCATCGCCATGGGTATGGGCAATCGCGCGGGCCAAGGACCCGTGCCTGGAAATCGGAACGCATTTACGTTGGTCGAGCTGCTGGTGGTGATCGCGATCATCGGCACGCTCGTCGGCCTGCTCCTGCCGGCGGTGCAGTCGGCGCGGGAGTCGGGCCGCCGGATGAGTTGCACCAACAACCTCAAGCAGTTCGGGCTCGCGCTCCTGAACTACGAGGCCGCCCGCGGGCACTTTCCGCCGACCGATGCCCGCGGCAGCGCCGCCGCCGGGCCGACGGCCAGCGGAGGGTGGTCGCTGCACGCGCGGCTGCTTCCCTACGCGGAAGAGTCGACCATCGCGGCCAGGCTCGACTTCACGAAGGCGGCGTTCACGGGGAACTTCGCCACCCAGACGCCCAACCCGGCGTTCGCCGACCTGTTCGCGACACCACTCCCGATGCTCTTGTGCCCGAGCGATCCGGCGCCCACGGTGCAGGTGTCGGGATCCGTACCCTATGGCGGCAACAACTATATGGTGAGCTTCGGGAGCGGCACGGCTGACGGGGCGGGGGCGAGCTTCATGAATTTCAGCCGCCCGACGGACGGCATCGTCTACGAGAGATCGAAGGTGAAGATCGCCCGAATCACCGACGGCACGTCGCAGAGCGTCATCGCCAGCGAGTCCGTGCGGAGCATCGGAACGGATATGACCTTCGCCGCCGGCGTGATCCCGCCATACCCGTACCAGTACACGCTCAACGGCTCCACGGGCTGGAATTCAACCACGCTCGTGGGGCCGGCCGGGGCCGCGCCGACCACGGCGGCCCTCGACGCGATCGTGGCCGGCTGGACCAGCATCACGACCTGGCGCGGCGCCGGCAGCGCGGCCATGCGGGGCAGGGGGCTGTCGTGGGCGGCCACCACGCAGGGCAACAGTCTCACGAACGGCTTCCTGACGCCCAACAGCCGGATTCCCGACTACGTGATCCACTGGTCGGGCTTCTTTGGGCCGCGCAGCTGGCATCCGGGCGGCGCCAACGTGCTCTTCGGCGACGGGCACGTGTCGTTGCTCACGGACGCGACCGACGTGACGCTGCACCGCGCACTGCACAGCATCAACGGCGGCGAGCAGGTGTCGGGGGAGTTCTAGCGTTCCGTTCAACGAGTCACCCCTGCCCAGCCGCACAGACGACCCCCACGGCCATCCACCACGGACATCAGGAGGAACCTTTCTCATGCATCGCACCGATCGTCCTTCGCGTCGGCTCCGTGCCGCGACGACCGCGCGTCACATCCGCAGGGCGGCCGTTCGTGCCGTCCTGCTCGCGGCCGCCGTGGGGGCGATCACGGCCGCCCACGCCCACGACACCTGGCTGCAGGTCTCGGCCCGGGCGGTGCGGCCCGGCGACGTGGTGCACGTCGATCTCTTCCTCGGCAACCACGGCAACGCGCACCGCGATTTCAAGGTGGCCGGGAAGCTCGGCGGGCTCGACGACGTGACAGTGGGCGTGATCGGTCCCGACGGCCGCACGACCGACCTCGTGCCCGACATGGTGGACGTGGGCTACGCGCCCAAGGAGGGCTTCTGGTCTGCGCGGTTCGTTCCGGCCGCGGCCGGCCTCCACTGTGCCGCGCACTACCGCGAGGGCGTGCGGCACGGCGCGATGGGATTCAAGGGAGGCAAGGCCCACTTTCTCGTCTCCGACTCGCTCGACGGCGTCGCCATGCCGGAGGGAAAGCTGCCGGCTCCGGTCGGCCACCCGCTCGAACTGGTGCTCGAGAGCCACCCCGTGCTCGGCAGCGGTCCCGGCAAGCCGGTCGTAGTGCGGCTGCTCTTCAAGGGTCAGCCGCTGGCCGACCATGTCGTGTCTTTCATCCCGCGCGGCGCGACGCTCGCTGAGGGCTTCGATCCCGCCTACGAGCGCAGGACCGACGCGGCGGGCCGGTGCAGCTTCACGCCGAAGGAGGGCAACCTGATGCTCGTGGTGGCCCACGTCGAGAGGCCCGAGGAGAAGGGGGAGGGCTACGACAAGGCTGCCTATGCCGCCACGCTCGTGCTCGACGTGCCCCAGCGGTGCAGCTGCTGCGCGGAGTGATGCGCCGAGCCGTGCGCGACCCTCGCGAACGGGAGCCACGTGAACGACTGCAGCGCGGCGGGCCGGCGTCTTGCACGGCCCCGAGTCAGGCGTGCTCCGGTGCCGCGGCGACGAGCCGGGCCGCCACCGCGATCGCGGCGGTCTCCACGCGGAGGATGTGGGGCCCGAGCGACACCCGGACCGCGCCGGCATGTTCGGCCGTCGCGACCTCGTCGGCCGTGAAGCCGCCCTCCGGGCCGACGAGCGCGATCACCTCGGCACACGTGGGGGGCAGGGCGGCGGCGGCGAGCGGCCGGCCTCCGGGGTCGGTGATGACAATGCCGCCGTCGGCGATGCGTGCGGCGAGCAGGTGATCGAGCCGCCGTCCCGCCGCGATCTCCATGAGCGTGTTGCGGCCGCACTGCTTGCAGGCCTCGATCACGACCCGCTCGAGCCGCGCCCGCGCCCCGTCGGTCGCCTCCGCCACGCCGCGGGTCGTTTCCAGCGGCACGAGCCGGTCGACGCCGAGCTCGGTGAGCTTCTCCACCATCCACTTCTGGCGGTCCCCCTTCGGCAGCGCCACCGCGAGCGTGAGCCGGACGCCTGCGGGCGCGGGTTCGGTCTGCGGCGCTCCGGTGTCGAGGTCGACGGTGTCGCGTCCGATCCGCGCCACGCGGGCGGGCCACGAACAGCCGCGGCCGTCGAAGAGCACGACGGCGTCCCCCTCCCGCGCGCGCAGTACCTTCGCGAGATGGCGGGCCTCGTCGCCCGTGAGGACGGCGCGGCCGTCCCGCGGCGCCGTGGTCGTGAAAAAGCGTTCGCTCATCGGCTCCGACGCCCGTGTTTCCCGCGAATCTTCGTCCTGACGCGGGCTGCACGTCCCGCTACACTCCTGCCGCCTATGGTACGCGACCACTGGAAACTCACCGGGGCCCCCTTCGACGCGGCGCTCGAGCCGGCGACGTTCCACGCGGCCGGTCCGCAGGAGGAGGCGCTCGCCCGGCTGGAATGGCTGCTCGAGGAGCGGCAGCGGTTCGGCCTGGTCACCGCCGCCGAGGGCTGCGGCAAGAGCCACCTGGCGGCGATGGCGGCCCGCCGTCTGGGCGGGCTCGGTGCGGAGACGGCACTCCTCTCGCTGCGCGGGCTTGCGCCGGGAGACTGGCTCGAGCTGCTGCTGGAGCGGCTGCCGCTTGATCCCCTCAGCCGCTCCGAGCCGCTGCGGCCGTGGCAGAAGCTGGAGAACAGGCTCCGCGAAAACATGCTGATGGAGCGGCCCACGGTGCTGGTCTTCGACGACCTCGACCGTGCGCCGGACGACGCGGTCGACGGCATCGCCAGGCTCTTGGGCGCCGCCGAGCCGCGGTTCGCCCGGACCGTCGTGGTCGCCACGGCGACCGATGGCGGGCTCGCAAGGGTGCCGGCGGCGCTGCGGCAACGCGCGGCTGTGCGGATCGAACTGGGGCCGTGGACGGAGGCCGACGTCGTCGGGTTCCTCACCCGGTCGCTCTCGCGGGTCGGCGGCGACCCCGGCATCTTTCCCGAGGATGCCGCCGCCACGCTCACGCGGTTCGCCGGCGGCGTGCCCCGCACGGTCTGCCAACTCGCGCAGCTGTCGCTGGCCGCCGCTGCCGGCGACGGTCTCGACAGGGTCGATGCCGCCACGGTCGAACGCACGTGGCGCGAGCTCTCGACGGCCGGCAGTGCCGGCCGTGAGACCGAGGCGGAAGACGATCCTTCCACAGCAGATGCCGCGGCCGACCAGCCGCGTGTCAGGGTCGTGCGGCGGCTCTGGGGCTGAGGCGGACCCTGCCGGTCGTAGCAGCGGCGCGGCCCCGCAGGATGCACGGGCCCGCCACGGCGTGGGGCGGCGCGTTCCATTCCCCGGCCGATCGCGTACACTGCGCTCTTCGCCGGCTGACGCGGAGTGCAGCCGGCCGTGAGCCGGGCGCAGGAACCGTTGCGTGGCCAGGACCGCCGAGCCGCAGCCAGCCAACATCCCAGCCAGGATCGTGGCGATCTCGCCCGACGACGGCTCGGCCATCGACCTGCGCAACCCCGCGCTCGCCGCGGCGCTCTCCTGGGCGGTGCCCGGCCTCGGCCAGCTCTACCAGGGCCGCACGACGAAGGGCAGCCTCTTCATGGGGTCGATCCTCGCCACGTTCGTGTTCGGCCTGTGGCTGGGGGGCGGAAAGGTGGTCTACGCGTCGTGGAAGCCGGGCGACACCCGTTGGGCGTTCGTCTGCCAGGCCGGCGCCGGGGTCGTGGCGCTGCCGGCGGTCGTGCAGGCCGCGCGGCTGCACGGCCCCGCCCGCCAGCCGCTGTGGCTGAGCGGATTCATGGCGCCGCCGTTGTCGCCGGGTCAGCACGTCTCGGCCGCCTACGCCGACCGGCTCGGCCGGTCCGATCCCGACATCGCGCCTGACGATTTCTTCGACCATCCGCCGCTGAAGCAGTTTCGACACGACCAACTGGCCGACTGGCATCGGCGGCTGGGGGCGTTCTTCGAGATCGGCACGCTCTACACGATGCTGGCCGGCATGCTCAACCTGCTGGTGATCTACGACGCCTGGGCCGGCCCGCTCGGCCCGTCGGAGGAGGAGCGGAAGCGGCGGCCCGCTCCGCCCGCATCCGGCTCATCGTGACGGCGGCCCGCCGTCCACAGCCGCCGGCCCCAGGCGTGCGGCACGAACGAACAGTACCGACAGAGATTCGACACACAAGACCACGAACCAGGAGCAGGGACCCGCTCACATGATCGCGACGACGCTGCTGACGATTGCCTCCCCGGCCTGCGTGATGCTGCCGCTGCTGGCCACCCTGGCGGGGCGGGTGCCCGGCATCTTCTTCGGCCTGCCGCTGGTGGCGCTGGCGAGCCTCATCTTCGCGGCGACGCACCACGAGGATCCGGCGGAGATCCGCCTGGCCGCCGTGCACTGGATGGTCTGGCTGGGCGGCATGCTCGGCATGGTGCTCGCCGTCGTGCTGCTGCTGGGCTGGCTGCAATAGCGAGCCGTGGGAGTCGGCCCCGCGCTGCGATCGCTCATGGATCAATTCCTGCGACCGACTGACGTGATCGACTGGACCCGCCCCGAGGTGCTGGAGCGAGCCCGGGCGCTGGCAGACGGTTCGGAAGACCACGTTGTCGTCGCCAAGCGATGCTACGAGTGGGTTCGCGACGAGATCCGGCACAGCCGTGATTTCCGCCTTCAGCCCGTTCCCTGTACTGCCTCGGAGGTGCTGTGCGTCGGGAGCGGCTACTGCTACGCGAAAAGCCATCTTTTGGCCGCGCTCCTCCGAGCAAACGGCATCCCAGCCGGATTGTGCTATCAGCGGCTGAGCAAGGATGGCCGTTCGGCTCCCTTCTCGTTGCATGGCCTGAATGCGGTTTATTTGCCCGTGCACGGCTGGTATCGCGTCGATCCGCGTGGGAATAGGGCTGATGTCGCTGCGCAGTGTGTCCCGCCGGTGGAGCAGTTGGCGTTTCCGATTGCGGTGCCGGGGGAAGCGGACATTCCGGGGATTTTCGCCGATCCACTTCCCGTGGTGGTCGAGGCTTTGCGGGCTCACGACTCGGCGGATGCGCTCTGGGAGTGCTTGCCGGACATGGAGCCGTGAGCTGCGTTCGCCTGGCGACGTCGGCGTTGCGGCGGCCTACGTCTGCCGCTCGAGCCGCCGCAGCTGGCCGCAGGCGGCGTCGATCCGGGCGCCCTTCCGCCGGCGGACCTGCACGTTCACGCCCGCCTGCCGCAGCACGTCGAGAAACCGCTCCTGTGATCCCTTCGAGGGCTCCCGCCACTCGAGCCCGGCGACCGAGTTGTAGGGAATCACGTTGACCAGCGCCGCCCGACGGCCGAGCAGCCGCGCGAGCCGCCCGGCGTCCTCGGGTGAATCGTTCACGCCGCCGAGCAGCACGTACTCGAACGTCAGCCGCCGGCCGGAGGCCTCCCAGTAGCGGTCGGCCGCGGCCATCACCTCGACCAGCCCGATCGACTTGTTCACCGGCACGAGCCGCGTCCGCAGCTGATCCTCGGCCGCATGCAGGGAGACGGCGAGGTGGTAGCCCGGGTTCTCCGCCGCCAGCCGGTCGATCGCCGCGGGGAGCCCGACCGTCGAGACGGTGATCCGCCGCTGCGAGATGCCGAGGCCCTCGGGATCCTGCGCGACCGCCAGGGCCGGCAGAAGCCGGTCGAGGTTGGCCAGCGGCTCGCCCATCCCCATGACCACGATGTGGCTGAGCCGCTCCGTGGCCGGCAGCAACTGCTGCAGCCGCAGCAGCTGTTCGAGGATCTCGCCGGTCGTGAGGTTGCGGATCACGCCGTCGAGGCCGCTGGCGCAGAACACGCAGCCCATCGCGCAGCCCACCTGCGAGCTGATGCAGACCGTGCGGCGGTCGCCGTCGCGCAGAAGCACGCACTCGATCCGCTGGCCGTCGTGCAGCGCAAGCAGCAGCTTCTCGGTGCCGTCGTCCGCCTTGGAGTGCCGCGCGATCGACGTCGTCCAGATGCGGAAGTCGCGGTCGAGCCCGACCCGCAGGTCCTTGGGCAGATCGGTCATGTCGGCGAACGTCGCCGCCCGCCGCTCGAAGAGCCAGCGGCGGATCGCCCGCGCCCGCCACGCCGGCTGTCCCTGCCGCTCGAGCCAGGCCCCGAGATGTCCGTCCTGCTCGAGAATGTGCGGCACGGTCGCACCCTGGGCCGCGGGCGGGGGGGCTGCCGCGAGGCTGGCGTCGCCGGAATCGGCCGGGTACATTTCTGGGGGCATCCTTCCATCATAGTCGTCCGCCCGGGCGACAGCCGCGACGGTCCGACGGACGCACATGAGCGAGAAGAACTTCGAAGAGCGGACGCAGTGGGTCTACGACGAACGGACTTTTCCGGTCTGGAACGCGTCGTTCGCCAAGTCCGACCGCACCGACATGATTCGCGAAGATCTCTGGGCCGGCCGCAGCATCTCGATCCTGCTGGCGGTGCTGGTCGCGATCGGCCTCGCGCTGGCGCTCGGAACGCTCGCGTTCGTCATGAACTGGCGCTGAAGCCCTCGCCGCAGCCTCGTTGACCCCTCCGCCGTCGGGGGGTTAGATTC
>JBILVO010000146.1:0-9804 GCA_044370415.1 Pirellulales bacterium
TCGGGTTCGTCGAGGTCGACACGCCTGTGCTCTCGACAGAGGTGCTGCCGGAGGCCCACATCGATCCCATCGCCGTGCAGGTCGACGGACCCGCGCGGCCTCCGCACTTCCTGCAGGCCAGCCCCGAGGCCCTCATGAAGCGGCTGCTGGCAGCCGGTGCCGGGCCGATCTACCAATTCGCCCGCTCGTTCCGTGCAGGCGAGAGGGGCGCGCAGCACGACGTCGAGTTCACGCTGCTGGAGTGGTATGCCCCCGGCACGACACTCGATGACGCCGCGAGCGTGATCGAGCGGCTCTGCCGCGCAACGCTCGGCACCGCGGGCCTCGAGCGGATCGCCTGCTCACAGGCGTTCGGCGACCTGGTCGGTGTCGATCCCGTCACCGCATCGCTCGACGAACTGGCGGAGGCGGGTCGCCGCGCCGGCCTCGACCCGCCGCCCGGCGTCGCCGGTGGGACGCCCGAACAGCAGTGGGATCGCTGGTTCGAACTGCTGCTGGCGGAGCGAATCTCTCCGCGGCTGGGGCACGACCGCCCCACGATGCTGGAACGCTGGCCCGCGTCGCAGGCTGCCTTCGCCCGGATCGACCCGGCCGACCCGCGGGCCGCACGGCGGTTCGAGCTGTTCGTCGGCGGCGTGGAGCTGGCCAACGGCTGGGAGGAGGAGACGAGCCGCGAGGTGCTCGCAGCCCGGATCACGGCCGCCAACGACGCCCGCGCCGCCGACGGCCGCTCCGTGCTGCCCGTTCCCGCACGGCTGCTGGCGGCACACGGCCCCGAGATGCCGGAGGGCGTCGGTGCCGCGCTCGGCTTCGACCGGCTGGTGATGCTCGCGGCACGGGCCGACACGATCGACGCGATCCGTTGCTTCACGTCACGCGATTAGATCGCATGCGCGGTCGGGAGCACGGCATCGCCCGTCACGGCACGACGTCGGCCTTCACGATGATCCACCGCTCGACGCGACCGGCCCCCTCGCGGGCCACGCTCGGGGCGAGCTGCAGCGCGATCTCGACGTCCTTGCCCCGCGGGCACGGCGTCAGCCGCACGGTCACGCCCCACGCATCGGTGGCCGACGCTTCGGGGCCCGTGCACTGCACCTCCCGCACCGCCGCCGGCCCGCATCCTTCGATGGCCGCCACGGTGGGCACGGCGCGGAACGCCGCATCGTGATGCGCAGCGTCGTCCTCTCCGTGGACGTGGTCGGGATGCGGCGGCAACCCGAGCTCGCCACGCACCTCGCTGTTCGCCATGGCCCGCGCATCGGCCAGCCGACCCTGGCGAATGGCATCGATCCATGCGTTCGCAGTCGCCACCGCCCGTGCCTCGACGATGCGTCGCGAGACGATGGCCGACGTCACCGCCTGGGCACCGAACCCGACCGAGAGGGCGAGGCCGGCGAGTGCGAGCATCCGCCCCGCCTTTTCGGCACCGGGCCGGGCGACGTCGGCGAGCCCGGCGAGCGCCAGGCCGACGCCCACCAGCGGCAGGGCCCAGAGCATCGGCGTGGTGAGCGCCAGGCTCGACGCGACGCCTGCGAGGGCCGCCGCCACGGCCAGCATGCTCACGGGCCGGTAGGCCGTTGCATCGCCCGCTTCATCACCGCGCTCCGTCCGCACCATGCCGGTCACTTCGCCGAAACGCGAAGGCCCTCCGACTGTTCAAGCTTCAGCCGCCGATCCGCGTACCGCAGGATGAAATCCCCCTTCTCGTCGAAGATGTGCGGCGTTCCGCGGGAGAACGGCCCCGACAGCGAGCTGTTCCGCACCCATGCGAGCCACTTGCGGTCCGGAGAGAGGCCGAGGAACATCCGCGCCTCGGGGGTGGGCTGGATGACGTCGCGGGGCACGGGAGCCGTGTGGAGCGACGCGGCGGTGAACGACATCAGCACCCAGGCCGTGACGAACGACACGATCCCGCCGCCGATCAGGTCGACGAGCTTCGGGAACGCGATCGCGTGCGGCACGAGCCAATCGGTCGCCGCCCGCAGCAGCGACACCACGACCGTGAAGATCAGCCAGATCGACAGGAAGTCGAGCAGGTAGGTGTAGCTGGCGAGGTACCTGTCCAGGAAGCCCGCGAGCGTCTCGTACCACGCGGTGGCGATGCACGCGGCCACGAGCACGTTGAAGAACGTCACCAGTGCCCGCCACAGGCCGCCGAGCGTGAGCAGGGCCGTGGCGCCGGCGAGGATCACGAACAGGATCAGCGTGATGATCAGGCCGCTCATCGCTTGGCGCCGGCCGGGCCGGCCTCCTTCTTGACCCCTGAGGAGAACACCCGCTGCAACTCGTCCAGCGATGTCGTGCCCGCCGCGACCAGATCCATGCCCACATCCCGGAACGACTGCAGCCCGTCCTTGGCGGCGGCCTGCCGCAGCACCTTCGCGTCCGACTTCGGGTGGGCGACGTACTTGCGGAGCGTGGCGCCGGCCGCCAGCTCGAAGACCGCGGTCCGGCCGATGAACTGCCGGCCAGCGCAGCGTGGGCAGCCGCCGTCGGGCGACGTCCGCTTGATCTCGGGCAGCTCCTCCGCCGTCTTCTTCAGCCGCTGCAGCAGCTCCGGGGGCGTGGCCAGCGACTCGGCACAGTGAGGGCAAAGCTTGCGGACCAGACGCACCGAGAGCGATCCCAGCAGGCAGTGAGCCAGCTGCTCCCGAGCGATGCCGAGCGCGAGCACCTTCTCGATCGCCTCGATCGCATCGGCGGCCCGAATGCTGACGACGACCATCGTGTGTTCGTCGGCGAGCTTGACCAGTTCCGCGGCGAGGTCGGCGTCGGCGAGATCGCGGGCGACGACGGCCTTGGGATACTCGAGCATCGCCTTGTTCAGCGCCGAAACGGGCGGATCGCCCGCCGCGACGGAGTACCGGAACGGCTTGACGTTGGGCACCTCCTTCGGTGGCGCATCCGCGTTCTCGATCGAGACGAAGTCCCGGACCAGCCGGTCCGCCGCCAGCAGCACGGTTTCGAAGGCCGTCGAACTCCCCGACAGGGGCGGCGACGACACGAGGAAGATGCCGTTCTCGAGGGTCATGAGTTCGCGCACGCGACCGGCCACGGCGGCCGGCATACCGAGATCCTCGAGCGTCTTCGGCGTGAACGGCGGCGTCTCGACCGTCAGCACGACCTGCTTGGCCGTCTTCGACGACCGGGTGGCCAGCGTGCACGCCTTCTTCTTGCCGTCCACGTCGATGGAAAACGCCGCGGGTTCACGGCTCTCCCGCTTGGGATCCCCGCCCGCGATCGTCCGCAGCACCGCGACCGCCGACGCCCCGATGGCCGCATCGAGGGGGGCGGCATCGCCCCACTTCGCAGGCTGCTTCGACTTGCCGAGCCCCTTGGCCGGCGTCGTGACCGCCCGCGCCGGCGCGGCCAGACCGTCGACTTCGTACTTCACCCGCACCCCGTCGCTCCCGGCATCGATCACGGCGGTCGTGGCCCGAGCGACGACCGCCTCCTGCAGGAGCTTCACCGCGGCGGGGAATCCCGGCATCTTCGCCGCCTCGTCCTGCCGCGACTTGTTTTCAGCGGCGTCGGCGCCCGAGGTGGAGACGAGCGCCAGCACCGGCAGCCCGGTGTCGGCCGCCTCCTCCTTGCCCACCTTGAATCCCACCCGGCCGAGCAGCCCCCGCACCGCACGCATCAGGTGCCCACGGGTGAAGATCCGCACCGACTCGGGCACCTTGGGATTCCGCTGCAGGCCATAGATATAGAGGGGCAGGATCCACGCCAGCGCCATCAGAGCCAGGCCGGCCGCGGACCAGGGGATCAGCCAGGCCAGAAGGCTCGCGACGACGAACGGCGCGACGACCACCGCCGTCCAGTAGTCTGGCCGGAGCTTGAGCAGCGTGGCGTCGTGATGCGCCCACGAACTGCTCGTGGCCCAGGCCGCAGCGAGCGCCCACCAGCACAACAAGGGCAGCAGTGCGAGCCCGCCACCCGGACCGCGCTCGAGCCATTCGGGGCTCACGGCAGGCCAGCCTCCGTCGGCCCGGGCCACCGCCGCCGACAGCCAGAGCACGGCGACGACTGCCCACCTGCCTGCCGATGCCGTCACGTCGCACCTCCCGCCGTGATCACTACCGCCGTCATCAGAGGATGCCCTTGAGGGCCATCATCAGCTCTTCGCGGTTGGGCGCGATCTCGAGCGCGTCGTGCCGGTCGATGAGCCCCTGGTCGATGAGCCCCTTGAGGCTCTGCGTGAAGTTCTGCATGCCGTCCTTCGCCGACTTCTTGATGTGGTCGGCGATGAGATGATCCTGCTCCTCCAGCACGTACTTCCGGATGAGCACGTCGATGAACATGATCTCCACGACCGGCACACGGCTCACGCCCGGCTTGATCGACTTGAGCAGCTTCTGGGCGACGATCCCCTTCATGTTGAAGGCGATGGCGCTGCGGATCGACGGATGCTCCTCCTGCGGGAAGAGGTCGAGGATGCGGCCGATGCAGCTGGAGGCGCTGGCGGCGTGGATCGTGCCGAACACGAGGTGGCCCGTCTCGGCGGCGTGGATCGCCGTCTTGAACGTCTCGACGTCACGGAGCTCTCCCACGAGGATGATGTCGGGATCCTCGCGGACGGCATGCTTCATGCCGATCTCGAAGTTCTTGACGTCGTTGCCGATCTCGCGCTGGTTGATCAGGCACTTGTCCTCGGTGAACACGAATTCGATCGGGTCCTCGAGCGTGAGGATGTGCTTGCGGTAGTGACGGTTGATGTAGTTGAGCATCGACCCGATCGTCGTGCTCTTGCCGGAGCCCGTCACGCCGGCGAGCAGCACCATGCCCTGGTCGAGCTGGCAAAGACTCTCGATCGATTTGGGCAGGAAGAGCTTCTCGAAGTCGGGGATCGTGTTGTTCACGCGCCGGGCGACGAGCCCCCAGCGGCCCTGCTGCGTGAGCATGTTGATGCGAAACCGCCACCGCACGCCGTCGACGACGCAGGTGTAGGCGAAGTCGGCGCCGCCGTCGGCGTCGAAGATCGCCCGCTGGCGGTCGTTCATCATCGGGCCGCAGAGCTGCTTCATCTTCTCGGCGTCGATGGGCGGATACTTCAGCGGCTGCAGGGCGCCCTTCACCCGCATGTACGGGGGCTTGTCGACCTTGAGGTGGAGGTCACTGCCGTTGAGCTTCACCATCGCCTCGAAGAGCCGGTCGATCTCCAGGCCGCCCGGCTTGGCCGGCACGGGAATGGGGGCGGCGACGGCGGGCTCGGAGGACACCGAGTCGGCCGCCGCATTCGTGGGATCGAGTGTTGTCATGGTGCGACTACGAAATGGGCCTGACGGGTATCCCCCGCCGTGCGAACAGATCCTTGACCTCTCGAATCGTACACTCTCCGAAGTGGAAGATGCCAGCGGCCAGCGCCGCGTCCGCCCGCCCCCGTTCGATGGCGTCCGCGAGATGCTCCGGGCAGCCCGCCCCGCCGCTGGCGACCACGGGAATCCCCACCGCTCGGCTGACCGCGGCCGTCATTTCCAGATCGTAGCCGTCGCGGGTGCCGTCCCGATCCATGCATGTCAGCACGATCTCGCCGGCGCCGAGCTCCTCCACCCGCCGGGCCCAGGGCACCGCCTCGAGTCCCGTCGGCACGCGGCCCCCGTTGACGAACACCTCCCACACCTCGCGGCCGTCCTGCCACACCCGCTTGGGGTCGATGTTGACCACCGTCGCGCAGCTGCCGAGGCGGTCGGCCACCGCCGTGATCAGCTCCGGCGTCTTCACGGCCGACGAGTTGATGCTCACCTTCTCGGCGCCGGCGTGGATGAGCCGCACGGCGTCGTCGAGCGTGCGGATGCCGCCGCCGACGGTGAACGGCATGAAGATCGTCTCCGAGACCCGGCGGACCACGTCGAGCATGATCGCCCGGCCCTCGTGGCTGGCGGTGATGTCGAGGAAGACGAGCTCGTCGGCCCCCTCGGCCTCGTAGCGGGCGGCCACCGCCACGGGATCACCGGCGTCGACGAGGTCGAGGAACCGCGTTCCCTTGACGACGCGGCCCCGCTCGACGTCGAGGCAGGGGATGATCCGCTTGGCGAGCATGGAGTGGCCCTCACGCTGGCCGGCCGCGGCCGATGACGCCTTCGTCCGGGCTCGAGGCCGTGGCGTAGAGTTTCCGCGGAATCCGTCCGGCGAGCCACGCCTGCCGGCCGGCGAAGCACGCCGCCCGCATGGCATGTGCCATCCGCAGCGGCTCGGCGGCGTGGGCGATCGCCGTGTTGAGGAGCACGCCGTCGACGCCGAGCTCCATGGCGGCGGCGACGTCGCTCGCGGTGCCCACGCCGGCGTCGACGATGACGGGATAGCCCGGGTCCCCCTCCTTGAGATACTCCATGCAGATCCGCAGGTTGTTGGGGTTGAGGATGCCCTGCCCCGAGCCGATCGGACTGCCTGCCGGCATCACGCTGGCGGCCCCCGCCTCCTTCAGCCGCCGGGCGACGACGGGATCGTCGTTCGTGTAGACGAGCACAGCAAAGCCGTCCTCGACGAGGCGGCGGGTGGCGTCGAGCGTGCCCACGGGGTCGGGCAGGAGCGTCCGCTGGTCGCCGAGCACCTCGAGCTTCACCCACTCGGCGCCGGCATTGCCGAGGTCGCGGAGCAGCTCACGGCCCAGCCGCGCCACGCGGACCGCGTCGTCCGCCGTGTAGCAGCCGGCGGTGTTCGGCAGGAGCACGTACCGCGACGTGTCGATGTGGTCGAGGATGTTCTCGCCGGCGGCGTTCACGAGCCGTTCGCGGCGCACCGCCACCGTGACGCAGTCGGTGCCCGAGGCGTCGAGGCAGGCCGCCATCTGCGCGAAGTCGGCGTACTTGCCCGTGCCGACGACCAGCCGGCTGGCGAGCGTGACGCCGCCAACCCGCAGCGGGGTGTCCGCGGCGGCGGCGTGGTCCGCAGGACGGACTGAGGCGACGGTGCTGGCATCGACGCGTGTCATTTCGCTCCTGTATCGCTCCCGTGGGCGCTCGAGCGTGTTCCGAGCCGGTCAGCCGCCGCCCACGAGCGTGACGATCTCGAGGCGGTCTCCCTCCGACAGCTTACAGGCCGGGAGGCTGCGCCGCGGCACCACCTGCTCGTTGACCTCCACGGCGAGCGGGCGGCCCTCGAGGCCCAGCAGCGCGACCAGGTCCCCCGCCGTGGCCCCGGCCGGGACGTCGCGGACCTCGCCGTTGACGACCACGTTCATGCGGCCCTCACTTCGCCTTTGCCGCCCCGCGGGGCCGGGCGATGTCGAGCGGCACCAGCGGCGACGCCGCCTGCGGCTGCTGCATGCTCCAAGGGATGCCGTAGGCCACGGTCGTGCCCGTGGATGAATCGGTGACGTAGAGCACCGACTGTGCCAGCGACGCGTTGCCCGCGCGCCGCAGGTCGGCCAGCCCCGCGACGAGCAGGAACTTCGGATTCTTCACCTGCCCCGGCTTGAATCCAAGGTCCTTGAGCACGTTGTGCTTGTAGACGGCGCCGAAGAGCGACGTGGTCGGGTTGAGCACACCGCCGGAGAGGTCGCCCGTCTCGAAGTCGAGCATGAAGAACCCTTCCACGGCTCCGTCGATCGGCACCGTGCAGACGGCGAACGCCCCGTCCGCCTGCGACGTCACCGCCTGCACGCGTGGCAGGGCCTTCCGCGCCGCCAGCAGGTCGCCGACGACGACGCCGGCGCCGACCAGCGCCAGTGTCACCGCGATCCGTGCCCCCACTTGGGCCGCTCTCCGCCACGATCGTGCGTTCATCGATGCATCCTTTCGACTCACCCTTCGCCACTCACCCTTCAGGGCCGACCGCCAGCGGCTCGCCCGAACCAGAAGCCGCCACACGACGGACGCGCCCATGCGGTCCGCCGACCCGCCGCCTGGCAGGCTGCATAGCTTACAGGGCCGGGCTCACTTGGCCGGCGCGGCCGGCTTCGCGGGTGCTGGCGCCGGGGCCGGCGCCGATGCAGGCGTGGCAGCCGGCGGCGTGGCCGGCGCGGCGGCGGGAGCCGCGGGCTTGGCCGGTGGTGTGGCAGGCGGCGTTGCCGGAGTTGCCGCAGGGGCTGCCGGCGTGGCCGGCTTCGCGGCGGGTGTGGCCGCCGGGGCGGGTGCAGCCGGCTTGGCGGCCGGCGCCGCGGCGGGCGCAGGCGCGGCCGGCGCAGCGGGCGCGGGCGGTGCCGCGGGGGCTGGCTGGGCCACGTCGTGCACCACGGAGATCCGGAACTTGCCCAGCGCGTGCGTGCCGTCGGCGTACTGCTGGTCGATCGTGACCGCCAGCGGCGCGCCGGCCGGGAGCTTCTGATCCGGAGCGATGTCGAACGTCGCCGCGTGCTCCTTGCCGGTGGCGCCGGCGACCGCCCAGCCGGAATCGGGATTGTCGTCGAGCGCGCCGGCGATGCCGTAGTTGGGCTGCTCGAAGTCGGCCTTCGCCCCCACAAACTTCACGGCCGTCGGCGTCTCCATCGAGCCCGGCGCCCCGAAGAGCACGGCAAATTTGCTGACCACGAAGTTGCCGCCGCCGGAGCGGCCCGGCCCCTGACCAGGCAGGGTCGGATCGGCGAGCACCTCCAGCTTGATCGCCTTCGCCTCGACGCCGGCGGGGATCACCGTCTTGAGCGTGTACGTGTCCTTGGCGAGCGTGCCGGTGACGCTCACGGCGCCGTCGGCGGCGATGGCGGCCGTGGCGCCGGCCATGCTCTTGAACTCGGTCGGCACCAGCGGCATGGCCTTCTTCACCACCACCGGCGGCGCCGGGGGCGCGGCCGGTGTGGGGGGCGGCGGGGGCGGCGGCAGCAGCTTGGCGACCGGCGTCGGCACCAGCCTGCCGCCGGCATGCGTGCCGACGAACATCGTCTTGCCGTCGGGGGCGAACGTCACGCACCACACGCTCGACTTCGCCGCCTCGGGGCCCTGCTGCTCGCCCTTGGCGTTCACGTCCCAGAGCTTCACGGCGCCGTCGAGGCTGCCGGTGGCCAGCCGCGTGCCGTCGGGGGAGAACGCGGCGCTGGTCACCCAGTCCTTGTGGCCGGAGAGCGTGGCAAACTCCTTCGAATCGGACGTGTTCCAGAGCTTAATCGTGCGGTCGGAGCCGGCCGTGGCCAGCTTCGAGCCGTCGGGCGAGTAGGCAACCGTCCAGAGCGCGTCACCGTGCCCCTCGAGCTTACCTTTCTCGTTGCCGGTGGCCGCATCCCAGAGCTTCACGAGCTTGTCGCCGCCGCCCGTCGCGATCGTCGCGCCGTCCGGCGAGAAGGCGACGGCCGTCACCGGACCGGCATGCGCCGTCACCGTCTTGATCTCCTTGCCGTCGGCCGTGTTCCAGAGCACGACGGTGCCGTCCTCGCCGGCAGTCGCGAGCTTCGTGCCGTCGGGGGAGATGTCGAGCGACCGCACCCAGCCCTTGTGCTTCTTGAGGTCGGCCTTCAGCGTCCGCGCCGGCAGGTCCCAGAGCTTGACGAGGCCGTCGTAGCCAGCGGTGGCGGCAAGCTTGCCGTCCTTCGACACCTTCACGGCCCAGACGGCCGTCGGATGGCCGGCCAGGTCGCCGACCCGCGCGCCGTCGGCCTTCCACACGACGACGTCACCGGGCCTGTAGAGAAGGCTCTCGCCTCCGGCGGTGACGAGTGTCGCGCCGTCGCGGGTGTAGTCGGCGGCAATCACCCAGCGGGGAGATGCCGAGAGGTTCGCCGCGGGGGCCGGAGCGGCTGCGGGCGCGGCTGCGGGCGCTGGAGTAGCCGCGGCCGGGGCGGCGGGCTTCGCAGCAGGAGCGGGGGCCGTTGCGGGCGCCGCAGCAGCCGGGGCTGCCGCCGGCGCTGCCGGCTTCGCAGCAGGCGCTGCAGCA
>JBILVO010000259.1:0-2682 GCA_044370415.1 Pirellulales bacterium
AGTGCGAGGCCATGACGATGGTCTGCGCCCAGGTGTTCGGCAACGATGCCGCCGTCGCGTTCGCCGGCTCGCAGGGGCACTTCCAGCTCAACGTGTTCAAGCCGGTGATGGTCCACAACGTGCTGGAGTCGGCCGACCTCATCGCCGACGCCTGCGATTCGATGCGGGTGCACTGCGCGGTCGGCATCGAGCCCAACCTCGACCGGATCAGGCACCATCTCGACGATTCGCTGATGCTCGTCACGGCGCTCAACACGCACATCGGCTACGAGAAGGCGGCAAAGATCGCCAAGAAGGCCCACGTCGAGGGGACGAGCCTGAAGGCCGCCGCCGTGGCGCTCGGGTACGTGACGCCCGAGCAGTACGACCAGTGGGTGGTGCCGGTCGAGATGACGCGGCCGCTGGCGACCTGACGCGCCGGGATGGCCTGACGCGATCCAGCCCATGCGATGCCATCCATGCGATCCTGTCCGATGCGAAGCCTGAGCCGCAGCGAGGTCCGCGACGTCGACCGCCGGGCCATCGAGGACTACGGCCTGCCCGGCATCGTGCTCATGGAGAACGCCGGCAGGAACGCCGCCGCGGTGCTCCACGCGGCCGCCGGTCGGCCGGACCCCGCCGGGCCGGTCGCCGTCGCCTGCGGCCCGGGCAACAACGGCGGCGACGGCTTCGTGATCGCCAGGCACCTGGAGAATCTCGGCCACGAGGTGCGGCTCCTCCTCGCCTGCGACCCGGCCGGCTACCGGGGCGACGCGGCGATCAACTGCCGGGTCGCGGAGCGGTCGGGGGCCGCCATCCACCTGCTCGCCGCCGCGGACAGCGCCGCCTGGCGTCTGCGGCTCGACGGAGCGGCCTGGATCGTCGACGCGCTGCTCGGCACCGGGACGACCGGCGCGGCCCGTGGCGCGGTTGCGGCCGCCATCGAGGCGATCAACGAGGTTCGGGCCGGCGGTGCCGCGCGGGTGTTTGCCGTCGACCTGCCTTCGGGGCTCGACTGCGACACGGGGCGGCCGCTGGGGCCCTGCGTGCGGGCCGACGTCACGGCGACGTTCGTGGCCCGCAAGATCGGCTTCGATCAGCCCGGATCGGAACGGCACACGGGCACGGTGCACGTCGTGGACATCGGCGTGCCGCGCGGCCTGCTGAGCCGGCTCGGCCTCACCTGAGCTCGCGGTCGAGAAACGCGTAGCCCAGGGCGTCCATGAACGCCCGCTGCCGATTGTCGGCCGCGCCGCCGTGACCCCCCTCGATGTTCTCGTAGGAGAGCACGGGCTTGCCCAGCTCCAGGAGCCGGGCCGTCATCTTGCGGGCATGCCCGGGGTGCACGCGGTCGTCACGGGTCGAGGTGGTGATCAGGGTCGGTGGATACTCCCGACCAGGGTCGACGTTGTGGTAGGGCGAGAAGCCACGGATGAAGGACCACTGTGCCGGGTCGTCGGGGTCGCCGTACTCGCCCATCCAGCTGGCGCCCGCGAGGAGCTTGTGGTAGCGCCGCATGTCGAGCAGCGGCACCTGGCAGACGACGGCGCCGAAGAGGTCGGGTCGCATCGTGAGCATGTTGCCCACCAGCAGGCCGCCGTTGCTGCCGCCCTTCACGCCGAGGTGCGCCGGTGACGTCACCTTCCGCGCCACGAGGTCCTCGGCCACCGCGATGAAGTCCTCGTAGGCGCGGGGCCGCTTCTCCTTGAGGGCCGCCTGGTGCCACCGCGGGCCGAACTCGCCGCCGCCGCGGATGTTCGCGATCACGTGCACGTGCCGCTGCTCGAGCCAGCAGGCGCCGGCGATCGGCTCGTAGCCTGGCACGAGCGGGATCTCGAAGCCGCCGTAGCCGTAGAGCAACGTGGGCGTCGAGCCGTCGAGCGGCAGCTGCTCCGGGCCGATCTGGAAGTAGGGGACGCGCGTGCCGTCGCGGGATATCGCCTCGTGCTGGCTGACATGCAGTCCGGTCGCCGAGAAGAAGGCGGGCGACTGCTTGAGCTTCTCCGGAGGCCGCGTCGCCTCGGCCGCGGAGCCGAGCGACAGCGTGGAGGGCGTCAGCGCGTTGGCGGTGACGAGCAGGTAGTCGTCGGAGTCGAGGTCGTCCACGGGCGTCGCGCTGGCGGTGCCGAATTCCGGCACGCCCGGCAGCGGCTCGCGGTGCCAGCGGCCGTCGCGGAAGGTCAGCACATCGACGCGGCTGCGAACGTTGTCGAGCGTGTTGAGCAGGAGGTGGTTGCGGGTGGAGGAGTAGCCCGCCAGCGACGTGCGGGGGCCGGGCGCGAAGAGGACGTGGAACCCGCGATCGCCCGCCAGGAACCGCTCGAAGTCGGCCGCCAGGAGCGCGCCCGCCGGATGCGTCGTGCCCCCGAGCGTCCAGGGGCTGCGGAGCTCGATCAGGAGCCACTCCCGGTGCACCGTGGCGTCGGCGTCGTCGGGCTTCTCGACCTTCACGAGCCGGCCGTCACGCCGCAGGAAGAGCTCGTTCGTCCAGAACGTGATCTGCCGGCGGACGAGGTCCCGCTCGAAGCCGGGGGTGGGGTCGTGGAAGCCCGCGACCGACATGTCGTCGGGCCGGCCCTCGTAGACGACCGCCGCCGCCGACAGGGGCGTGCCGCGGGCCCACTCACGGACGGTCCGCGGATATCCCGAGGCGGTGAGCGAGCCCGGGCCGAAGTCGGTGGCCACGAACAGGCTGTCGCGGCT
>JBILVO010000147.1:0-9783 GCA_044370415.1 Pirellulales bacterium
GGACTACCGCAGCCAGAAGGGGACGATCATTTTCGCCCCCGGCGAGACGGCGAAGCAGGTGTCGGTGCCCGTGATCGGCGACTCGAAGACGGAGTCGGATGAGATGTTCTCGTTGGGCATCGTTTCGGCGACAGGCGCTTCGGTGGATCGCGGTTCCAAGGCCGTCGCCTTCACGATCCTCGACGACGACACCTCGCCAGCCATCAGCGTGGACAACGTGACGCTGGCCGAGGGCAATTCCGGCTCTGCACCGATCACTTTCACGATCACGCTGAACAAGGCCTGGTCGCAGGAGATCACCGTGGCATACGCCACCCGCGACGGCTCGGCGACGGTGGCCGACTCCGACTACGTGGCCGCCACCGGCACACTGACGTTCGCAGCGGGGGAGACCTCGAAGACCGTCTCTGTCACCGTGAACGGTGACACGAAGGGGGAGAGCAACGAAACATTCTCGCTCGTCCTGTCATCCCCCACGAACGCCACGCTCGGCAAGGTCGAGGGCGTGGGGCAGATCCGCAACGACGACGCCGGCGCCTGGACGATCATGGTCTACATGACGGGGGAGGACCTCAACAGGTACGCCTTCCAGGACATCAACGAGATGGAGCGATCGCTCACAGGCATCCCGGGCGGCGTGAACATCGTCGTCTCCTGGGACCAGCCGAAGCCGAGCGTGGGCACGGCCTACGCGACGGGCGGCGGGGCGCAGGCGGCCTGGCGGACCTACGGCCGCTCGGTGCTCACGCCCGACGCCGACTCGTCGAATATCGCCTCGACGTTCGACCTGTCGTTCGGCGAGAAGAACACCGGCGATGGCGCGACGCTCACCGACTTCGTGCAATGGAGCGTGCAACAGGCCCCGGCGGAGCACTACCTGCTCCAGATGTGGGGCCACGGCCGCGGGCTCGCGGGCTCCCAGTTCGACAGCGAGTCGAACGGCGACGCCGTGGAAATCGGCGAGATCGCGGCGGCGCTGGCGGCTCCGGGCATGCCGACCATCGACCTCGTCTCCTACGACAACTGCCTGATGGCAATGGCGGAGGTGGGCTACGCGATCTCCTCGCGGGTCAGCGGCCTCTACGTCGCCTCCGAAGAACTCGTCAATGGCACCGGCCAGGACTACACGACCGCGTACAGCGCGCTGAAATCGCCCGCCAATCCGTTCAACGTCACGGCAGGCCAGATCGCCGCGTCGATGGTGACCAGCTACGGCAATCAGTACCAGAACGATCCCACGGACGACACGTTTTCGGCGGCGACCACCCCCGGCTACGCCGGCCTGGCGTCGGCCCTGAGTCAGTTCGTGACGAATTCCCTCACGCTGACCTCCACCGATCGCACGGCGGTGCTGACTGCGGCGCGAAACTGCGTCGGCTACGACGAGCCGTCGTTCCGCGACCTCGGCACGTTCATGGCCAACGTGTCGGCGACGACATCGTTGCCCGCCGCGCTCCGCTCCGCCGCCGATGGCGTGACGCAGGCGATTACGGCCATGATCGCCACCAAGACGGCCGACCATCGCCAGAGTTCCGGCGTGTCGATTTATCTCCCGTCGGCCTCGAATGACCCGTACCTCTCCACCTACACGACGACCGCCGCTGCGTTCTGCCAGGCGACGAACTGGAACACGTTCGCGAAGTGGCTGGCGACTGGTTCGCGATCGGCCCCAACGGCCCCCTCCTCCGGCAGCCCGGTCCGGCCTCAATCGCCCGCGGGCGCTCGGGCGGCGCAGGCCATCGCCGCCGCGCAGACCGACTGGGCGAGCTTCGTCGCCGGCTCGACGCCGGCCACCGCCGGGTCGGCCCCCGCGGCCCGCAAGGCGGTGCAGCGGGCGTTCGCCGGCATGGTGTGACGGCATGTTCTCCGCGTCGCGGATCGTGAAGCCGAGGCCGCACGCGTGAACACGGTCTGCGTCTACTGCGGCTCGAGCCCGGGCAGCGATCCCGCCTATTCCGACTCCGCCCGCGCCGTCGGCCGGCTCCTGGCGGAATCGGGCCGCACGCTCGTCTACGGCGGCGGCCACGTCGGGCTCATGGGCGCCGTGGCCGACGCCGCCCTCGCGGCCGGCGGTCGCGTGATCGGCGTCATCCCCCGGTCGCTCGAGGAGAAGGAGCTGGCCCACCACGGGCTCACCGAACTGCGGGTCGTGGGCTCGATGCACGAGCGGAAGGCGATCATGGCGGCTCTGGCCGACGCGTTCCTCGCCCTGCCCGGCGGCCTCGGCACGCTCGAGGAGCTGTTCGAGACCTGGACCTGGGGCCAGCTCGGCCTGCATGCCAAGCCCTGCGGTCTCCTCAACGTAGCGGGCTTTTTCGACCCGCTGCTCGCCTTCGTCGACCACATGGTAGAAGAGCGGTTCGTGGGATCCGACCACCGGGCGATGCTGTTCGTGGGGACCGATCCCGGGAGCCTGCTCCACCGCATGGAAGCGGATCGCCCCCCGCCTCGGCCGCAGTGGCTTCACGACGACGAGATCTGACGGCACATGCCAGTTGAATCAGAACCACAGGCGAACCTGCCGCAGGCGAAACCGGTCGGCGGCAACGCTCCCCGCTACTGGTTCCCCGCCAAGACCTACGGCTGGGGCTGGGGGCCGCCCGCGACCTGGGAGGGCTGGCTCGTGCTGGCGGCGTTTGTCGCCACGGTGGTGGCCATCAGCTTCCTGGTGACGCCCGGCCGCAACATGGCCGCCTTCCAGGCCTGCATCTGGACGGCCGCCGGCGCGCTGATCGCGATCTGCTGGCTGACGGGCGAGCCGCCGCGCTGGCGCTGGGGCAAGTGACCGGGCTGCGGCTCTTCGACTGCCACCTCAGGTGCCGACTCCGGTGCCAACGAGCCCGCCCCGAGGGCACAGACCACCGGGTCGACGCGTTGCCAAGACAGATTGACACGACATGGGGCAGATGACCCCGCACCAGAGCACGGGCAAGAACGTCGTCTTGTTCCTCTGTCCTGGGCCCCGCGAATGAGATACCGACGCATGGTGTGGAGCATCCTTTCGATCGCGGCGTGCGTCTACGTCGGCCTGTGCCTCATATTTTTCTTCTTCCAGCGGTCGTTCATCTACATGCCGACGCCGGCGACCCCCGCCCACGCCGCGGCGGTCGAGCTCGAGGTGCCGGGCGCGACGCTACAGGTGTCGTGCCGGACTCTGGAGGGCACGAAGGCGCTCGTCTACTTCGGCGGCAATGCCGAGGACGTCGCCTTCACGCTGCCGGAACTGGCGGCCGTGTTTCCCGACCGGGCGATCTATTGCCTGCACTACCGGGGCTACAGTGGGAGCACGGGCCACCCGGCCGAAGCGGCGATGCGACACGACGCCCGGGCATTCTTTGAGATGGTGCGCGGCCGCCACCCCGACGTGATGGCCGTCGGTCGCAGCCTGGGAAGCAGCCTGGCGATCCAACTGGCTGCCGAAGAGCAGGTCTCGAGGCTCGTGCTCATCGCGCCGTTCGAGAGCATTCTCACGATTGCCCAGCGGACCGCCCCGTTTCTGCCGATGCGACTGCTTCTCTGCGACCCTTGGCAGTCGTGGCGGTATGCACCCCGTGTCACCTGCCCGACGCTGATCCTCGCGGCGTCGCACGATGAGATCGTGCCGATGGGGGACACCAGGAAACTCCTCGACGCCTTTCGCCCCGGCGTGGCGACACTGCGGGTGATCGATGGCACCGATCACAACTCGGTGTCCGCCCCCGAGGAGTTCTGGCAGGCGCTCGTGGCAGGGCGTTGACCCGTGCGCTCGCTTCCGTGCTGGCACGCCGGTCTCCGCGTGATTGGATCCAGAGTGACCATATGTGCGGCGGCCCGGCCATAACTCTCCGGCCGTACCTGCATGGAGAACTCGAGGGCGACCTTCGGACTGTGCACTATCCATCGGCAGAAGTCCTGCCATCGGCAGAAGTCTTGGATCGGGCCGCCGCGGTCTCCGGGAACAAGGGGTCCGCTCCGCTCGGCCGACGCTTGCGGGAGTGCCGCTGGGCGACCTAGACTTCACGCGACGTCACGGTCGACATTGAGTTACCACGAATGACACCGGCGTCGTACCACGCGAGTGTTTGGATTGACACTTCGTCCTACCCTTCGCTTGACTGCGCAAGGGAGAGAGGCAAGGGGGCTGGTACTGTTCGCAATACGCGACTCTCCAACACGAAGCTGAACCGTTATGCACAATAAAGATCGTGGTTCTGTGGCACCTCGCCTACGGAACACGCTTGTTCAGATTCTTGACAGACCCGGAGGAAGATTTGTTTTAGGACTGGTCGGCTCGAGTGTATTTCGATCGATTTCAAACGCACGAGACGCGGCGGTTTTCTGGGACGGCTCATGGTTTTCGCGCGAAGATGGCATATACGTTTCTGATAGCATGGATTTCGCATACAGCAGGAGCAGATTTCGCGAGCGGAGGTCTGCGGTCAATCAAAGACTCGCAAACGCCAAAGATTATTGGTTCTACAAGTACACTCCCAAGGACGGGGACGTCATCGTGGATGTGGGCGCAGGAAGCGGATCCGAAATCGGTGTGTTCTCCACTGCGGTAGGCAACTCGGGTAAAGTTCTCGCAATCGAAGCCCACCCAAGCACGTTTGAACGACTCGAAAAGACGTGTCTGCTCAATGCCTATTCGAACGTCACGTGCCTGCATGGTGCGATAGCGGACAAAGCTGGCACAGTCGTCATCGACGACAACCCAAACGACGAGCTCAATGCCATATCGAGCAATTCAATCGGATCTGCTGCGCATCCCGGACACCGCATACCTGCGTTGACGCTCGACGAGGCTTGTTCGAGCAACGGCATCAGCACGATCGACTATTTGAAAATGAACATTGAAGGAGCTGAGCAGCTCGCACTTCAAGGCATGCGCAAAGTCATACAAAGCACATCGTTTGTGACAATTGCGTGTCATGATTTTCTCGCAGATAGCACGAGCAATGAATTTTACAGGACGCGAGAGCTCGTCGTAGAGTTTCTTCGTGAGAACCACTTTACTGTGTGCCTGCGACTCGACGACCCACGGCCGTATGTACGTGACCACGTTCATGCTTGGAGAACCTGATGGGCTCGGCGGCTCCGTGCGAGGGCCACATCCAGCGTGACGGGCCCCGGCTGCCGCTGCTACCGGCCCGCTCCGCTCGGCCGACGGTTGCCAACGTGCCACTGGCCAACTAGCCTTCGCCCGTATGAAAGTCGTCAGCTTTTGTCTCTATGGAACCGCCGATCACTACCGGGCGGGCGCCGTCCGCAATGCCGAGCTGTGCCGGACGTTTTACCCGGGCTGGGAGGTGTGGTTCTACGTCTCGGCCACCATCCCGCCGGCCGTCAACGACCAGCTGCGCGAACGTGGCGCCCGGGTCATCGTGGTGCCGGAGGCTCCGGACAACGCCTTCTTCATGACCTACCGGTATCTGCCCTGCGCGGATCCCGCGGTGGAGATCGCCATCTTCCGCGACACGGACTCCCGGGTCGAAGGCAGGGAAGCCGCCGCCGTCGCCGCGTGGCTGGAGTCGGGCAAGAGCCTGCACATCATGCGGGACCATCCCTGGCATCCGCCCCGTCCCGACCAGTACATGATTCTCGGCGGCATGTGGGGCGTTCGGTGCGCGATGCTGCGCGATTTCGTCGGGCTGGCCGAGCGGTGCGCGGCGGATGTGGAATACGGATCCGACCAGCGGCTGCTGACGCGTGATGTGTATCCCCGGTTTGCAGCCAACGGCGACCTCTGCGTCCATGACGATCTCTTCGACCGGAAGCCGTTCCCGACGGGGAGAACCTGGATTTCCATCGACGGGGAGAGCCTGCCGCTTTTCGTTGGATGCCAGTTCGGGTCGGACGATCGCCTCCTCCATGTGGAGCATCTCCGGGTGCTCCGGGACCATCTCGCGCGGGAGCAGGCGGTGAAACTGCCGGAGGACGCGAGGCAGCTTGCCCCGCCGCAGTTGCCCCTGCCGGCGGATCCGCCGCCCCAAGGGCTCATTGCTTTCCTTCGTTCCCGGTTTCAGAGCGGCTGGCGCGCGTGGTTCCCGTGACACGGGCTCCGGCTCGTGCGTTTTCCTGCGGCTGCGGCTCCGCACCCGCACAGGGCTGTTCAGCTGGAACGCAAAAACCCTCACCCAACCCCTCACTGAGAACCTGGCTTCATTCATAGGGCCAGGCGACCACCCGCCGACCGGCGCGGCTGAAAAAAAACACCCCGCGAAGGCCGCTGTTGTCGGCACTTCGCAGGGGACTTCGAAGCAGAGGCTCCGGTCGGAGTCCAACCGACGATGGCGGATTTGCGATGCGGTGGCTGAGCCTGTTTCGCCCTGGAATGGCAGCGATTCCCGAGCAGTGCCCACGAAAGTGCCCGAGGATCGCCATCCAGCAAGCAACGTATGTCACGCTGTTTCGTAGAAATACACGCCCGCCAATAGGGACGGCCGCCAACACTCGGCCGCCCGGAGGTTTTCCGCCTCCGAGCCTAGGCGGTAAACTACGCTTGCTGGCTCCCCGTCCATCTCAGGAGAATACGTGTGGCCGTTCGCATCGATTCATTGGGCATCGATCGCCTGAGCGTGCGTGATCGTCTCGATCTCATCGAGCAGATCTGGGATAGCCTGCCGGAACAGGTCGACCCCCGGGACATTCCTGATTGGCATGTTGCGGAACTCGCTACTCGCCGCGCTCGTGCGGCAGAATCCCCCGGCGTTGGCACGCCGTGGCGGGAGGTGCTGGAGCGGCTTGAAGGTGGCTCGTGAGTCTGCCGGTCATCCTGCGGCACGAAGCAGAGGTCGATATCCAGGAGGCCCGCGACCAGCTCGAGGCCATTCGCGTTGGCCTCGGAAATCAGGTCCTTGCCCGTGTTCGGGAAGTGCTTGCCCGCATCGAGAAGACGCCGGAGTTGCATGGCAAGGTTTGGGAAGATGTGCGCGCCGCAAGGCTGAAGCAGTTTTGATATATCGTCTACTTCATCGTGCTCGCAGATCGTGTAGAGGTGCTTGCTGTCCTCCACAGCGCTCGGGATCCTTCTTCCTGGCAATCTCGGGGATAAACTCCAAGGGCATGGCGAACCAGGCGTTGGAGCAGGCTCGCAATCGCGTCCTATCGGTATGGCGAGCCGCTGAGTCGCGAGCGACTGACCGCGGCCGATCCCTTGCAGCCGATCCGCCCGCCCCGAGCGTGGCAAAAAACAAAAAACCCCCGCGAAGGCCGCTGTTGTCGGCACTTCGCAGGGGTCTTCGAAGCAGAGGCTCCGGTCGGAGTCGAACCGACGACGGCGGATTTGCAATCCGGAGTCGGGGGCGGTTTCGCCCGAGGATGGCAGCATTTTCTCGGAAGTGACCACCACAGCGACCACTACCGCAGCAGCCGACCCTGCCCTCGCTGCTGTGGTCGAGGCATGGTCGAGCCTGCCTCCTGCGGTCCGGGCCGGTATCCTCGCAATGGTGCAGGCGAGCCGCTGAGCGAAGGAGTGGCACCCCGGCATTGCTGCGGGCCGCCCATCCCGACCCGGCCGCGGAATGGCTACCCGGTTCGTCCCCGCCCCGTGTCGATTCGTGCGCGCCAGTGTCGATTCGTCCTTTTGTGGTCTCTGGCCGCTTGTGAACGAGGAGAGGGGCGGGGTAAAAACCGCCGTCCTCGAAAACACCTTCCGTTCTTTCTCGCTCTCAATAACTCATGGAGAACCTGCGATGAATGCTCTTCGCTTCCCCCGCCTTGCCACGTTCGCCTGGGCGTGTGCATTGGTGGCCGGGTTGGCCCCATCGGCACCCGCGGAAATCGTCTACACGATGACCAATGCTTCCAACCTTCAAGACGACTGGGTGCTGGCCGGCACGATCACGCTCTCAGGAACTGGAACCGGTCTCGAGTCAAACGACATCACTAGCTGGGCGTATACAGTCACCAAAGGATCAGATTCGTACACGTATTCCTCGAATAACTCAGACAGTTCTGCAAATGGGAATGGGCTGCTTGCCACGCCCACGCAGTTGATCTTGCAGTATGGTGGTTTACTTGGACTCTCTTCACAAGGCGGGGATGCCTTACTGGCTTGGGACACCGGTGACAATAGGTTTCCCTCTGCTTACTCTGCCAACGATTACACCGGCGACCCGCTGGTGAACTTTTGGCAACACATCGACCTCAACAACTTCCCCTCGACCACGACCGACGGGTGGGTGATCGGATCTGTTGCCGGTCCGCCCTCCTCAGTCCCCGAGATCGACCCGAATAGCATTGGGAGTGTCTTGGCTCTCGTGCTGGGATCGATGGGGTTGCTTGAGCGTCGTCGGCTGAAAGCGGCCTGACACATACAGAGATTCACAACCGGGCTGGGCATCGCAAGGTGCCCGGCCCGTTGTCTTTTAACGCCCGCGCCGCATCATCGCGATAGTGCCGGCGAGCCGCTGAGGCGACCGGATGGCGGGCTGCCTTCCGGGCGTCCATCGAGCAAAAACGGACAGTGCTGCCCCGCGTGCGTTCCCGCGAGTTTTGCATGGGGGGGAGGGCATGCACCCCTGAGTCCGAGCCGGAAAATCAACCAGCGAAACACGCCGTTCCGGTCAACGTACGAATGGCTGAAATTGATGCCCCCCACCGCATAGCCCCCGCCTGCGGGCGAATCCAATCGCGTAAACGGTTAGCCATGCTGCGTGCATGCGTCCGCGAAATTCATGGCGTTTTTCCTCGCCATCGGACCCCACGCCCCATCCGCCCGAAAGCCTGCAGGGTTGTCGAAAACGCCGAGCCGGGGGGTGGGGGCAACCGGAAAGGTGCCGCCTCACTCCTGACCCCACGCCCGCTGCACGCGAATCTTTGGGGAGTTTTAGAGAACTCCGCGACCCCGACCGCCAGTGCCCCGGGTCCTAGGAAACGCTGCTGCCGCCCCCGAGTTCCGCGACCAGCCAGAGAAAAATATGTCGTGAACGGTGGTGGTCTGGCGGCGGTGCGGAAAAGAAAGTCGGTTTGTTTTTGGGTCTGCTCGTGCTGGGGTGGACGGCTACCCCGATGAGGAAGGACCCTGCCGTCGCCGTGCGGTGCCTGCCGTTTCGCCGCGAAAAACTGCCGCCAGACCCAGGTTTTGCATCGGCTGAGGTGGTGAATTAACCTTTTCCCACCGCGGCAGCCATGTCGTGCAAGAACCCTGCGCGACGTCGCGCGATGAAACGAATCCCTTGAGCACTCCCCAGCCCACCCCAGGAGCGTCCCGATGAATCGCCGTTCGATCCTCTCGTCTTTGAGTTCGATGTGTCTTGCCGCGCTGGCCTGGCCGAGGAATGCGGCAGGAAACGGAGGAGGCCAACAAAGCAAAACTACTAGCTACACTTATAAAACGAAATTCTACAACGGCGCCTGGAACGGAACCGCGCTTATCCCAGGCCAAGCTACTTTGGAAGTCGATGCGTACAACACATATCAATTCACAACCATTAGCGCGGGGCAGAAAATAGAGAAAACGATTACCGCCAAGGCCACCAGTATTGAAAACTTGGTCCAAGTAAAGAACTCGCAACCGCCTGGTAAACAAAGTCAGCTGATTGTTTTTCAAAGGGACGGGAGTACTCTCTATTTCTTGGTGTTTGCGAGCGGGAACGGCACCCCCGAGATCACGCAGGCCCCGCCTGGCGTGACGTTCTAACTCACGGTTGGTGACGCGGACGATCGCTTCGCCACGCACCGACGAACAACTCACGGGCGGAACGTTGAGGCGCGAGGCTTCGACGTTCCGCCCGGTTGTTTTGGTGGACATCACGTCCCCGCGCCGTCACCGCCCGAGAGGCGTGTTTCCGCCAAGAAAAA
>JBILVO010000039.1:0-28253 GCA_044370415.1 Pirellulales bacterium
CTGCCCATAGACCTCGAAGGGATGCTGGTGGCACTTCGCACACTCCAGCCGCACGCCCATGAAGAGCTGGCTGGCCATCGTCACGATCTCGTCGGGCGACCGCCGATCGCGGTAGATGACAGCAGCGCCGTTCCGCCAGACGCTGCCGGTCGCCGTGAGGAACTCGGCGGCGAATCGGTCGTACGGCATGTTGGCGGCGAACGCGTCCCGCAGGAACGTGTCGAGGGCGAGCGTCGGCTTGATGCCCACGCGGTAGGGGTTTGGCCGCAGAAGGTCGGCCCAGAGATTCGCCCAGCGGTCGGCGTACTCCGGCCGCACGAGCAGTTCATCGACGAGCCGGTCGCGCTTGTCGGGGCTGGCATCGGCGAGGAAGCGGCGGGCCTCCTCGGCCGTGGGCAGCCGGCCGATCGCGTCGAGCGACGCCCGCCTGAGAAACGTGGCGTCGTCGGCCGCCGCGCTCGGCAGCACGTTGACGTCGCGGAGCTTCTTCCAGGCGAGCTCGTCGATGAAGTTGCGCGTCGGCACGGCGTCCCAGGCCTTGAGATCGATCGCGCCCGCGCGCGGCACGATCGTGTTCCAGGTGGCGATCTGGCCCATGTACCGCACCATGATGCTCGCCTCGCCGGGCAGCTTTCCGGCGGTGAGCGTTCCATCGGCGGCAACGCGGACGACGACCGGCTCGTTCGACTGGTACGCCGCGACGGCGGTGACGTTTCGTGAGGAGCCATCGGTGTCGTGGGCGGTGACCGTGAGCCGCAGCGTCTCTCCCGGCGCGAGCGGCCGCGGCTCGGGGGCGATCGACACGTGCGAGAGCCGGGGGTCGTCGGGGGCGGCCCGCGGCGTTCCCGCCTCGATCCAGCGCACGAGCAGCTTCACGTCATCGCCCCCCGGCTCGAGCTTTCGGCCACCGCCATGGGGGACTGCAGCCGTGCCCTTGGCGATGAGCAGGCTCTGGTCAGGCGCCGCGATCGAGATGCGGCGGCTGCGGCCCTGGGCCACGAGGGCGTAGTAGTCGCCGTCGGGATCGAACCCCAACAGCGACAGTGAAAATCCGTTTTGGCCGCCCGACTTTCCGTGGCAGGCGCCCTGGTTGCAGCCTCGGGCCGTGAGGATCGGCATCACGTCCCGCTCGAACGTGGGCCGCTGCGGAACGTCTGCGGCCCGGGCCGCAGACGCGTCGACTGCCACGAGCCTGAGCATCGCCGCCCCCAGGGCGGTCAGCCGCACGAAACGGGCGGGGCGGGCATTCATGGCGGACTGGCTCCGGACCCGCCGGGCAGCCGGGGGGACGACCCGGCAATCCTAACATCCCGCACGGGCGTTTCGAAGCCAAAGAAGCCCGCTTTTCTCCCCTCATAGTCGGCAGCGAAGGAGTGGCGGCCCGTGGCCCTCGAAGAGGTTCCGGCCTCGGTCATTCCACGTCGACGTTGCCGCGGATCTCGACGTGCGTGCAGCCGTCGGCGGGCACGACGTCGCGGGCGGGGCCGCGGAAGATGTTGTCGGCCACCAGGATCGTGTCGCCGCCGGGGGCGAACGTGATCGCCTGCGAGGCGTAGGGCCCGCTCGTGAAGACGTTGCCACGGATCGTCACGTTGCCGTACCGGCCGCCTGGTTCGTGGGTCGTGAAGTAGACCTCGGCATACCGCTCGTAGTCGCCGGTCTCGAAGCTCCGGCGACCACGGCGCGGATCGGGCTCGCACTTCGTGGTGTTGTTGACGAAGACATTGTCGGCGAGCACGAGGTTTCGCGGCTGGTTGATCCAGGAGCCGCGGCCGCCGTTGCGGAAGGTGTTGCCCACGATCGTCACGTCGCTGCACGACTTCTCGACGCTCATCACCCGGGAGCCGTTGGTGCCGTCGACCGTGTTGCCGGTGACGACGGCGTCGTGGCAGAACTCGGCCAGGAAGAAGGCCCCCATCCGCGAGCCGACGATCTGGTTGCCCGAGAAGACGATGTGCCGCGACTTCTGGATGTGCATCGTGTCGCCGAGGGCCCCAAGCCGGCAGCGGCTCACGATCACGTTGTCACAGGCCACGAGATCGATCGCCCCCTTGCCCGGGCCGCTGCCCGCCGGCGCGTAGAGGGCCAGGTGCGCCTGGAAGAGGTCGGAAATGAGCTTCGTCGCCGGCCCGGCGTCGGTGGCGAATGCCAGCGGCGGACCGTCCTGCGTCTCGGCGATGCGGAGAAAATCCGGCGTGCTCTCCACGACGAAGTACCGCCGGCCTCGGACGACGTTGGCCGGCAGGACGTCGCCGAAGAAGCAGACCGTATCGCGGCCGTTCGCCCCCTGCCTGGTGAGCGGCAACGGGGGCACGTTGGCGAATTGCACCCGGTCGTCGCCCGCCGCCATCCGCACCGGCCCGCGGACGAGGTCGTGGCGGAAGTATTTCGCCGCCAGCGCCCGCTCGACGTCGCCATAGTCCTCGGGCCAGACGGTGATCTGCCAGAGGAAGCCGTAGTCCCACATGAATTTGCCGCTCCGCTCGAGCGTGCAGCCTTCCACCGTGACGTTGCGGGCGAACGTGGCCACGTCGCGGTCGCTCCCGGGCGCGACCGCGCCGAGCACGGTGACCACGCCGCCGGCGACGCCGTCGGAGGTGATGTCGCGAAACGTGAGATTCTCGCTGCGGCCGCCGGCCGAGGTGGTGACGAGGATCGCCCGGGTGTTGGCGTTGGGCTCCCAGGTGTTGTCGGCACGGGACGGATCGAACACGTGGCCGACGAAGTGGCCTCCCTGCCAGGTAAGGTCGTGGAGGTTTTCGCCCGAAAAGAGCACGACCCGGGCCTTGTCGCCGAGCGCATCGGGCAGGATGAACCGGGCCCCGTGGGCCGACACGGTGGTCCGCGACACGAGCGGGATCGGAGCCGCGCCGTCGAGCCGGTAGTCGCCCGGCGGAATCGTCACGGTGCCGCCGGCGGCCAGCAGGGCCGCCAGCCGGGGAGCATCGTCGCCGCGGGCGATCGTCGTCGCCAACAGCACCAGGGCCAGCGTGAGGCATCTCATCGTGACGTTCCTTGCGACTCGGGGCGGGACGGATCGAAAGTGGGGGGCTCGACACGACCAGCACCGCGTCGTCACTCCTGTTATGACAGATTCCTGCTAGCGTGCGGCCTGGTCACGAAACGACAGCCGCAGCCGCGCCTCGTTCCGCAGCGTCGTGTCGAGCCAGAGCGTGCGACCGTCCCACGCGTACTCGTCGGGATCGAGACTGCGGCCATCGAGCTCCACTCGGTCGAGAACGGGCGGCGCTCGCTCGAATTCGAAGACCGGATGCACGCAGGGGATCGTGGGACTGATCGTCAGCGTGACGACAGGCTGCTCGACCGACAGCAGCGTGGCACGCCGCTCGGTGCTGGAGGCGGGGGACCGCAGGCTGGCACCCTCGGCTGCGACCGCCGGAGGCGTCGCGAAGCTGCGGGACCACTCCAGCAGCCGTGCGTCGCCGGCGTCGCTCATGCCGATCAGCCAGGCCCAGCGCTGCAGCTGCATCTTCCGCGTGACGCCGACCGCATCAGGCATCTCGGCCACGCGGCTTTCCAGTGGCGTCGGCCGACGGTGGCCCCAGGTCATCATCGCGTTGTGCGCGGGGGTCGTCGCGGCGCGGTCATCGATCGAATGGCCGGTGGGCTTGTCGCGGGCCAGCGGCAGATGGTTGCCCCAGTAGAACGGCGTCACCATCCGGCCCTCGCTGAAGAACGGGCGATATGCCTGCACCGGCAGCCTCGTCCAGCCGGGGTTGAAATAGACCGCGGCGGCCGTGTCGAGGGCGTGGAAGCGGATCCGATAGGTCGGCGGCATCACCCCCGAGAGCAGCTTCTCGTAGTCACGTTCCTGGTCGAGGATCGGAAACCGCAGCTCCCGCTTCGTGCCGTCGCGGAAGAGCACGTCCACGAGCCGTTCCGGCAGCATCCGCAACGGGTAGCCCGCGGGCGGCGTGAGGATGAGCAGCTCCTCGAGCTCGTATTCGGCGCCCGGCTCCGCCAGCAGGCTGACGCCGCGGGCACCGAACCCGTCGGGATAGAAATAAAAATCTTCCGTCACCCTGTCGCCCCAGACCTTGTAGTCCAAGTCGCAGGGCTGCGCCGTCCAACGGACGTGCACGCGTGCGGCGGTGGATTCGAGGATCTCCACCCGGCTGCGGCGCAGCTCCTTGTCAGACGCGGCATCAACGCAATCGCGGCCGTCCGGCCGCCGAGGGGCCTCCGCGAACTCGAAGTTGAGCGCCGTGTTGTGCTTCCCGGCCCAGAAGGGCGTGTAGGCAGCGCCCCGCCAGAAGACGAACCGTGAGCCGTTGGGCAGCGAAACGACCACGTCCTGCCGCTCCGGCGGCCAGGCCTTCTCGTAGGGGATCTCGGTCACGCTGTCGGGCCCCGCATAGGCGAGGATCGGATGGTCGTAGCGGAGCTTCGTCTCGATGGCGCCGAACGCTGGCAGCGCGGGCGGCTCCGCCACCAGCATCGTCGTGATCTCCTCGTGCCAGAGCTCTCGGCCGTCCTCGGCGAGGACGGCCACGTGCAGCGTGTCGCGATCCCGGACGAATTCCGGCGGCGGCACAGCGAACGTCCGCTCGGCTCGCACGCCCCGCTCGAGCCCGATGGCGGCCGTCGCCCGCCGCTGTGGCGCCGACCCGAACCAGGCCACCGCCTCCGTGCCGGGCAGGTCGCTCGCGGCCGAAAATGCCGCCACGGTCACGTTCGTCCGCTGCCGTGGACCGAGCACGAGCCAGTCCGCCGGCGGCAGGATCGCGCCCAGGTCGACCGGATTGATCAGCGGATCGGCCACGGCCTCCGCATCTGCCTCGAACGCCGGACGCTCTACCTGCCAGCGGCCACGCTCGACCGCGTGTCCCGCCGCATCCAGCGCGAATAGGACGATCTCCTCCGGTGCCGGCACCGCCTGGAAGCTCGCCCGGACCGTGAAGGGAGGGCTGCCGGCAAGCTCGAGCGCACGTCGTTCTACTTCCCTGCCGTCGCGGCAGGCCGCGAGCCAGTGCGGCGGCGGCGGATGACCGGCGGCCGAGAGCTGCACGGTCACCGCCAGTTGCCCCACCCGCTGCACGCCGAAGGGCGGCCGCCACGCGTGGCCCGGATCGACGTGGAACGTCGGGGTGACGGTCATGAGCTCGCGGCGGACGCAATCGCTTCCGGGGTTGTCGTAGAGGAACCGCACGTCCTCGGCCGCGAGCGGGTGGTCGTAGATCTGCAGCTCGTCGAGCAGCCCCCGCAGGTGCGACCGCACGTACCGCCAGGTGTCGCCGTCGCCGCGGCAGCCGATTCGCAGCACGCTCCCCGGCGCGTCGGGCAGCAGGGCGAAATCGCCCCCCTTGAACGTCCCTTTGTCCCCCGGCTCCTTGCCCTGGCCGTCCACGAAGAGCATCAGATGCGGCGAGTGGCCGGCCCGGTAGGTCACGGCGACGTGGTGCCACTGGCCCTCGTTGGGCACAAGGCCGTTGGTGGCACGGAAGTTCGTGATCCACTCCCCTTGCCCCTCGCCAGCGACCTGCAGACCCTCGATGCCGAAGAGGCCGAAGAACTTGTCGGGTGCGGCGGTCGTGTCGGGCCGACCCTTGAAGAGCACCGGGCACTCTGCGTAATAGCAGCCGACGTGCACCCAGGCCGCGATCGTGAAGTCGCGGCCGAGCTCGATCGACTCGGGATTCGTCACTTCGATGCCGGCGTCGGCCCGCTCGATCACCACGGCGCCGCCGACGCGGCCCGGGACGAATCGCGGGGTGCGGGTGGCGTCCACCGGTCTGCCGTCGTGCCGCCCCGTGGCGTCCCGCAGGTCACCGTCGAAGCGGAAGTGCGCGACGAGTCCGCCAGAGGCGGCCGGCGCGGCCGCCAGCACGATCGCGCCGAGGATGGCGGAGATCGGCCCGGCATGTCTGATCGCGTTGGTCGTCGCGCTGCGCATCGGTCGCGTCCGGGGCAGGGGGTGTCGGTCAGTCCATCACGGTGGGGCCGGTGTCGACCGCCTCGAAATCGCGGCCGCGAATCCGTTTGAGCGTGGCGACCGCCTCGTCGTTCCAGAGCGGGCTAGGAACTCCGGAGAGGAACCAATCGCCACCATTGTCGGCCAGCAGCATGCCATAGGCCTTCAGCGCGCGGATCACGACGACCGCCTCGCGCGGGAAGCCCCGCTCGGGATAGTCGGCCCGCAGCCGCATCCGCAGCCCCATCGGCGGCAGACCGCGGTTCCGAGTCGAACTGGCCCAGTGGGTAGCGGGGGCGATGCAGCCGCGCTGCGTGTTGCGGCAGGTGAACCGCAGCGCATGGCGGATCTCGCCCCGCTCCATCACCTCGTCATGCCGCACGAGTCCGGGAAAAATCGGCAGCCCAGCCGCGTCGGCCGACGTCCAGCCCGCGGGCCGCAGCGTGTTTGACGTGAGGTCGAAGATGGCGCCGGATCCCGCCCGAAAACCCTGCCCCTCGCGATGCGTGCCGAAGGTTTCGTAGAGCCGCTTGTTGGCGACATCGATCACCAGGACATGCCGATCGCCCGTGCTCTTTTCGCCGCCCTCGATCGGGGCGTCGAGTGGAATCGGGTAGGGCCCTGGATCGCTCTCGTCGGCGTATTCGAACCGCACGGGCACCCGCTGCTGCTCCGGGCCGACTGCGATGAACGGGATCCCCGACGGCACGCCCTGCCAGGTGGTGCCGTAGTCGGGATGCAGCGGCCGGTCAGCGCCGATCGCCGCCACGAATGTGGCCGATCGCTCGTGTACCGGCAGCCGCGAGATGTCGCGGTTCCAGGGGTTGTCGGCCGGAAAGATCTCCACGTCGCCGAACGGCGTGACCAGCACCGGCCCACGGGGCCGATCCTGCCCGCAAGCGCGGCGGGCCGGCACCGCGACGCCGGCTGCGACGCACGCCGCCAGGCGGATCAGGCACGTGCGCCGCCCCGGGCAGGCGGGCCGACGAGGGGCAGCGTGCATCGATCGCAGCCGGTCGTTCATCTCGTCAGCACCTCGACGTCGGTGACCGGGCCGCGGAGCAGCGGCTTCAGGCCGTCGGCCGTGAGCTGGTTCGCGGCGTCGGCATCGGCCTCCAGATGGGCCTTGAAGAACAAAAGCGTAGCGGCGCGGACCACGGGCTGCACGTCGCCGCGGGTCGGCGACGGCAGCCCGCGGCGACTCGAGCCGGTCGAGTCGGAGAAGTCGAGGTGCCTGGCGTTCGCAAGCCAGATGAACGTGTGCCCGCCCGGCGGCCACAGGGCGAAGCCGTCGCGGCGGTTCTCCGCCGGCAGCCCGGCCTGCTGCCCATCGAGCGAGCCGGTGATGCCGAGCAGCGGCACCTGCAGCGATCCAAAGCTCTCGCGGATGAAGAACGGCTCCCCTACGCCCTGCGGCGACAGCGCCACGCCGCAGTCCACGCGGCGGTCGCGGAGATCGGGGGCGAGCCCCGTGCCCGGCTCCACCCGGGGCGTGAGCCAGTCGACCGCGGGCCTCATGCCGCACACGACCATCGCGGTGAAGGCGCCGAAGGAATGGCCCATCACGCCGACCCGCACGAGATCGAGCCTGCCCCGCAGCGCCTCGTGCGTGCGGTTCCACTCCTCGGCCCGATCGAGGGCGAAGCTTACGTCCTTTGGCCGGGTAAGGACCTCCCGGGCGTCGCGGGTCATGTCGGTGACGTTCTTCATGAACTGGAAGCCCCGCGTGAACCGGTCGCGATTGCTGCCGACGTGTTCGAGACAGAGCACCGCGTGGCCGTGGGAGGCGAGATGACGCGCCTGGGCGAGGTGGGTGTCCCAGTCGCCCCCCGCGCCGTGCGACACCACCACCACGGGATGCGGGCCGCCAGCCGCAGGCAGATGCACCTTCACGGGAACCCTGCGGCCGCCGCCCGCCGGCTCGCCCACGGCACGGCGCCGCTGGCCGCCCGGGCCGTCTGGTCCTTCCCGCGAGGCATCGACGAGTTCGGGGAACTCGAGCGACTCGATCGCGAGCGGCCCGTTCGCGGAGGGGTCGGCGGCGAAGAGCTCCCGCGACGCGACCGGCAGCATGGCGAGGATGGCGAGAAGGAATTTCATGGGTGGCCAGGCTGGCTTCGACGGCTTCGCGCACAGACAGATATACACCTTCGCCGCGATCCCATGCCCGCGACCCCGCACCCACACATTCGTAACGTGGATTGCGAACCAGACAACCGGCCGGACCGCCCGGCCGGTATGCTGGTCGTCGAGGTACGGTTGGGTTGGCCGCCGGCCTTCGCTTTGCAGCCCGTGCAGCCAAGCCTCGCGAGGCCGATCATGCCGCCCTGTCCCAAGCGCCGCCTCTCGCTGAACGGCCCGCCGCGGCTCGATCGCCGCGGCCTGCTGCTCTCGTCGGCCGGCCTCGGGCTCTCCTTCTGCCTGCCTCCGCTGCCCGCGCGTGCGGCCCGCCGCCGCGGCGCCGAACGGCCCCGCTCGCTCCTGGCGATCTGGCTCGCCGGCGGTCCCAGCCAACTGGAAACATTCGACCCGCACCCGGGCACGTCGATCGGCGGACCGACGCAGGCGATCGACACCGCCATCCGCGGCGCGCGAATCGCCGCCGACTATCCGCGCACCGCCGAGGTGCTCGATCGCTTCGCGGTGGTGCGGTCGGTCGTCTCGAAGGAGGGCGACCACGAGCGCGGCCAGTACACCGTGAAGACCGGCTATCGGCCCGACCCCACCGCCGTCCATCCGGCGCTCGGGGCGATCGCCGCCCACGAACTGCCGACGAGCGGCCTCGAGATCCCACGGTTCGTCGCGCTGGGCCGCGCGGAGTTTCCGTCGCGAGGCGGCTACCTCGGCAGCGAGTTCGACCCCTACCGTGTCACCGTGCCGGGCCAGGCCGGGCAGAACCTCGTGCCGCACGTCGCCGCCGACCGTCAGTCGCGGAGGCTCGCCGCGCTCGACTCGCTGACGCGGTCGTTCGAGGCGGGCCGCTCCGAGGCGGTCCGCCGCACGCTCCACGAGCACACCCTCCGCGAGGCGCTCACGCTCATGTCGTCGGAACAGCTCGCAGCGTTCGACGTGACCGCAGAACCGGCGGCGGTGCGGGAGGCGTACGGCGACACCGACTTCGGCAGGGGCTGCATCGTCGCCCGTCGCCTCATCGAGACGGGGGTCCGCAGCCTCGAGGTGACGCTCCAGGGCTTCGACACCCACGCCCGCAATTTCACCGGGCACTCCGCACAGGCGGCGACGCTCGATCCGGCGCTCGCCGCCCTCATCCGCGATCTCGAGGACCGCGACCTGCTCGAGTCGACTGTGGTGCTCGTGACGGGGGAGTTCGGCCGCACCCCCACCATCAATCCGCTCGACGGCCGCGACCACTGGCCGCACGGCTTCTCCTGCCTGCTCGGCGGCGCCGGGATCGCGGTGGGCCGGGTGCTCGGCGCGACCGACCCGGAGGGGAAGGACAAGATGCCCACCGACCCGGTCGCGATCCCGGACCTCGCCGCCACCGTGCTCGACGCCCTGGGGATCGACTTCGCCCGCGAGGTCGCTACGCCGGTCGGCCGACCGATGAAACTCTCGGCGGGGGCCCCGATTGCCTCGCTCCTGGCCGGACGGCCCTGAAGCCCCCGCCCCGTGAGCCGTGGTCGGGCCGGCGGCCGGACGACCGCACAGGGCGGCGCTCCAGCAGGAGAGGCGTCACTCCAGCGGGATCAGGACGCCCACGGCGTCGTCGTCCTCGAACGGATCGAAGTCGCCGTCGAACGGTCCGAAAGCTCCCGGCCTGATCGCGTTCGTGGGCATGGCTGTGACTCCTTGCCATCTAGTCCACACAGCCGCGAACCCCGAATCAAATCGCCGAAAAAAAGCGGGAAATCACCCGTTTTTGCCCCCGGAAAACCAATCCCGCCCCGCCCGCGAAAGCCACCCCAAGGAGGGGGCATTCCGGCTGCCGTATCGATCGACCGCCCGAGCCCCGTCCTTTCCTATACTGTCCGCTTCCGCCTCGCCGCGCACCGGTTCCCACCGCGGCGGGCCACCCCTCACAGGTCCCGCACCCCGAACACACGACGCATGACCACCACCAGCACGCCCGCCCCCCAGGCAGCCGCCGACCCCTGGTTCCAGGACCTCTTCGCCCAGCGGATCGGAGGCGCGTCCTACGGCAAGGGCAACGAGATCTACAAGTTCGAACTCATCAAGCGGGCCAAGCGGCAGGCGATGGCCGATCACCCCGAGCGGCGGATGCTCGACTTCGGGATCGGCGAGAACGACGAGATGGCCCCCGAGAGCGTGCGGGCGGTGATGAAGCGGGAGGTCGACCGGCCCGAGAACCGCGGCTACGCCGACAACGGCATCGCGGTCTACAAGGAGGCGGTGGCCCGGTTCATGCGGCGTGAATTCGGCGTCGTGCTCGATCCCCTGAAGGAGGTCAACCACTGCATCGGCTCGAAGACGGCCTACGCCATGCTTCCGGCCGCCTTCATCGATCCGGGCGACGTCACGCTCATGACCGTGCCCGGCTACCCCGTCGCCGGCACGGCCACCCGCTGGTTCGGCGGCACCGTCCACCGCCTGCCGCTGGTGCCCGAGCACGGCTTCCTGCCCGATCTCGACGGCATTCCAGCCGACGTGCTCGACCGCACGAAGCTGCTCGTGCTCTGCTACCCCAACAGCCCCACCGGCCGCACCGCCACGCGGAAGTTCTACGAGAAGGTGATCGACTTCGCGCACAAGCACCGGATCATCGTCGTGCAGGACGCGGCCCACATCATGCTCTCCTACGACGACAAGCCGCTGTCGTTCCTCTCGGTCGACGGCGCCAAGGAGGTGGGCGTCGAGGTCCACTCGATGTCGAAGGGCTTCCACATGATTGGCTGGCGGCTGGGCTGGGTCTGCGGTCACGAGAAGATCGTGCAGGCCTTCGCCGACGTGAAGGACAACTGCGATTCGGGGCAGTTCATGGCGATCCAGAAGGCGGCCGCCGCGGCGCTCGACGACGCGGAAATCCCGAGGCTCGTCCGCGAGAAGTACAGGCGCCGTCTCGAGAAGCTCGTCGGCGTGCTCCGCGCCGTGGGCTTCGACTGCGACATGCCCGGCGGCACCTACTTCCTCTACACGAAGAGCCCCAAGGGCGCCGGCGACCGCGTCTTCGCCACGGCGCAGGACGCGAGCCAGTTCCTGATCCGCGACCTGTCGATATCCACCGTGCCCTGGGACGACTGCGGCGCGTACCTGCGGTTCTCCGCCACCTACGAGGCCGCCGACGAGTCCGCCGAGGACGACCTCATGGCAGAGGCCCACGCCCGGCTCTCCCGGGCGCGGCTCAAGTTCTGAACCGTCCACCACCTGCTTCCCCGCCGCCGCTTCCGTTTCCCTGTCGCTTCCCGGAGTCGCCTGACATGCCGTCGACCGCGTCCTCCCGCTGGTTCCGCCTCGCTTCGGCCGCCGCCGTCGTCCTCCTGCTCGTGCCGCACGGGGGCGGCTGCGGCAAGAAGAAGACGGGGCTGACCATCAAGCAGCGGCTGGAGAAGGCGGAGAAGGAGACGACGCCGGAGCGGCAGGCCGCCGCCTTCCTCAAGGTCGCGAAGCTGCAGGCGGCCCAGAACCAGCGGGACGTCGCCAAGGAGACCGCCGGCAGGGCGTTCGAGCGGCTCAAGGCGGAGGGCGACGCCAACCTGATCGCGCCGCGGCTCGTCGAATGCGGGGCGGCCCTGGCGGAGCTCGGCGATCGCAAGGCGGCCCGCGAATCGCTCGCGCTGGCCATCGAGAGGGCCGACGGAATCGAGGATCCGGTACGGAAGGCGCAGCTGCTGGCCGACGCCGGCGCCGTCTACGGCGACCAGACCAAGGGCACGGGCGACTCGCAGGCCGCGAAGGCCGCGCTCAAGAAGGCCGGCGAGGTCGCCGACGGCGTCGAGGAGCGGTTTCGGGCCGACGCCCTCGCGGCGGTGGCACTCGGCTACACACGCAGCGGCCTGGCGGATGCCGCCAGCGACGTGGTGGCGAAGCTGCTCGAGGCCGCCAAGACGCTCAAGGAGCCACGGGCCAAGGCGGAGGCGCTCGCCGCCGCGGCCAACGTGCAGGCCCGGACCGGAAAGAACGCCGATGCGACGAAGCTGCTCGCCGACGCCGAGGCGGCCGCCAAGAGCGTGGACCGCTCCGAGAGCCGGGCCTACGCGCTCCTCGCCGTGGCCATGGCGACCAGCGCCAACGGCGACGCGAAGAAGGCGATGGCGCTGCTCAAAGAGGCCGACAAGGCCGCCGACAAGGTGCCGGAGCCGGCGTCACAGAAGAAGATCGTCGACAAGGTCCGCGGGGCGATCGACGAACTGTCGAAGAAGAAGTCGTGATCGCGGGCGGAGCGCCCGCCGGTCACTTTCCCTTCGACACCGTCTTGAGCGCCTCGAGCGCCCGCTTCCGCGCCTCGGCATGGTCGACGATCGGCTCCGGATAGCCCTTGCCGAGACCGGCCCACTCCCGGACGTACTCGCCGTCGGGGTCGAACTTCTCCGCCTGGCTCGTCGGATTGAAGATCCGGAAGTAGGGCGCGGCGTCGGCGCCGCAGCCGGCCGCCCACTGCCAGCCGAGCGTGTTGGCGGCGAGATCGGCGTCGACGAGCGTGTCCCAGAACCACTTCGCCCCCTCGAGCCAGCTGATTCGCAGGTCCTTCACGAGGAAGCTGGCCACGATCATCCGCACGCGGTTGTGCATCCAGCCGGTCGCCCAGAGCTGCCGCATGCCGGCGTCGACGATCGGGAACCCCGTCCGCCCCCGCTGCCAGGCCCGCAGCCCGATGGGGTCGTTCACCCAGGGAAACCGGGCGTAGTCGGACCGCAGCGGGGCGTTGGTCGTGTGCGGAAAGTGGTAGAGCAGGTGGCTGGCGAACTCCCGCCAGCCGAGCTCCCGCAGGAAGACCTCCGGGCTGCCGGTGATCTTCGCGGCAGGCCTGCCGCCGACGGCCGCGCGGACCGCGTGCCAGACGCGGCGGGGCGAGATCTCGCCGAAGTGGAGGTGGGCCGACAGGCTGCTCGTGCCGTCGTGGTCGGGCCGGTCGCGTTCGGTGCCATACCCGCCGAGGGCATCGGCCAGAAACGAATCGAGCCGCCGCCGGCCGCCCGCCTCGCCCGGCGTCCATGCCTTCCGCATCTCGGCGGCCCAGTCGATCTTCGGCAGCAGGCCGAGCGCGTCCACGGCAAGGCTCTTCGCTGCGGCGAGCTGCTGCGGCGACACGAGCTTCTTCGGCGCCGCGGCCGGCACAGCCGGCTCCTCGCGGGTGAGGAGCGACCGCCAGAAGGGCGTGAAGACCTGGTAGGGCTTCCCCTCCTTCGTGGCCACATGCACCGGCTCGAAGAGGAGTCCGCCGTTGAAGCTCTCGGCCGCGAGGCCGTCGGCGGTGAGCGTCTTCTTGATCGCCGTATCACGCGAGACGACGGCCGGCTCGTAGCGGCGGTTCCACGCGATGTGGGTGGCCGCGAACTCCTTGGCGAGCTTCCGCAGCGTCTCGAGCGACGGGCCCTTCCGGATCACGAGCGGCGTGCCCGCCTTCGCGAGCGCCGCGGAGAGCTTCTCGAGCGACTGGTGCAGCCACCAGCGCGACGCGGCGCCAGGCTCCCACGGAGCCTCCTCCTCGGGAGCCCAGATGAAGACGGGAACGACGCTGCCGCGGGCGGCCGCCGCGACGAGCGCGGGGTTGTCGTCGAGCCGCAGGTCATGACGGAACCAGACGATCGTCGTCGCGGCCATGAATGGAGTGCTCCTCGGGCCGCGATCCTACCCGATCCGCCGCCGCGAGCGGCGGGCTGTCAGCGGCCGGACGGCGCGGCTGCGGCGTGCGCGGTCGGCGGGAACCTCGCGGCGAGCAGCGTCTTGGCGGCCTCCCGCTCGGCAGCGAGCGCGGCGTCGTCGACGGCGTTTCGCGTCTCCGCCGGATCGGCCGCATGGTCGTAGAGCTCGCGGGAGACCGTCTCACCCGTCGCCCAGTCCCGCCACTCCGTGTAGCGGACCCGGTCGGTGCGGACGCTCACGCCCATCGTCGCCAGCCGCTTGTCGGGCTCCCGCTCGTAGTAGGCCGGCCGCGGATGCTGCGTGAAGGCCGCGGGCTTCACCGCCGCGGCATCGCCGCGGACCAGCGGGAGCAGGCTCGCCCCCTCGAGCCCCACGGGGGCCGGCAGGCCGCAGGCATCGACGAGCGTCGGAAAGAGATCGACAAGCTCCACGAGCGCCTTGGTCGTCGCGCCGCCGCGGCCCGCTCCCGGCACCGCCACGAGGAGCGGCACCCGCGCGTCGAACTCGAAGTTCGACGTCTTCGCCCAGAGCCCGTGCTCCCCAAGGTGGTAGCCGTGGTCGCTCACGAAGACGATCACCGTGGTGGCAGCCTGGCCATTCCGGTCGAGGGCATCGAGCAGCTTCCCCACCTGGGCGTCCAGGAAGCTCACCGCCGCGAAGTAGCCGTGCCGCATCTCCGCGATCTGCTCTGGCGTGAGCGGCCGCTGCTGCTTCGGCGGCCCGAGCACCTCCATGCTCGCATGCCCGGCGATCTCGGGTGCTCCGACGGGCCAGGCGGGGTCGAGCGACGGCAGCCGGTCGCGGTCGTAGAGGTCCCAGTAGCGCTTCGGCGCGTTGAAGGGTGCGTGCGGCTTCCAGAATCCCACCGCGAGGAAGAACGGCCCGTCCTGCAGCTCCCCGAGCAGCTTCACCGCCTCGGCGGCCACCCGGCCGTCGTAGGTGGCCTCGTCGGGCACGTCGCGGCAGTCGTCGAGCGGCACACGGCCGTAGTTCCGCGGGCTGTGCACCGCGAGGTTCGGCGGCAGCGGGCCAGTGACGAGCGGCACGTCGTCGCCGTGGTTGGCGTAGTGGAGGAACTCCGGCGCCGACCACGACACCGGGTCGCCGTGGACGGCCGTGTGCCAGTTGTGGAAGATCTTCCCCGCGCACCTGGCCTGGTAGCCGTGGGCCTTGAACCAGCCGGGCAGCGTGGCCACGTCGGGGTTCTTGTCGCGGAAGTGGGTCTCGTTGCTCCAGATGCCGAGCGTGTCGGGCCGGCGTCCGGTGAGCATCGAGCTCCGCGACGGATTGCAGACCGCCTGCTGGCAGTAGGCCCGCTCGAACCGCACGCCGCGGCGGGCGAGCCGGTCGAGGTGGGGCGTCACGGCCGGCGACCCGTAGACGGCCAGCTCCGGCCGCAGGTCGTCGGCCATGATGAAGAGCACGTTTGGCGGCGCGGCCACGGCCGCCCGCGCGGCGGCCACGAACATCGCGAGGACGAGGCATGCGGGTTTCATGCCGGCATCATACCGCGACTCGCGTTGCAAAGCTGGTGCCAGGGCCGGGGTCGCCCGTGCCCCATCGCCGGACGTTCCCGGTATCACGTGAATGGGGAGTCAGAGTAGCGTTCTGATGCGGAGCGATCACCGCCGGGACGGCAGAAGTCTCCTCGCGGGATGATTTCGCGCGACCGCCTGTGTCGGCACACACGTCGTGGACATGCGAAATCCTCCAAGCTCGTCGAGCTTCCGCCGATCCCGGCTCGCCATTCCCGTCGCTTGCCGGGTCGACGCTCCAGCGAAGTCGATCCGCTTTCATGTCCGGGAGGGGCTGCCCATGCCCCAGGAGCCGGCGTAGCTGACAAGCGGAGCCAGGGATGGCGAAGCGTAGTCAGCTTCGAGAGAGCGAAGGGCAGGATGCCCGTAGCGAACGTCCGGCGATGGGGCATGGGCAGCCCCGGCCCACGCACACACGACCCGATCACGCGCCCGCCGCGTCAGGCGAGGAGTTCCCGCACGACACGCTGCGGCTCGACGCCGGTGAGCCGCTGGTCGAGGCCCTGGAACTTGAACGTGAACCGCTCGTGGTCGATCCCCATGAGGTGCAGGATCGTGGCGTTGAAGTCGTTGACGTGCACCGGGTCCTGGACGACGTTGTAGCTGAAGTCGTCGGTCTCGCCGTGGGAGATGCCGGACTTCGCGCCGCCGCCGGCCATCCACATGCAGTAGTTCCGCGGGTGGTGGTCGCGGCCGTAGTTTTCCTTCGTGAGCGTGCCCTGTGAGTAGACGGTGCGACCGAACTCACCCCCCCACACCACGAGCGTCTCGTCGAGCATGCCGCGCTGCTTGAGGTCCTTGACGAGCGCGGCGGTGGCCTGGTCGGTGTCGAGGCACTGCGACGCCAGGTCCTTCGGCAGGTTGCCGTGCTGGTCCCAGCCGCGGTGCAGGATCTGCACCACCCGCACGCCCCGCTCGACGAGCCGTCGGGCCAGGAGCAGGCTGTGCGTGAACGAGCCCGGCTTGTGCACGTCGTCGCCGTACATCGCCAGCGTCTGCGCCGTCTCGTCGGAGAGGTCGGCGAGCTCCGGCACGCTCGACTGCATGCGGAAGGCCATCTCGTACTGCGCGATCCGGGTCTGGATCTCAGGGTCGCGGTAGCGGTCGTAGCCCAGCGCATTGAGCCGGCCGAGACCGTCGAGCATCCGCCGGCGGTCGGCCGCGGTGACGCCGTCGGGATTCGGCAGGTAGAGCACCGGGTCGCCCGAGCCGCGGAGCGCCACTCCCGAATAGCGGGTGGGCAGGAAGCCGCTCGACCACATCCGGGTGAAGAGGGCCTGCGAGGGATTGATGTCGGGCAGCGGCGTGAACACGACGAAGGCCGGCAGGTCGTCGCTCTCGCTGCCGAGGCCGTAGGCCAGCCAGCTGCCGATGCTCGCCTTGCCCGGGATCTCGCTGCCGGTCATGACGAACGTGCAGGCCGGATCATGGTTGATGGCGTTGGTGTGGACGGTCTTCACCAGCGCGATGTCGTCGACGATGCCCGCCGTGTGCGGCAGCAGGTCGGCGCTGATCCAGCGGCCGCACTGGCCCCGCTGCTCGAAGCGGAACCTCGAGGGGGCGACCGGAAACCGGGCCTGGCCGCTGGTCATGGTGGTGATCCGCTGGTCGCCGCGGACGCTCGGCGGGATGTCCTTGTCGAAGTAGTCCTGGAGCTTCGGCTTGTAGTCCCAGAGATCGATCTGCGACGGGCCGCCGTTGGTGTGGATGTAGATCACGCCCTTGGCCTTCGGCGTGTGATGCGGAAACCCGGGCAGCGCTGGATGGATCCGGCCGGTGCCGGCGGGCCGCGCCGCCGCGGGGTCGACGGCCGCCGCCCGCGCGCGGCCCTCGAGGAGGGCCAGCGCCGCCGCGCCGAGGCTCACACCCGACGACGCGAGGAAGGCGCGGCGGGACGCGGCCAGCCGCGCCGCCTCGATGCGATCGGGAGTCGGGGAGAACATCGCTCAGTTCCTCGTCAGGGTTTCGTCCAGGTTCAGCATCATGTTGGCCACGAGCGTCCAGGCCGCGAGCTCGTCCGCCGGCAGCGATTCCGATGGCTTTGATTCACCGTGGGCGACGAGCTTCCGGGCGGCGTCCGGATCTGCCGCGTATCGCTTCCTGTGGCCGGCGAGCGCCTCGGCCACCACCGCCGCTTCCGCCGGCTGCGGACGGCGGGCGAGCACGGTGCGGAAGAGCCACTCGATGCGGCCGGCGTCGTCGCCACTGGCCTCGCCGAGCAGCCGGGAAGCCAGGCCGCGGGCGGCCTCGACGTGCTGCACGTCGTTCATCAGCTGCAGCGCCTGCAGCGGCGTGTTGCTGCGTTCCCGCCGGGCGCAGAACTGCTCGCGGTTGGGAGCGTCGAAATTCGCCATGAACGGGGGCGGGGCCGTCCGCTTGAGAAACGTGTAGAGGCTCCGCCGATAGAGCGACTCGCCGGTGTCCCGGGCGTAGAACCGGGTGTTGGAGCTGTTGAACCCGACGGGCTCCCAGATGTTGTCGGGCTGGTAGGGCTTCACACCCCTACCGCCGAGCCGGGGCACGAGCAGCCCGGAGACCGCCAGCGCGTTGTCGCGGATCTGCTCGGCGTCGAGCCTGATCCGCGGGCCGCGGGAGAGGAGCCGGTTCTCCGGATCGCGGGCCAGCTGCGCGGCGTCGGCCGCGGACGACCGGCGGAAGGCCCGGCTCGTGACGATCATCCGTACGAGCTTCCGGGTGTCCCAGCCGCCGTCGCGATACTCCGCGGCGAGCCAGTCGAGCAGTTCGGGATGGCTCGGCGGCTCCCCCTGCATCCCGAAGTCTTCGCTCGTCTTCACGAGGCCGGTGCCGAAGAGCTGCTGCCAGAGCCGGTTGGCCGCGACCCTCGCGGTGAGCGGATGCTCCGGCGCGACGAGCCACTTCGCGAGATCGAGCCGCGAGGGGGCCGCGGCGTCGGCGGCGACAAGCTTGGGCAGGAACGCGGGCGTGCCCCGGGTCACCTTCTCACCCGGCTTGTCGTAGGCGCCGCGCTGCATGACGAAGCTGTCCCGCATCGTGGCCTGATCCTTGAAAACGAGCGTGTTGGGAATCGCCACCGCCAGATCGCGGGCGATCTTCTCCGCCGCCTCCAGCCGGGCCGCGGCGTCGGCCAGCCGTCGCGGCGGCTCCGCCCAGACCTTTGTGAGCCAGTGCCGGTGGACGCGGCCCAGCTCCGCAGGATCGGTGGTCTTGTCCGGGCCCTGCTTGACGAGCTTCCGCAGCGGCTCCGGCACGTCGTCGAGCTTGTCCTTGCCCACCCGCTCCTGCCACCAGGCTGCCAGCGACCGCGCGGGATTCTTCGCCGAGTCGTCGGTCACCGCCGCGCCGCAGCGGTCCCAGCGGACGTGGCCGTCGGCCTGCACGAAGCCGACGCCGGTCACCTTCTGGCCGGCGAGGCCGATTTTCTCGACGGGTACCGCGACGCGGACCCAAGCGCCCGCCTCGGGCAACGGACCGGCGTGGAACAGCTGGGGGCTGTCGGTCCTGCCGTCGACGACATGCACGGCCGTCCAATCGCCCCACACGGCCCGGTGCTTCCAGTCGGTCGTGCGAAACTCGAGCATCACCGCCCGCGGCGGATTCGCCGGGTCGAGCCAGACGTGGGCGACGATCTCGGCTCCGGCCGGCAGGGAGAGCGGCTCCGCGCCACCGGCATAAAAATCCTGACCGAGGCCGACGGCCGTCCGCTCCAGGCACCGCGTGCCGGAGAAGACCTCGCCGGGTGTCTGCGACGTGAACCAGGTGGTCGCCGCCCCCAGGCCGCTTTGCACCGCGGCGCCCGCCGGGAAGTCGTCGTCGATCCAGACGAGGTCGCGGCGGGTCGGCGGCGGCGTGACCGAGGCCGGATCGACGTAGGCCGCGGCGGCGATGGCCGCGGCGAGCTCCGTCTCAGCCGCCTGCCGCCGGGCCTCGAGCTCGGCCAGCTGCTGCTCCTGCGCGGGCGTGGCCAGCCGGATCGCCGGAGCCGTCCGCAGGATGTTGCCGTCGAAGCCGGGATCGGCGGCCGAGTTGAAGAAGGCGTAGAGCGAATAGAGCTCGCGGGCCGAGAGCGGGTCGAACTTGTGATCGTGGCAGACCGCGCACTGGCCCGTGAGGCCCATCCAGGCGTTGGTCATCGTCGCCGTGCGGTCGATCGCGTAGCGGAAGACGAGCTCGGTGTCGATCGAGCCCCCCTCGCTCGTCGTCACGTTGCAGCGGGAGAAGCCGGTGGCGACCTGCTGGTCGCGGGTGGAGTTCGGCAGGAGGTCGCCGGCGATCTGCTCGATCGTGAAGCGGTCGAAGGGAAGGTTGTCGTTGAAGGCCTTCACGACCCAGTCGCGGTAGGCCCACATCTCCCGCTCGTTGTCGAGGTGCAGCCCGTGCGTGTCGGCGTAGCGGGCCACGTCGAGCCAGTGCCGTGCCATCTCCTCGCCGTGGTGCGGGCTGTTCATGAGCCGGTCGACGAGCCGCTCGTAGGCGTCCGGTGCGGTGTCGGCCAGGAAGGCGTCGACCTCCGCCGGCTTCGGCGGCAGGCCCGTCAGCGCGAACGTCGCCCGACGGATGAGCGTCTCGCGGTCGGCCTCGGGATTCACGTTCAGGCCCTCGGCGGCAAGCCGGGCCTCGAGGAAGCGATCGATCGGACTGGCGCCGGCTGTGCCATCGGGGACGCCCGGCCTCACGATCGGCCGGAACGACCAGTGCGGCTCGTAGCTCGCGCCCGACTCGATCCACCGCCGCAGGAGCTCCTTCTGCGCGGCGGTGAGCACCTTCTTGGCGTGGGGCGGCGGCATCACCAGGTCGGGATCGGTGGCGGCGATGCGGGCGAGCAGCTCACTCGCCGCGGCAGCGGCGGGGTCGATGGCCCGCGTGCCGCTCTCGAGCGGGCGAGTGGCGGCCTCGGCGGAATCGAGCCGCAGACCGGCCTCCTGCGTGCCCGGCCCGTGGCAGGCGAAGCAGTGTTCCGCGAGGATCGGCCGCACGTCGCGGTCATACCGGAGCGTGTCGGCGGCGGACGCAGGCCCGGCGACGTGCGCAACAGCGCACGTCAGCACGCTCATCAGCGCGACGGACCTGGTGCACGCGAGGCCGCCGTGAACGATCGTGCGGCGCGGGGACGGAATCATGCGAGCAGCTCCTTGACGACGTTTCCGTGCACATCGGTGAGCCGGAAATCGCGGCCCTGGAAGCGGTAGGTGAGCTTCGTGTGATCGAAGCCGAGCAGGTGGAGGATCGTCGCCTGCAGGTCGTGGATGTGCACCTTGTCGCGGGCCACCTTGAAGCCGAGCTCGTCGCTGTCGCCGTGGACGTATCCGGGCTTTGCGCCGCCGCCAGCCATCCAGATCGAGTAGCAGTCGGGGTAGTGGTCGCGGCCGAGGATGGCGCCGGCAGCCGTGCGACCTTCGCGAAAGGGCGTGCGTCCGAACTCCCCCGTGCAGAGGATGAGCGTGTCGTCGAGCAGCCCCCGCTGTTCGAGGTCCTCGATCAGCGCGGCGGCCGGCTTGTCGAACGTGGCCGCCTTCTTGGTGAGGCCGTCGCGGATGTCCTCCGCCGGGCCGGTGCCGTGGAAGTCCCATCCCCAGTCGAAGAGGTGCACGAACCGCACCCCCTGCTCGACCAGCCGGCGGGCCAGCAGACAGTTGTTGGCGAGGCTCGCCTCACCCGGCACGGCGCCGTAGGCCGCGAGCACGTCCGGCGGCTCGCGGGAGATGTCCATCACTTCCGGCACGCTCGCCTGCATGCGGAAGGCGAGCTCGTACTGTGCGATCCGCGTCACCGTCTCGGGATTGCCGAGTTCGCGGGCCTGCAGCTCGTTCAGGTCCTTGAGGGCATCGAGGCTCTTCCGCCGCATCGCCCGATCCATGCCGGGCGGGTCGGAGACGAAGAGCACGGGATCGCCCTTCGAGCGGCACTGCACACCCTGGTAGACGCTCGGCAGGAAGCCGGAGCCGAAGCTGCTCGTGCCGCCGTTGGGCTGCACGCCCGAGGAGATGAGCGTGACGAAGCCGGGCAGGTTGGCGTTCTCGCTGCCGAGGCCGTAGGTCACCCAGCTGCCGAGGCTCGGCCGGCCCGCGCGGGGGCTGCCGGTGTAGACCATGAGCTCTGCCGGCGCGTGGTTGAACTGATCGGTGAACATGCTCTTCACGAGGCAGAGCTTGTCGGCGACCCGGTGCAGGTTCGGGATCGCGTCGGAAAGCTCCATGCCGCTCTGGCCGCATCGCATCCACGAGCGGGGCGTGCCGAGCAGCTTGGGCGTGCCGCTGGTGAAGGCGAACTTCTTGCCGGCGATCGTCTCGGCGGGGCAGTCCTCGCCGGAGTGCTTCACGAGCTCGGGCTTGTGGTCGTAGAGGTCGAGGTGCGGCGGCGAGCCCGTCAGGTGGATGACGATCATCCGCTTCGCCTTGGCGGGCAGCGGTGGCTGCCGCGGGGACATCGGGTCGGAGGGCGACGGCGGCGTGAACCCCGCGGCGCCGAAGAGCTCGCGCATCGCGATCGCGCCGATGCCGCCGGCCATACCGCCGAGCAGGTGGCGGCGGGTGGCGAGGAGCTTCTGTTCGAGGAGCGGATGCATGCTTGGCCCTCCGGTGACGGGCGGCTGCCCGATCACGGACACATGGTCACGGACACATGAACGTTTCGTCGAGGTTCAGGATCACATTGGCCACGACCGACCAGGCGGCCAGACCGGCCTCGTCCACGCCGAGGTCGGACGGCACCGGCCCCAGCGGCTCGGTGGCCATCTTCTTCGCGTCGGCAGCGTCGGTCCGGAAGCCGGCCAGCGCGTCGGCGTACAGCCGCAGGAGCCGGTCCGTCTCCGCGGGGTTCGGCCGGCGGGCGAGCACGAGCCGGAAGCCGCGGGCGGCCCGGTCGGTGTCGGCGCCGCCCCCCTCGCGCACCATCCGCCGCGCGAGCGCCTGCGCCGCCTCGACGTAGACCGGATCGTTGAGCGTGACGAGCGCCTGCAGCGGCGTGTTCGTCCGCGGCCGGCGGATCGTGCAGACCTCGCGGGAGGGCGCGTCGAACGTGGCCATCGACGGATAGGGGTTGCTCCGCCGCCAGGTCGTGTAGAGGGCGCGGCGGTAGCGATCCTCCCCCTCGCTCGTCTTCCAGTCGATGCCGCTGCCGAAGGCGGCCTTGAGTCCCACGTCGGGCTGCGGCGGCCGGACGCTCGGGCCCCCCTTCTTCCGCGAGAGCAGTCCCGCGGCGGCCAGCGCCTGGTCGCGGATCACCTCGGCAGAGAGACGCACCCGCGGGCCGCAGCCGACGAGACGGTTCTCCGGGTCGCGGGCCACGAGCTCCGGCGACGCCTTCGAGGTCTGCCGGTAGGCGGCACTCGTCACGATGAGCCGCTGCACGGCCTTGAGATCCCACTTCCGCGCCACGAGCTCCGTGGCCAGCCAGTCGAGCAGCTCGGGATGGCTCGGGAGCTCGCCCTGGCTGCCGAACTCCTCGCTCGTCGACACGATGCCGATGCCGAAGAGCCGCTCCCAGAGCCTGTTCACCACGACCCGGGCCGTGAGCGGATTGCGCGGATCGACGAGCCATTTCGCCAGCGCGAGCCGGTCGAGCCGACCTTCCGCCCCCGCCGCGGGCTGCGGGAAGACCGCCGGCAGCGCCGCGGCGATCTCCGGGCCGAGGTCCTGCCAGTTGCCGCGGTGCTGCAGCTTCGTGACCCGCCGCTTGTCGCCCGCGAGCTCCTCGAGCACGGGCACGGTGACGGGCGGATCGCCCTCGAGCCTCTTGCGCAGGCCCGCCACGAGATCGCGGGCCGGCCGGAACTCCGGCGGCTCGACCGCGCCCTTTGCTGGCGGCGGGATCTGCCGCTCGATCTCCGCGATCTCCCTCTCGACCGTCGCCCGCCGCGCGTCGACGGGCTCCCAGGGGATCCGCACGACCGGCGTCTCGTCCTTGCGGTCCTCGTCGGCGGTGTTGTTCAGGATCGCGTAGATGCCGAAGAACTCCTGCTGCGAGAGCGGGTCGTACTTGTGGTCGTGGCACTGGCAGCAGGCGATCGTGGTGCCCATCCAGGTGCTCATCGTCGTGTTCACGCGGTCGACCACCGCGACCGTGCGGAACTCCTCGTCGATCGTGCCCCCCTCGCTGTTGGTGAGCGTGTTGCGGTGGAAGCCGGTCGCAACCCGGTCGTCGAGCGTGGCCTCGGGCAGCAGGTCGCCGGCGAGCTGGCGGACGGTGAACTCGTCGAACGGCATGTTGCCGTCGAACGCCCGGACGACCCAGTCGCGCCAGCCCCAGATCGTCCGCGGCGGATCGTCGGCGTAGCCGGCGCTGTCGGCGTAGCGGGCCAGGTCGAGCCACTGCCGCGCCATGTGCTCGCCGTAGCCGTCGTCGCCGAGCAGCCGGTCGACGAGCCGCTCGACGGCGTCGGGAGACGCGTCGGCCACGAAGGCGTCGACCTGCTCCGGGCTCGGCGGCAGGCCGGTGAGGTCGAGCGCGAGCCGGCGGATGAGCGTGGCCCGGTCGGCCTCCGGCTGCGGCGTGAGCCCCTCGGCCTCCAGCCGGGCGAGGATGAAGCGGTCGATGTCGTTTCTCGGCCAGGCGGCGCTTCTCACGGCGGGCACGGCCGGACGCACCGGCGGCACGTAGGCCCAGTGAGGCTCGTAGCGGCCCCCCGCTGCGATCCAGCGTGTGAGCAGATCGACCTGCCGCGGCGCGAGCCGGTCGCCCGCCTCGGGGGGTGGCATCACGATGTCGGGATCGTCGGAGCTGATGCGGCGGATGATCTCGCTGGCGGCGGGATTGCCCGGAACGAGCGCGGCGTGCCCGCCGAGGTCGGCCGTGGCGCCCTCGAAAGTGTCGAGCCGCAGGCCGCCGTCGCCGCCGCCGTGCCGCGACGTCGGGTCGGGCCCGTGGCAGCGGGCACAGCGGTTGGAGAGGATCCCCTTGATGTCGCGGGTGAACGACGGCGGCGAATCCGCGGCCGCCGCCACACCGGGCATGGCCAGCCACGCACAGCACACGCCGGCACACAGGCGGCGCCGCCACGCTCGCCGCACGCCGCACCGCACGTCATTGAAGGCTTGCATCATCGCATCGTCTTTCAGCGGCAACCGTCCGCCCTCAGGCGAGGATTCCCTTCACGAGTGTGCCGTGCACGTCGGTCAGCCGGAAGTCGCGGCCCTGGGAGCGGAACGTGAGCTTCAGGTGGTCGAAGCCGAGCAGGTGCAGGAGCGTGGCGTGGAGGTCGTGCACGTGCACCGGGTCCTCGACGACGTTGAAGCCAAGCTCGTCGGTCTTCCCGTGCACGTGCCCGGGCCTGATCCCGCCGCCCGCCAGCCAGAGCGAGAAGGCACGGTTGTGGTGGTCGCGACCGTCGTTGCCCCCCTGCACCATCGGCGTGCGGCCGAACTCGCCCCCCCAGATCACGATCGTGTCGTCGAGCAGGCCCCGCTCCTTCAGATCGCTCACCAGCGCCGCCGAGGCCTGCTGCGTGTCGAGGCAGTTCTGCTTGACGCCGTTCTTGAGGTTACCGTGCTGATCCCAGGCCTCGTGGAAGAGCTGCACGAACCGCACGCCCCGCTCGAGCAAACGCCGCGCGAGCAGGCAGTTGCGGGCGTAGCCGGGCTGGTTGGGGTCGGTGATGCCGTAGCGGGCGAGCGTCTCCTTGGGCTCGTCGGCGAGGTTCATGAGTTCGGGCGCACTCTCTTGCAGCTTGTACGCCAGTTCGTAGGCCTGGATCCGCGCGGCAATCTCGGGGTCGCCGAACCGGCCGAGGGCCAGGTCGTTGAGCCGGTGGAGCGCGTCGAGCGAGGCCCGCTGCGTCTCCCTGTCGATGCCCTTCGGATTCGAGAGGTAGAGCACGGGATCGCCGCTGCCCCGCAGCGGGATGCCGCCGTAGGCCGTGGGCAGGAACCCGGACGCATAGTTGCTCGCGCCGCCGCTGGTCCCCTTGGCGCTGGTGAGCACGACGAACCCCGGCAGGTTCTCCGACTCGCTGCCGAGGCCGTAGAGCGTCCAGGCGCCGAAGCTCGGCCGGCCGAACTGCTGCGAGCCCGTGTTCATCATGATCTGCGCCGGGGCATGGTTCACGGCGTCGGTCTGCATCGAGCGGATGAGGCAGATGTCGTCGGCGATCCCGCCGACATGCGGCAGAAGCTCGCTCATCTCGATCCCGGCCCTGCCGTAGGGCTGGAACTTCCACTTCGGACCGAGGAGCGCGGAATTCGGATTGATGAACGCCGCCCGGTAGCCCTCGAGGAGTCCGGCGGGCGGGAGCTGGCCGTCATGCTTGGCGAGCTCCGGCTTCCAGTCGAAGAGCTCGAGGTGGCTCGGAGCGCCGGCCTGGAACATGTAGACCACCCGCTTCGCCTTGGGGGCGTGGTGTGGCTGCTTCACGGCCAGCGGCGACGGCGGCCCGACCGCCGCCGCCGACTCGCGCGCGGCGAGCGCCCCGGCGGCGATGCCCGCCAGGCCGACGCCACAGTCGCCGAAGAACCAGCGGCGGGAGAGGAGCCGGCCGCGGGCGGCTGCGATCTCGCGGGTGTCGGCGTGATTCATGGGTCGTGTCCTGTGACTCGTGTCGGTGCCTGAGGGCGCGTTCGGTGTCAGTTCTTGGTCACGGTTTCGTCGAGGTTCAACAGCACCCGCGAGACGAGCGTCCACGCGGCCGCGTCCTGCGGCGTCGCGCCGGCGGGCAGGCCGGGCAGCTTGTCGTGATCGCCCGACGCGATCTCACGCGGATCGAGCCAGCCGTCGGCCAGCCGCTTCCGCTGGGACGCCAGAAACGAGAGCAGCTCCCGCTTCTCCTCGGCCGTCGGCAGCCGCGACGTGCAGAGGAGGAATGCCCGCTCCACCCGGCTCGCGTCGTCGGCGCCCCCTTCGGCGAGCGTGCGCAGGGCCAGCCCCCGCGCCGCCTCCACGAAGATCGGCTCGTTCAGGCCGGTGAGCGCCGCGAGCGGCGTGTTGCTCCGCAGCCGGCGGGCGCAGGAGATGTCGCCGTTGGGCGCGTCGAACGTGCCGAGCGCCGGATCGGGCATCGACCGGCGGCGGAACGTGTAGAGCGACCGGCGGTAGCGGTCGGCGCCGGTGGCCTCGGGCCAGGCGATCTGGACGTAGTTGAACTCGAGCACGTTCTTCGGCACCGGCGGATAGACGCTCGGGCCGCCCAGCTTCTCGGTGAGCAGGCCCGACACCGCGAGCACGAGATCGCGGACCACCTCCGCGTCGGGCCGGAACCGGGGTCCGCGGGCCAACAGCCGGTTGGCGGGATCCAGGTCCAGCGAGTCCACCGCGCCCGGCGTGGCCGCCGATGACCGGCGGTAGGCGGCGCTCGAGACGATCTGCCGGATCGCCTCCTTCTGGCTCCAGCCCTTCTCCATGAAGTCGACGGCCAGCCAGTCGAGCAGCCCGCGGTGCACGGGCACCGGTGCCCGCGTGCCGAAGTCGTCGGGCGTCTCCACGAGCCCCTGGCCGAAGAGCGTCTGCCAGATCCTGTTGACGGCGACGCGGGCTGAGAGCGGCGAGCGGGGATCGACGAGCCACTTCGCGAACGCCAGCCGCGGCGGGTCGGCCGACGCCGCGAGCGGGTGCAGGGCGGCGGGCACGTGTGGCCGCACCTCGTGCTTCGGCTGATTCCACGTGCCGCGGTCGAGCAGGTGCGTGGGACGCCGCTGCGCGGCCGACCGCGGTGCGGCGTGCATCACGGTGGTGAGAGCCTGCGGCACCTTCGCCCAGGCGGCCGCGATCCGCTCGTTCTGCGGCGAGAACTCGGGGATCGCCTTCCGCCACGCCGCGAAGAGCGCCGCGCGGTCGGCGGCGGTCCGCTCGGCGGCGGGCGTGCGGGCGGCGAGGATCGCGCCGTGGTCGATCGGCGGCGCGGCGGCCGCGGCGGACTTCGTCAGGCTGACCCGGCAGCAGCCGAGCATGTCGTTCGTGCCGCCCTGTGCCTTCATGGAGATCCGCAGCTGCGTGCCTGCGGGCAGGTCGAGCGGCTTCTCGAACTGCACCACGGCGACCGACGGTTGGTGCTTGAGGAGGTGGCCCCGGTCGGCCCGCCAGGCGGAGTGCTCGTCGCCGTCGATCATGTTCGCCACCGGTCCGATCGAGACCGTCGGCGACAGCCCGTCCTTCTTCTGCCCCTCCTTCTTCTCCTCCGCCTTCTTGGGGTCGTAGCCCGGCCGCGGCACCATCTGCTCCGGCTCGGAGAAGTCGGCCGTGGCATTGACGAGCTTCACGTCCTCCCAGTCCTTCGCAGCGGGCCTCTTCACCTGCACCTGCAGCCGGGCCACGGTCCAGCGGCCGTCGCGGCCGGGGCCGTTCATGAAGAGGTCGCCGTCGGTGAGCGCCTCGAGCTGCAGGGCCGTGGCCCCGGTGAGGTCGGGCCGGCCGTCGAAGAAGTGGACCGCGTCGCGGTGGCCGATCAGGAGGATCGAACCGTCGGCCCGCTGCGTGGGATGCGTGAGCAGGCCGCTCGAGTGCATCTCGTCCATCCGGACCGGCGTCCACTCAGGCAGCTTCGCCACTGCCGCGGCCGCCCACGCCTCCATCTCGGCCTGCCACTGCGGCCGCAGCGTGCGGATCTCCTCGTCGATGGCGGCGACGTCGGCCCGGACTGCAGCGAGCGCCTGCAGCTGCTCGGGAGCGTAAACGTAAGAGCGGGCCTCGTGGGTGTCGTTCAGGAAGGCGAACATGCCGAAGTATTCGTCCTGCGTGAGCGGGTCGAACTTGTGGGAGTGGCACTGGGCGCACTGCGTCGTCAGGCCGAGCACCGCCTTGCCGACACAGTCCATCCGGTCGAACATCTCGACCATCCGGAACTCCTCGGCGATGATCGCCCCCTCCTCGTTGAGCATGCTGTTGCGGAGAAATCCTGTGGCGATGATCTGGTCCTGCGTCGCCTGCGGCAGCAGGTCGCCGGCGATCTGCTCGACCACGAACTGGTCGTAGGGCAGGTCGCGGTTGAACGCCGTGATCACCCAGTCGCGCCAGGCCCACATGTCGCGGGGCAGGTCCTTCTCGTAGCCGTTGGAGTCGGAGTAGCGGGCGAGGTCGAGCCAGTGGCGGGCCCACTTCTC
>JBILVO010000040.1:0-28228 GCA_044370415.1 Pirellulales bacterium
AGTCGGAGTAGTTCGAGAGCCCGCGGCGGACCATGTCGCTCGCCGCGAGCTTGAGGAAGGACAGGCCGCCGACGAGCCGGGCGGGGGCCATGTTCTTGACCTCGATCATCGTGTGGACGAACGGCGAATCCTGCGGCACGTACTGCCGCATGTCGTTGAACTCGGCCGGCTTCCAGTCGCCCGACGCCGTCTGGGCGGCGACGACCCACCAGATCGGCGCGCCGGCGCTCGTCTTCGTGGGAGCGTCGCCGCAGTCGCACTCGTCCGTCGCGGCAGCCGGGTTTAGCGACACCCGCGAGCCGGCGGCGTAGGTCCGCGAGGCATCACCGCTTTTGTAGGCGACCCCGGTGAGCGTGCCCGTGCCGGTGACGTTGCCCGTGTAGGTGAGCACGGTCGCGTTTGTGCCATCCGTGATCGTGATCGCGCCGCTCGTGGGATACGAAGACGTGTCCCCAAGCACGAGGCTGCCTCCCAGGGCCCCCACGCTGCAAGATGACTGAAGCACGGTCACCCGCGGCACCGTGGCGGTCACGTCGGCGCCGTACTTGTCGACGGCGACGGCGTGGTACGGGGCGTTCGTGTCAGGATTGACGATAGGCTGGCCATTGCCGTCCACGATCTTCCAATACTTACCCGCCGCGTCCCACGATTGGGTGTACTTCGCCGATGCACCCGTGAGGGTGGCGTCGAACCGCAGTTGCAGTTCGGGGTTATCGGGATCGAGCTTGATGTAGGGGCCGAGGTAGCGATCGACGCCGAACCCGATCGACAGATCCCAGCCCAGCCCGAGCCGCAGGCCGCCGTCGAGCTGGAGCCGCAGGAACGGCTCGAGCTGGTCGAGCTTGAAGCCGAGATTGATCCCGGTGTCGAACAGCTTCTGGCCAAGGCGGATGTTGAACTCGAACGACGTGGCGTTGCGCACGTTCGTCTTCAGCTCGTTGCCGAGCTCGTCGAAGAAGGTGAGCCCGACGTCGCCCTTCCCCTCCGCGGCGACCATGCCCTCGACGGAACGGATCGCGTTGAGGCCGTTGTACTGCAGGAGGATGCCGGCCCCCTTCGGCCCAAGCAGGTCGAAAATCCCCTGCCGGGCGACGTCGAAGAAGCTCTGGCCGGCGCCGCGGAGCTGCCTCCGCATGTCGAGCAGGAAGCCGCGACGGAAGCCGAGCGTGCCATCGACGGCGCCGCCGAGACCATTGCCGATGAGCGGCAGCTCGAGATTGTTGACGGTGCGCAGGCTGTTTTCGAAGAGCCGGAGCACGGTATCGAGCGTGTCGAGGACGATGGAGGGATCGCGAACCAGGTCGAAAACGCTGTTGTCGGCACCCAACAGGGAGGTGGCGTTGTCGAGTTCCGGCGCGAAGACCCGCAGAGCGTCGGGCAGGTCGGAGGCGGCGAGGCCGAGCCTCTGCTGCCACTGCTCCAGCGTCACGCCGGTGGCGTCGGCTCCGTTCCCGGACTGGCGGAGCGATGTGATCGCCGCCTGTGCCGTGTCGAGCTCATCGATGAGGCGGAGGTACTTGCCAAGGTCGGAAATACCGAGGTAGAAGCTCGCCGGGTGGCTCTTGATGTTGTCGTAGTCGGTTGCCAGATACGTCTGGCCGTCCTTGATGCTCTGCTGCGTCGTCGACGCGGGCGCGAACTCGTCCCAGATCGGCATGTTGGCCGACACCTTCCCGGTCACCTGCACCGAGTAGTTGGCGATCGCGAGGGCGGACAACTGGCCGGCTTCGGGACGCACGAAATACTGCGACGACGGAGCTGTGCCGGTCGGGCCGTCGAGCTTGACGATCAGGGCGCCGTCCTTGATCGACGCCTTCCCGTCCTTGACGAACATGCCGAACTCGGCTGGGAACTCGAGCTTCGTGCCGTTGACGGCGACGTCGATGCGGAACGACGTGCCGTCACCGACCGCCGCCGTCTGGCCGCCGTCGTGGCCGTAGAGGAACGTCTTCATCGACGTCAGGTCGATGCCCACGCTGAACACGCTCGTGGCAGAGAGCACGAGGTCAAGCGGCGTCTTCGCATCGCCGTCGATGAGCTGGTCGATGCCCTTGGGCGGCAGGCGGCCGAGCTCCAGATAGTAGGGAAGCAAATCGGCCTCGAACTCGATCTTCTTGGCCACGCTCGTGCGGTAGGCCATGTCGATCCGGTACGCGAGCCGGCTGCTGTCGAAGGAGATAGCCAGATCGCTCGTCGGCAGCGACATGGCACGCTCGATCGCCCTTTCCAGCTCCGCCGGGGAATCCGCCGTCAGCGTGGACAGCGTCGCCAGCCGGGCGGCGAGCCCGGTGTCGAACGAGATGTATTGAGCGAGCGGCCCGGCGAGCAGCGGCCAGGTCACGTCCGCGTAATACCGCAGGTCGGTGGCGAACGTGGAGTAGACCGAGGTCGCCTGTTTCAGGGCGTCGGCCACCGCCGCCACGGTGAGCTTCGACTGGTAGCCCGCCTCGCCGAGGCTCGAAGCCACCGGCATGCCCACCGTGGCGTATTCGGGATTGGGCAGCTGGGCGGCGACCTGCGGCTGCACGCTCGCGCCGGTGCCGGCCGTGAACTGCACCGTGGACGTGGCGTCGAAGGTCTCGGGATCCGCCGAACCGATCTGCCGCGTCGCCGTGACGCGGGCCGCGTTGATGTCGGCAACGAGGTCGGCGAATGACGTGTTGTCGGTGGTCGCGGACTTCGCCACGGCGACGGTGTAGGTGGTCGAACCGTCGACGAAGTACACCACCGTGTCTGAGCCGAGCCGTCCGGTCGTCGCTCCTCCCGCGGCGAGGTTCGGAACGAGCTTGCCCGACAGCACGATCGTCGACGGCGTATCCGACGTGCAGAGCACCGTCACCCGGCCGCCGCTTCCGGTCACCGAGAGATCGGACGTCAGATCCACCGGTGAGCCGCCGGCAACGCCGTTCGTCACGATCCGGGCGGACTTGAGGGCGAGGCTGAAGTCGTCGAGCAGGTCGGTGAACGAAGAATTGTCGCTCGCGGCAGATTTCGCAACCGCGATCTCGTAGGTCGTTCCCGCCCAGGTGAACTGGATCGCGGCGTCGGCCGAGAGCCTGCCGGTCGTCCGCCCGTCGGCCTCGAGGCCGAGCACCGGCAGCGGCACGCCGACCGGCTGGAAGCCATCGACCGTGCCGGCCGTGAAGTCGTCCACCTGGATGCTGATCGAGGCGGATGGCGAGACGTCGTTCGTCGCACCAATGCAGGACAGGCCGGAGAGCAGGATGCGGGCCGAATCCACGATGGTGGTCGTGAGCAGCGATGGATCAGATGAAAACTCTTCTGCCGGCCCGCCGGCCGTCGGCAGGGCGACCGAGACACTGGCGGCCAAGGAGCCCGACGTGCCGGTAAAGTTCAGCGTGTTGAGGCCGTAAGTGACGGCGCCTTTCAGGCCGCCGAGCGGCATGGTCATTGCAGCCGTCGCGAACGGCAGTGTGTCGTGGGGCACGACCGACGACGACGAGCCCGCCGCCCGGGCGTAACTGGTGATCGGCGACGAGGTCGTCGAAGGCAGGCCATCGTCGAAGCCGAGATCGGTCGCACCGCTCGATCGCCCCGCCTCCAGCGTGATCACGGTCGGCAGGCTCGCATCGACGGTGGGCGTGTAAAACTCGAGGCCGACACCGATTTCACTGCGACGCGCCTGCAACAGCGTGCCCGACAGGGCCGCATTCACATCCGCCAGCAGGTCGTCCACCGAGTTGTTGCCGTCGGTGTCCGACTTTCGGATCGTGACCGTCGTGGCGATACCGAGCGCCGGCCTAATCGTGAGCGACACGTCGCTCGACAGCCGTCCCGACTCCACCGGGGCCTTGGCCGCCCCCAGCACGATCGGCGCTGTCGGGCCGACCGCGAACTTCAGGCCGAACCCGAGGCCCACCGGCACGGTGACGGTACGCACGGCCGGATCGTCGAAACCCAGCCGGCCCAACGGCTTGATCCCGAACTGCACCGCCGGCGTCGCGGCGATCGATTCCGTTCGGGTGGAGGTCACCTGGATCGTGACGGTTCCGGCGGCGGGGTCGTAGACCGGCTGGAACCCGAGGCCCGGAAATTTCGTCGCGAAGTCCCCGAAGGTCTGCATGTCGGCCGGGCGGCCGGTCACGCTCCGGCCGTTGACGGTCGTCGTCGCGGTGACGTCGACGACGTCGCCGATCGTCTCCTGAAAGACCTTGCCGAACGGCATGAACGAGGCGAGGGAGCGGTCCTGCACGAACGGCACGGCGAAGCCGATCGGCCCGTCCGTTGCCACAAGGCTTGCATAGACATCGCCCGCTGCCATCACGGCCGAGACGATATCTTCGGCGGTGACGCCTCCGAACCACTGCAGCCGCTGGAAGCCGGCGAGCGCGACGGCCGGCGACGTCGCGCCGGCCCAGTCGCCCGTGACCGTCACCTTGCTCTCCGCCGTCGTCACGGCCGTACCCCCGACGCTGGCCACGACCGGCATCTCGATCGTCACCGTCGGCGTGGGCAGTGCCGAGGCCGACGCCCCGACCGTCGACCAGCCGGCCACGGTCCGCTCCGCGCCGCCACTGAACGACACGCTCGTCAGCAGGGAGGGTGAGGCGCTCGCCGACAGTGCGGCGTCGAGCGCGCCGAACCGCACGGCAGTCGCCGCGTGCCCGAAGAACCCGCCGGTGAGGTCGAGCGTCGGGATGGCGATCGAGGCGACGGGGTTGGAGGAATCGGCAAGGTCGACCGTCACCGTGAACGCCCCGGAAAACGTCGTGCCGCTCCGGAGCACGGGCGTATCACGCAGCGTGAGGTTCACCGCCGAGTTCAGGTCCTGGTAAAGGCGGCCCCAGGTCGTGGGGGCGGCGTCCGTGCCGCGGTCGACCGGCTGCGTCGTGGTGCCGGTGGCCGCGATCGTGACGTCGAGTTCGATCTTCGTCACCGTGTCGTTGGCGTCGGACACGATCTTCGGCGTCACCGTTGCCGACGCCGATCCGGAACCCGCCGACGCGACGATCTCGCCGAGACGCGTCTGGAGCGCCGCCGCCAGGCCGGCGAGGGTCGGGGAAGCGGCACCTAGGTAGGTGGTCGCGGCCGTCGCCAGCGACAGCATCGAGGCTACGTCGGTGGGACTGACGGACGTGGCCGACGTGAAGAGGTCGGCGACCGTGCGTTGGGAATAGGCGTCGACGGTCTGCCCGCTCACCCGATTGGTGAGAGCCGTGCTCACCGCCGGGGCGATGTCGTTTTGGAGCCGCGAGAAGGCAGACGTGACGGCGGCTTTGACGTCGGCTTCGGTGAAGGAGTAGCTGGTCGGCGCCGCGAGTGTCGTGTCCCAGAGCACGTCCACGCCCGCGACCAGCCGCGGGGCGGCCACGTCGCCGGCGGTGTATTCGAGATCGAAGTCTCCGCCTAGGGCGGCCGGACCGGTGACGTCGGTCGAGGCAGCGACGTCGAAACCCGAGGCGGCATGGATCGTGTCGATCAGCGAGGCGCCATCGCCACCGGCCACATCACAGCCCCAGATGTAGAGGTCGGCCCCCGGGGCGGCCAGCCGGCTCCAGGCCACCAGGCCGTCGGCGAAGTCGTCGACCGAGGCGGCATCGAACGTCGAGCTTCCAAGCGAGAACCGCCCGGGCATGCCGTGGCTGACAAGATGGATCGACGATACGCCGGCATTCGCAGCGAGAGCGGCCGAGACGTCGGCAAACAGATCGGCGCTATCAGATTCGAAGAGAAGGCTACTGTCGCTGCCGAAAGACGAGACGATGCCCGGATCCGATGCCAACGACGCATCGATGACGACCAGCTGGAGGCCGGTTACGGCGGGGAGAGAGAACCGTTCGTCCACTCCCCCGACCACGGCCATGAGGTGCCGTTGCTCGAGCTGCTCCGGGAACACGGTGGCGGGAGTTGCTGACCTGCGCGGGCGGCGCCTCGGACGGCCCGCAGCTGGACGGGCACTGCGTCGATCGCGACGGGCCGCGAAGCACCCGTGAAGAAGGGTGTCCTCTTCGCCTGGAGAGTCCGATCTGGGCGAACTGGCCATGCGAGCACCCCTGTTCTCGGGTCACGTTTCCTTCAATCGCGGCGTCCAGCGCCCGGTGCGAGACATGGCGAAATTAGCATCACATGTGTCGCACCGCCAGCTTTTAGATGTGGGGTTACGGCTTCTACGGGAGAAACGAGGCTTTGTTCGCTCAGGGGGCACCGCCCCTCCCCATGTGCCCCCCGCCACAACCGTCATGGCCGTCACAGGCTGCGTGGTGCGTCGTGTGCGTGGAGAGGCCCGTAGAGCCCCTGACGCGCAGCCATCTGCCATCCTGCCGGAACCGTCCACTGGGGGAGGCGTTTCATGGCGCATCCGCGATGGCCCCGATGTAACAGCCACGGCTTCCGCATGCCGGCGATGCATCGCACCGCGGCACGGCGAAGCCAGGCACGGACATGGGGCCATGGGCATCGACATCGCCATTCTGATCTCGACCTTCGAGCGGCCGCACCACCTGCAGCGCTGCCTTCTGTCGCTCGAGCGGCAGCGCGGGGTCGACGGCCGCTTCGAGGTGGTCGTAACGGACGACGGCTCGCGGGACGGCACACACCGACTGATCGTCGACACCGCCCGGCGGGTGCCATTTCCGCTCACGTTTACGACGCACGACCATCACGGCTTCAGGCTCGCCCGCTGCCGCAACGAGGGCGCCGCGGCCTCGACGGCCGACTACCTGCTCTTCACCGATGGCGACTGCATCCTGCCGCCCGACCACGTTCGCATCCACCTCGACGAGCGGCGACCGGGGCGCGTGAACGCGAGCGACTGCCTGCGGCTCGATCGGGAGGCGTCGCTCGCAGCTGACGACGCCGCCATCCATGGCTGGACGATCGACGGGCTTGTATCCGGCGGAGAACGGCGGCGGATGTTTTGGAAGGCCGTGCGGGCGGCCGGCTACTCCTGGATGCGGGCACCCATGCGGCCGCGTCTTTCCGGCAACAACATCGCGATGTGGCGGAGCGACTTCGAGCGGGTGAACGGCTTCGACGAGCAGTTCGTCGGCTGGGGCCTCGAGGACCGCGATCTGCAGCGACGTCTGGCGGCCGTGGGCGTTTGCACGAGGTCGATCCTCCACCGCACGGCACCGGTGCACCTCTGGCACGAGCCGGCTGCGAGTTTCAGCCGCAACAACGAAGGCACCGAAAACCTGCGGTACTACTCGCGGGCAGCAGTGCCCTCGTTTTGCAGCCACGGCCTCGTGAAGACCGGCGATGCCCCCGGGCCTGTCACGTTGCCAATACCGACTCGATGGGTCTTGCCGGCGCAGCGCCGGCAGCGCAGGGCCGCATGATCCGCATGAAGCGACTCTTGTTCTGGCGGCGCCGACGGCGGTCGCCCCAGCCGATGCCCACGCTGCCGAGCGGCCGTGGCGTGATGGTGCGTCGGCTGCTCGATGCCGACGCCTTTTCCCACATCTTCGCGCCGCTCGTCGGCAGCAGGGTGGGCCACGTGCGAGCGGAGGGCAACGTCGGCGACGACCTCATCGAGATCGCCACGGCGCAACTCCTCGACGCGTTCGGCATCAGGTGGCACGTGCAGGATCCCGCACAGCCGGCGGACGTCGACTGCCTCATCTTCAGCGGGGGCGGCAACATGGGGCCGCGGTATGCCAACAACCAGCGCATCCGCGAAAGGGCGCTCGGGCTGGGGCTGCCGCTGATCATCCTGCCGCAGTCGTTCACGGGTCCCGAGGACAGGCCGTATGCGAAGGTCTTCGTGCGCGAGCGAGCGAGCCTCTCGTTCCGGCCGGACGGCATCCTCGCGCCCGATCTGGCCCTCGGTCTGGCGTGCGAGCCGCCGACAGCCCCAACCCGGGACCTGGGCGTGTGGCTGCGGCGCGACGAGGAACGTGCGGGAACGGCCTCGTATCGCTCCCGCGACCCCGCGATCGTCTGCCGGACCGCGGCCGACTATCTGACGCTTGCCGCCCGGTATCGACGCATCATCACCGATCGGCTGCACTTCGCGATCGCCGGGCTTCACGCTGGCCGCGACGTCACGCTCCTGGCCAACGACTACCACAAGAACAGGTCGATGCACGAGACGTGGCTTGCCGACCTGGGATGCCGGTTTGCCACCACACTGGACGAGGCTCTTGTGAGTCGGACGGCGGCATGAGTGCGGCGTGCGAGAAACGGGCGACCGAAGCCAAGCCACATCCATGGCTTGTTGCGGATCAACACGGCATATGATCGAAGCGTACCGCGGGTATTCCGCCAGCCTCAGCTAAAACACCGCCATAAACGCGGCATATTCCTTGAGCGGCCTCTTTGTATCGGTCGCCATTCTCACCAAGGAATATGCCATGAACGATTCTCTTTCCGAGCGGGCCGCGGATCTTTCGCGACTCGCCATGACGATTTCGACGACGCTCGACTGCGCCGAAGACACGATCCGGAGCCTCAACCACACCCTCGCCGAACTGGCGTCGCTCGGGGTGCGGAATTTTCAGATCACCGGGCCGGTGGTCTACGCCCGGCCGGCAAATACGTCGAGCGATGAAGACGATCTCTTCATCCTCTTCCAGGCCGTGCTGCTGATGCCCGGCGGCGTTGGTGCCGCCGCCTGGGATTCGGTCGAATACACCGAACACCTCGGACGGCCGCACGGCGAACCGGCCGACCTCCGGCCCCGCTTCGTGCCCTATGCAGACTGCCTGCCGTTGGTGCGGGCGATGCTCGTGGCCCACGTCGGCGAGATGCTCGACCGCCTGATGCGGGATGTTCGCCTCGCCGGATAGCCCACACGCGGTCGCTGCCACGATCGCGAGCTGATTCATTTACACCACGCCGTCTCTATCGACGGTGTGTATGGCCACGGTGGGGTGTTCCCACGTGCCCCTCTTGCCGCGCCACCGGCTCTTCTCGCCGGCGGCGTTTCTTTTACCCCCGGACCTCCGGGATGGAGTGCGCAGATGCTCTACACAGAAACTGACCGAGACCTCATCACCGCCGTATCGCGAGCCCTCGGCGAGTCACGAACCACGATTCGTGACCGTGGCTTCCATGTCATCGAGATCGTTTTCGTCGATGGCGGTGATGCGCTGACTGGCCGAGAGGCACATTCGGCGGGAGCAGATGCCGGCGACAGCGACGCCGTCGATATGACCGCGGTCGCCGGCCTCGATTGGGATGCACACGACGACTCCAGACTGCACCGGCGGTTCCGTCGCCGGCGCGGCCGACGGGTCGCCTGACCCGTCCGATTCCCCGAGCATTTTTCAACCGGTGGCGTGCCGACTGGGGCCGATGGAGTTCCCAGGGCACGCCACCGGTGTTTTTACCCGTGGATCAGACCGATGGACGACCACAACAACAGTTCGAAGAACGGCTCCTCCCACCGCAACGGGAAATCGCACAAACGGAAGCCAGCCAACGCGGCCCGGGAGAATGCTTCCGCACCCGGGGATACCGTTGAGCAATTCCGCAGATTTCTCGCTGAAATGATCGCCCGACAGATCGCTGCCGAACGCAATGCACCACGGCCGCCAAGTAGCGACGCTCAGCAGTGATGCCCTGGGCCGAGATCACTCCAACCGCGTCGCGTCAATCCCCTCCCATTTTTCACGCCGGAAATCCTTGCTTCTGCGAGGACGACTTGGGAAAATGGGGGCTTGGCCGCCAGCACGACGGAACGCCCACGGTCTCAACGGAGGAGACATGAACCACGACACTCTGCCGCCACTTTCTGCCGCCGACCTCGACTTCAAGGCAGCCCTGGAAGCGGATGCCGAGATCGAGCTCAAGCGGCTCGGCTTCGACGACAGGTTCGGGAACAAGCGGTTCTCCGACCTCGTCCACGAGGCCTACGTCTTCGAACTGATGACCATCGCGCAGATGGCCCGCTGGTTCGAGATCGGCCTCGTCACGCCGCAAGAGCTGGCTGTTTCGCACCCCACGGCCCTGATGATCGACCTCCGTCGGCGGATCGCCGCCTCGCCAAAGGTCCATATCCGGTCGGCGGCGATGGACCACACGTTCTGTCGGATGATGGCCTGGTGGCAGCAGCACACCGTCACGTCGGCGTGGCGGAGCCTCAAGGCTCACGTCCGCGTGCCGCACGTTTCCAACGACCTGGCCGACGTGCTCGCCGACTTCCTGTGGACGCTCCGCGACACCCTCATCTCTTCCCCCACGGAACCGCAGCCATGAAAAGCCGGGCCAAGAACAGGGCGCTCCTCTACGAGCGACGCAGCGACGACGGCCAGCAGGCCTCCCTTCGGCAGCAGCTCGACTGGGCGAAGGCCAAGTCGGAAAGCGTCGGGGTGACCTTCCGTGGCAGCTATGCCGACATCGAGGAGATGCAACGGCGGAAGCTGCACCATCTGCAGGACATTTTTATTGACGACGCCGTGAGCGGCGGCGATCTGACCAGGCCCGGCTTCCGGGCATTCCTTCGCGAAGCCATCGCCGACCCGACGGTGTCGCACGTCTACGTGTTCAAGCGGGATCGACTTGGCCGACCACAGCAGCTTCTGGAGATGATGCAGCTCGAACAGGAGCTCATCGCCAGCGGCGTCACGCTCGTCACCCACGACAAGACCTACACGCCCGAGGACCTGAAGACCAACGAGATGCTCTATCTCATCGGCGGCCTCGTCGAGTACCAGGAGCACGGCAGGTTTTCGCCGCGGCTGGGCGATCGGATCGTCTTCGTGCAGCAGAGCATGGCTGCCCAGGGCCTGAGCACCGGCGGCAGGGCACCGTACGGCTTCGGTCGGGCGCTCGTCGGCCCGAACGATGAGTTCGTGCAGTGGCTCGCCGACGGCGAGAACATCCGGCGGGCGGGCCACCACGTCAGGTTTCTGCCACTCGACGACGAGAAAATCGCCGTCTGGTGCATGATCCTCGAGTGGCGGGCCTCCGGCGATAGCTGCAAGAAGATCGCCGCCCGGCTCAACGACATGCGCATTCCGTCGCCTGACAACGGCCGCACCCGCCGCGACCATGGGGCGGAATACAACGTCCCGGGCAAGTGGCACCCCAACACGGTCCGCGACCTCTGCGCGAACCCGATCATCCTCGGCATCAAGGAGTATGGCCGTCGGTCCGAGGGACGGTATCGCCGCGTCGGTGCCGATGGACCACGGGAACTCGACGAGCACGACATCCGTCCGGATGGACAGCCCAAGCTACTCGAGAACCCAGAGGAAGTCCGCGTGCGGGGTGACGCCGGTGGCAAGGCGTTCTTTGATGCCGATCGCTGGCGGGCGCTGCAGCCGAAAAAGGAATCGATCTCCGAGGTACGTCGCCGGAGCGGCCAGAAGGCCACCAACCCCGACCGCTATGCACTGGCGACGCGGGTCATCGACCTGACCGATGGCTGCGGCAGCGTCATGCACGGGATTCCGCACAGCGGCAAGCTGAAGTACGTCTGCGGCCGCTACTACAACAGCGGCTACACCGAATGCCACCACAATGCCGTCGAGGCTGCCCCGCTCACGACCATGCTCGTGGCTGCGCTCCTAGAACTGGTCGACAAGGCGGGCGGCCGCGAGGCCATCCGCGAGCGGCTGCTTGCCAAGGCACGGGCGGAGGCCGCGGCGGGCGCCGACACCCAGGAACCGTCAGCTCTTGGGCATCTTCGGAGGCGATTGGCCGACCTCGACGGCGACATCGCGACCGTCGAACGGCGGATGGCGACGGAGAAGAATGACGCACGCTATGCGGCCATCGCCCGCACGTTCGACACGCTCGACGCGGAGCGGACCGAAGTGCAGCGGCAGATCGCCGACCTCACCGCTCCGCCCTCCGTCTCAGCTACCGTCGCCACTCCCGAGGAGCAGGTGGACGCCCTGATGGCGACGATCGACGGCATCTCATCGCTCGCGGGCGATCCGAATGCCAACCCGAAGATCCGCGAGCTCGTCCTGCGGCTGGGCGTCTTCGTCGGCCTGGAGTTCGAAGAGCGGATGTGGGGCAAGCGGCCTATCCGCGGGCTCCGCCGCGGAGTGATCGCCTTCGGCGAGGAACACCTGCCGGTGCCGATCCACGGCCGCAACCGGGTCGGGCTTCCCGCCCCCGAATCGTCCTGCAACTGCGGCGCGGACGCGGCCGCCACGCCCGAGCAGGAACACCACCACACTCAATCAGCTCCGGCGTGTTGCCGGGGCCCGTCGGCCGATGCCGGTCCTCGCCGAGGCGCGCGAGACCGGATCGACCAAACGGATGAGCCCGACTCCGGAGTGGAGCGGACTCATCAGGGAACAAACGTCGGGGCGACAGGACTTGAACCTGCGACCTCTTGACCCCCAGTCAAGCGCGCTAGCCAGACTGCGCCACGCCCCGAATCCGTCGCCCGACAGCCATGCCTCTCGCATCGTCGCCGGTCGACCGCCACACTATCGCACAACCGGATGACTCCTTCAACACGGATTCCCCCCGTCCCTCATAACCGCGGCCCAACCCCCTGCTGCACCTGGCCCACCATCATGCATCACTCCTCCTCCCTCCCCTTCTCGCTCCGCCTCGCCACTGCCATCCTCTCCCGCGGCTCCGCCGCCTGCATCGGCCTCGACCCCCGCATCGAGCAGATGCCGCCCGCGCTCGGCGCGTCGGCCACCGCCGACCCGAAGGACCTGGCAGCCATCTACGCCCGCTTCTGCTGCGACGTGATCGACGTCATCGCGCCGCTCGTGCCCATTGTCAAGCCGCAGCTCGCCTGCTTCGAGATGCTCGGGCCGCACGGCATGACCGCCCTCGGCGAAGTCATCCTCCACGCGCGGAGCAAGCATCTGCTCGTCCTCGCCGACGGCAAGCGCGGCGACATCGGCTCCACCGCCGAAGCCTACGCCGACGGCTGGCTCTCCGGCTGGTGGAAGTGCGACGCGCTCACCGTCAACCCCTACCTCGGCTTCGACGCCATCGAGCCCTTCGTCCGCACCGCCACCGAACGCAACGCCGGCATCTTCGTCCTCGTGAAGACCTCGAACCCCGGCAGCAAGGATTTCCAGGATCTCCAGGCCGACGGCCGGCCGCTCTACGAGCACGTCGCGGCGGGCGTGGAGGCTCTCGCAAAGCGGACGGCGGGCGACGACACCTACGGCGCCGTCGGGGCCGTCGTCGGCGCCACCTGGCCGCGGCAGCTCGACGAGATGCGTGCCGCCATGCCGCACACCTGGATCCTGGTGCCCGGCTTCGGCAAGCAGGGCGGCCGGGCCTCCGACGTCAGGGCCGCGTTCCATCCCGACGGACTGGGCGCACTGGTCGTGAGCGCCCGCGACGTTATTTTCGCCCACGCGCGGCCCGACATGAACGCCGGGCTCGGCGAAGCCCAGTGGCAGACTGCCGTCGAGCGGGCCTGCCGCGACATGATCGACCGCCTCGCCGCCGACACCCCCGCGGGCCTGCTGCGGAAAAAGTGACCCGCGCGGTCACTCGCCCGCGGTCTGCAGCCAGCAGGCCAGCGTCGGATCCCAGTCCTGGATCTCGTCGGGCCGGAAGTAGATCGCGATCTCGCGTGCGGCCGACTCGGGAGAGTCGGACGCATGCACCAGGTTCATCTGCCGGCTCGACGAGTGGTCGCCCCGGATCGTCCCCGGCGCCGCCTTCAGGCCGCTCGTCGCCCCGAGCATCTCCCGGACGACGCGGATCACCTCCGGCCCCTGAAAGACGGTCGCCACCACCGGCGAGGCCGTGATGAACTGCTCGAGGTTCGGATAGAACGGCTTCTCGACGTGCTCGGCGTAGTGCTGCTTTGCCAGCGCCGGCGTGACGCGAAGCATCTTCATCGCCATGAGCCGCAGCCCCTTCTCCTCGAAGCGGCTCAGCACCCGGCCCAACAGCCCGCGCTCCAGGCAGTCGGGCTTGAACATCACGAACGTCCGCTCCATGCGCCTCGTCTCCGTGGTGGGATGCACGCCGGCCCCAGGCCGGCCATGAGGGATCGTCGATCGGCCCCTGGTGGCGGTGAAGAACGCTCCGGCGACCGGTCTCGACGGCTGGTTTGTAGCGGGTGACGTGCCCCGCAGCCAGCCCATCTTGATCCTCGCTCCCCCGCCCCCTACCCTCCCGACCCGCACCGCAGACGAACGCCCCACGCAGCCCTCGGACACTCCCGCGTCATGCCGGAGCGCATACCACGCACCGCCTCGATCGCCCGCCGCCACGCCTCGCTCGGGCGGGCCGCAACCGGCGTGCTGTCCGGCGTTTTTGCCATGGTGCTCACGATTCCGGCACGGCAGTCGTCGGCCGGCGATCCAGGGCCGCAACTGGTGGCCGGCTTCACCCGGCAGGTGCAGCCCCTCATCCTCAACAAGTGCGCCGCCGGCGCATGCCACGGCGGCCCCTCCGCCCACGCCCCGCGTTTCCAGCGCGGCCACGTCTCCGGCCAGATCGACCGCGTGAATACGCTGGCCAACATCGAGTCGCTCCTGGCCGTGGTCGCGACGCCCCACGACCTGCCTGCCTTCCTCGCCACGATCAGCCACCGCCACCCGGACACCGCGGCCAACGACGCCATCCGCCTGGCCCCCATCACGCCGCAGGAGCGCATCACGCTCGAACGCTGGCTCGTCGCCGCGACCGGAGCCGCCTCACCCATCCGCGTCACCGCGCCGAGTGGCCCGAGCCCCTCGTCGACGACAGCCTCCGCAGCCGTGACACCATCCGCGACACCGGCAGCGTCATCCACGGCCGCGGCGGCATCGCGCCGGCCCACGACATCCAACCGCTTCCGCATGATGCTCGAGGCCGCGGCCAATCCGCCGTCGCTGCCGCCGCCCGAGGAGCCGCAGGGCATCATCCTCGGCAAGGACGGCGGCGAATAACCGGCGGCGGCGTTCGCGGCGTCACAGCCGCACCGCACCCCGCGCCACGAGCTCGAGGAAGTCGCGATTGCCCTCGAGGAGCGTCGGCTCGCGGATCATCTCCTCCGCGGTGAGCCAGAGGATCTCCGCCACCTCCACGGGATGCGGCACGAGCTCCCCGTCGGCGGCCACCTCCACGGACCACCACGCCAGCGACGTGCCCCACGCGGTCACGCTCCGCCACACGCAGTCGCGCGGCTCGACGACGGCGGCCAGTTCCTCGCGGCATTCCCGCACCACCGCCTCGTGCTCGGCCTCGCCCGGCTCGATGTGTCCGCCGGGAAAACAGAGCCGGCCCGGCGCTGCGACCGTGGCGCCACGGCGGATCGCGAGAAAGCGGCCGTCGCGCACCGCCACCGCCACCACGCCCCGCTTCTCCGTCCGCGGCTCTCGAGCTTCACTTTCGCCCACGATGGCCCCGCCGACGGGCTCCCGCCTCGTCCGCGCCCGGCCGCGCGTGCGACGGCTGTGCGGACGTTGCCTCTAGACTACACTATCAGGTCGTTTTCCCTCGGTCTCCGGCTCCCTCCGGCCCCTTCGCGAGCCCTCCCGTGACGAACTCCGCACCGGCCCCCAAAGGCCCCGCGAACCAGCCCTCCCTGTTCGGGCAGCCGCTCAACATGCCGGTGGTCATCATGCTGATCCTCGGCGCGCTCGCCATGGTGACGCTCGTCGCCCGGGAGCAGTCGGCCGCGTCGACCGCCGTCAGCTACGACGAGTTCGTACGCCAAGTGAAGGCGGGCAACGTCACGAGCGTGGAGATCTCCGGCAACGCGCTTACGGGCGAGTTCCGCACCCCGGTGGCGGTGGAGCGGACGCCCGGCGGCTCCCCGGCGAAGAACTTCCGCATGGAGCTCTCCGCCTACGTGGCCGACGGCCTCAACACGCTCCTGCTCGACCACAACGTCCGCACCACCGTGCGGCATCCAACCGACGGCACCGGGTTTCTGCTCGGCCTCTACATGCTCGTGCCGCTGCTGCTCATGGCCGGCTTCTGGCTCACGCTGCGCCGGGCCCGCGACCCGCTGGGCAACTCCGGCTTCCTCGGCGGCTTCAGCAAGTCGCCCGCCAAGCGCTACGGCGCCGGCGACAAACAGGTGACGTTCGCCGACGTCGCCGGGCTCGAGCAGGTCAAGGAAGACCTCAAGGAGATCGTCGAGTTCCTCAAGGACCCGCAGAAGTTCCAGCGGCTCGGCGGCCGTGTGCCCAAGGGCGTGCTGCTCATGGGCCCCCCGGGCACCGGCAAGACGCTCCTGGCCCGGGCCGTCGCCGGCGAGGCGGGCGTGCCCTTCTTCTCGATCTCCGGCAGCGAGTTCATCCAGATGTTCGTGGGCGTCGGGGCGTCGCGGGTCCGCGACCTTTTCAAGACCGCCAAGGACGCCTCCCCGGCGATCCTCTTCATCGACGAGATCGACGCCGTCGGCCGCGTCCGCGGCGCCGGCCTCGGCGGTGGCCACGACGAGCGCGAGCAGACGCTCAACCAGATCCTCAGCGAGATGGACGGCTTCAGCCCGTCGGAATCGGTGATCGTGCTGGCCGCCACCAACCGCCCCGACGTGCTCGATCCGGCGCTCCTGCGGCCGGGCCGATTCGACCGCCACGTCACCGTCGACCGGCCGAATCAGAAGGCCAGGCTCGCCCTCTTCAAGGTGCACACACGCAACGTGCCGCTCGCGGCCGACGTCGATCTCGAGCGGCTCGCCGACGGTACGGTCGGCCTCACCGGCGCCGACATCCGCAACCTCGTCAACGAGGCCGCTCTCTGGGCCACGCGGCACGACAAGGACGCCGTCTCCTCCACCGACTTCGACTACGCCCGCGACAAGGTGCTGATGGGGCCGAAGCGCGAGGAGCTGCTCGCCGGCCGCGAGAAGAAGATGACGGCCTACCACGAGGCGGGCCACGCGCTGGCCGCCTGGCTGCTGCCCGGCGTCGACAAGCTGCACAAGGTGACGATCATCCCGCGTGGCAGGGCCCTCGGCGTGACGCAGCTCGTGCCGGAGGAGGACCGGATGAACATCGGCGAGTCCGACCTCAACAACCGGCTCGCCTTCATCCTCGCCGGCCGCGCCGCCGAGAAGCTCGTGTTCGGTGAATACTCGGCGGGCGCCGAGAACGACCTGCAGCAGGCCACGCGGATCGCCCGCAAGATGGTGTCGAACTGGGGCATGAGCGAGCGGGTCGGGCCGGTGGCCTGCCACGTCTCCAACGAGCATCCCTTCCTCGGCCGCGACGTCTACGAGCAGCGGGAGTTCGGCGAGCACACGGCGCAGATCATCGACGAGGAGGTGTCACGGCTCCTCGGCGAGGCCGCCATCCGCGCCGCGGAACTGCTCTCCACGCACCGCGACAAGCTCGATCGGCTCGCGGGCGAGCTCGAATCCCGTGAGATGCTCGACGACACCGAGGTGGTCGGCATCATCGGACCGCCCACGCCGCGGAGCGGCAGCGACGCCAAGGGCGGCCCGGCCCAGGCCGCCCGCGATGCCCGCGGCGGCTGAGCGCCGCCCGATTCACGCACCCTGATTCATGCCCGAGATCCATGCACGAGGAGCACGCGTCATGCTCGCCCACTCCGTTTTCTTCACGCTCAAGGACCGCACGCCCGCCGCTGCCGCGAAGCTCATCGCGGGCTGCCGCGAGCACCTCACCGGCCATCCCGGCACGGTGGGCTTCGCCGTCGGCACCTGCTCCGCCTACGACCGCGAGGTCAACGACCGCGACCACGACGTGGCCCTCGTGATCGTGTTCGAGTCCCACGCCGCGCACGACGCCTACCAGGTCGCAGCCCGGCACAACACCTTCATCGCGGAGCACGCCGACTCCTGGGCGAAGGTCCGCGTGTTCGACGACGACCTCGTCGCGTTCGACCGCTAGGTTCGACCGCCAGGCCACTGCGGGCAGGCCAGCAGGCCGTGGATAAAGTCATCCGCCGCTGGAGGCGGCGGCAGCGGGCGCCGAAAAACCTCGGCTTTTTCGCCGCTCTCTCTCGTGGAAAAAGGCCAGGGAGGGCTTTTCCCACAGCCGGCTAGACGACCCGCGCGCGAGACAGGCTGATCGCGCCGCCGAAGCAGGCGGCGACGTCGCCGTCGGACACCCGCTGCCGCTCGTGGTAGCGGGACCGATACCGCCAGCCCTCCGGCTCGCTCGCGTAGCCCAGCGGCAGCGGCGAGGGGTCGATCGGGCATTCCACGAGCGGCGGCCGCGCCGCGGCCGTGCCGAGCCCGAGCGGGTGCGGCAGGTTCACGTTCCAGAATTCCCCCACCGCCAGCGGCAGGGGCAGCACGTCGACGAGCACCTCGCGCATCCAGGCCGCCGCCCGCTCCCAATCGATCGGCTCCTCGCGGCGATGGTAGTGCGACGCCGCCAGCGCCGGCACGCCGTGCAGTGCCGCCTCGCGGGCCGCCGCCACGGTGCCCGAGTGGTGGACGTCGACGCCCAGGTTGCCGCCGGCGTTGATCCCGGAAAACACCCAGTCGACGCGGGGCCGGTCGGCCGGACCGCCGAGCGACTCCTGCCCCCCCGGCGGACGCAGGAGCGTCGTCAGGGCGAGCCGGACGCAGTCGGCGGGCGTGCCATCCACGTGGTACCTGTCGACACCGACCCGTTCGAGCACGAGGTGCCGGTCGGTCGTCACCCGGTGGCCGCAGCCGGAATGCGGATCCTTCGGGGCCACCACGACGGGCCGGCAGGCGATCCCGCGACAGGCCGCGGCGAGCGCCGCAAGGCCGGCCGCGTCAATCCCGTCGTCGTTGGTCAGGAGCACGATCATCGCCCGCCTCCCTCTCGTCTGCCGACCTCTTGTCCGCCCGGCTCCCGTGCGTCGCCGGCGGCACCGGCGCCGTCCTCGGCGCCGCGGCAGTCCGCCGCGATCGCCTGCAGGATCGCCCAGACGCCGTCGGCGGCGCCGGCGGCCGCCAGACAGACGTCCTCGGCGTCGGTCTTGTCGGCCGCATCGGGACGGGCGACGTTGGTCACCACCGACACCGCCGCCACGCGCAGTCCCAGTCGGCGGGCCACCACCGCCTCCGGCACCGTTGACATCCCCACGACGTCGGCGCCGAGCCTCCGCAGCATGCGGTACTCCGCCCTGGTCTCGTAGCTCGGCCCGAGCAGGTGCGCATAGACGCCGGCACGGGCCCTGGCCGCCGCTGGACGCGCCGCGCACAGCGCCCGCTCCAGGAGGGCAGCGTCGTAGACCCCCGACGTCGGTCCGGTGCGCGCCGCAGCGGCCCCCCGTGGCGCCAGCCCGGCCGGCCCAGACCTGCGCACGAAGTCGATGTGATCGGAAAGCACGACCAGTTCTCCGACCCGCATGTCGGGCCGCAGCCCGCCGGCAGCGTTCGTGAGCAGCAGCGTCGTCGTGCCGAGCGCCGCGAGCACCTCCACGCCGCGGGTGAGCAGTTCCGGAGCGTGCCCCTCGTAGCCGTGCACGCGGCCCTGCAGAACCGCGACCCAGCAGCCCTCCGCCCGACCGCCGATGCGGCCCACGACGATCCGGCCGGCATGGCCCGTGGCGGTGCTCGACGCGAGCCATCCGGTGTCGCGGGCCGGGATCGACCAGGCATCCTCGAGCCGGTCCGCGAGCACGCCCAGGCCCGTGCCCAGCACCACCCCGACCGCCGCGCGGCCCCGCCAGCCGGGCCGCCCCTGCCCGGCCGCCATCACCGCGCCGGCCGCCGCCACCGCGCCGTCGCGTGGCAGCAGCCGCTCGTGCCGCCACCCGCGTGGCTCGTCCCAGCCGGCCGCCCTGCCGCCATCGTCCGCCACACCGGCCATCAGACCCCTTCCTGCCGCGCTGAATTCCTGCGTGTGCATCGCCACCCTTTGCCGCTCTTCCACGAAAATCATATCCTCGCCGGTCGGAAGCGGCGTGTCGCCGCAGTGGCCGTCGGCCGCTGCATGGAGCCACCCGCCCGCCTCGCCCTCCACGGAGAATCAGCGTCGATGCCCACGCGAGCCGAGAAGTTTGCCGGTCTCTCCGTCGCCATCGTCACCCCGTTCCGCGACGGCGCGATCGACACGAAGCGGCTCTGCGAGCAGATCGACTTCCAGGCGAAGGCCGGTGTCACCTGCATCTGCCCCGTGGGCACGACGGGGGAGTCTCCCACGCTCACGCACGACGAGCATGAGCGGGTGATCGTCGAGAGCATCCAGACCGCCGCCGGCAGGGTGCTCGTGATGCCGGGCACCGGGAGCAACTCCACCGCCGAGGCGATCCGGCTGACGAAGTTCGCCGCCAAGGCGGGGGCCGATGCGGCGCTGGTCGTCGGGCCCTACTACAACCGGCCCACGCAGCAGGGCATCTACGAGCACTTCAAGGCCCTCGCCGAGAGCGTCGACATCCCGATCTGCGTCTACAACATCCCCGCCCGCACCGGCCGCAACATCGAGCCGGAGACGATCATCCGGCTCGCCGAACTGCCCGGCATCGCGATGCTCAAGGAGGCGACTGGATCGATGGACCAGGCCTCCCAGATCCTCGCCGCCACCGACCTCACCGTGGTCTCGGGCGACGACAGCATGACGCTGCCGCTGCTGTCGATCGGCGGCCGCGGCGTGATCTCGGTCGTCGGAAACCTCGTGCCGGCCGACATGAAGGCGCTGATCGACGCGTTCGATCGGGGCGATCTCGCCGCCGCCCGCCGGCTGCACGCGAAGCTCTTCACGCTCTGCCGCGACCTCCTGGGCCTCGCGAGCAACCCCATCCCCATCAAGGCGGCGATGGCGATGCTGGGCCGCGATTCCGGTGAGGTGCGGCTGCCGCTGGTACGGCTCGAGCAGCCCCTGGCGGACAAGCTCCGCGGCGTCCTCGCCGACTACGGCCTGCCCGTGCCGCGTGCCTGACGCGATCCGAGCTCCCGAAGCGAGGCGCCTTCGGTGTCGAACTGGGCGATGGTCGTCTCGTACTGCTGCCCCAGTCCAAGCGACTCGAGCCGCTCGCACAGCGCCGCGGCCGCGTCGAGCGAGCTGCAGCAGGCCATGACGGTCGGCCCCCAGCTGCTCTGGGCGGCACCGCGGACGCCCACCTCGCCGAGGAGCTCGATGAGCTCCGCCGTGCTGCCGGCGTGCGGCAGCCGTGATGACGCCGGCTCGAAGGGCTTGCCGGCCAGCAGCCCGTAGCGAAACACCGCGTCGGAGAACTCGTCGAACCGGCCCTCCACGGCGGCGGGCAGCATGTCCATCACGGCGATCCGCGCCAGCTCGGCCGAGATCTCCAATGGCACGGGGGGCAGCGCGGCGAACGCCTGCTTCTCCGCCGCGCCGTGCAATCCGATGGCGTCCCGCTGCGTCACCACGACGCACCGCCACGCCGACGGCAGCCGCACGCGGGCCACCATCGGCGAGAAGTCGCGGGTCGCATCGTCCTCGGGGCCGTCGGGCGGCAGCCTGCCCCCCTCCATGATCAGGCCGCCGCGGCTGAAACCGTAGACCCCCACGCACGAACGGCGGCCGCGGCCGACGGCGCGGGCGAGCGCGATCGCGTCGGACGTGTCGAACGTCCACGCCTGCTCCGCCGGTTCGAGAGATTCGCCGCCCGGCGCCGCGGACGGCGCGTCCTCGACGGGCTCGCGGAGGAACAGGTGCCGCACCCCGGCCGCCACCGCCAGCCCCAGCTGCGTGCCGCTGCCGAGCCCGGCGTGGCTCCGTGGCACGAGCGCGACCTCGATGCCGCAGGCCGGCTCGATGCCCCAGGCGCGGCCGCAGGCCTCGGCGAACGCGACCGCACGTTCGGCGAGCGGACCACGGGCGGTCAGCCGGTCGGAACGCTCCATCCACAGGAGCACGCCGGGGCGGTCGATCATCACCCCCAGCCCGCCGAAGGAGCGAATCTCCCGCACGCCAAACGACATCATGCCGAGGTGGAGCCGGCACGGCGTGCGCACCTCGACCGCGGCCGGCTGGCTGCGCGATGTCGGACGAGGGGGTGGCATGGGGGCAGTAGACCCAGTGCCCCGCGCGGCGACAAGCGCCGCTGTCGGTCGAATCGGCGCGACAGGGTATGATGGGGCGTCTTCCGCCCCGATAGCCCACGCCCCGTTCTCCTCCCCAGACATCCACCCCAGTCCGGCAGCATTTCCCACGGCATGAGCACGCTCGTCTTCGGCCACCGCAACCCCGACACCGACGCCATCTGCTCGGCGATCGCCTACGCCGACCTGCTGCAGCGCACCACCCGGCCCGACGCCGTCGCCGCCTGCTGCGGCCCGCCCAACAAGCGGACCGAGTATGTGCTCACACGGGCCGGCCTGCCCGCGCCGCGGATGGTGATGGACGTGCGGCCCTCCGCCGAGGATCTCTGCCGCCGCGACATCGTGACCGCGTCGTTCGGCGACTCGTTTCACGACGCCTACCAGCGGATGCAGGCGGCCGACCTGCGGGCCATTCCCGTCGTCGACGCGGGCCGCCGCGTGGTCGGGGTGCTCTCGGTGCTGCACCTCATGGATCTGTTCTTCAAGGACGAGGGCGATCCTCTCAAGCTGCGGACGGTGACCACCTGCCTGCAGAAGATCCACGACGTCCTCGGCGGCAGCTTCCAGCACGTGATCGCTCCGGAGCAGCGGGACCAGCTGCTCGTCATGGTGGGGGCCATGAGCGCGGAGGGCTTCACCGACCGGATGCACACGTTTTCCGCGGAGCGGCTGATCGTGGTCTGCGGTGATCGCCCCACGATCCAGCTGCCGGCGATCGAGCACGGCGTGCGGGCGATCGTCCTCACCGGCGGCTTCCAGCTCTCGCCGGGCCTGGTCGAGCTGGCGCGAATCCGCAACGTCTCGGTGATCAGGAGCCCGTTCGACACGCTCAACACGGCGCTGCGGATCAAGTCGTCGCAGTTCATCGACCCGGTGGTCGACACCGAGTTCGTCACGGTCGGGGGCAAGGCGAGCCTCTCCGAGGCCCGCGGCATCGTGGAGCGGTCGGCACAGCCGGTGTTCCCGGTGGTGAACGACGACGGCACGCTCGTGGGACTCTCGTTCAAGTCCGACCTCATCAGCCCCCCGCGGCAGAAGCTCGTGCTCGTCGACCACAACGAGCTCGCCCAGGCGGTGAGCGGCGCCGACGAGGCCGAGATCGTCGAGGTGCTCGACCACCATCGCCTCGGCGGCGGGCTGAAGTCGACGCAGCCGATCCGGTTCGTCAACGAGCCGGTGGGCTCGACCTGCACGCTCGTGGCCCGGCAGTTCCGCGCGGCCGGCATCGAGCCGCAGCCGGGCATCGCGCTGTGCATGGCCTCCGGCATCATCTCCGACACGCTCTTCCTCCGCTCGCCCACGACGACCGACGTCGATCGCGAGGCGCTGGCCTGGCTCAGCGGGCTCTGCGGCGTCGATCTCGACCAGTACGCCCGCGAGTTCTTCGAGATCGGATCGTCGCTGCGGTCGAGCACGCCGGCGGAGGTGATCGGCGAGGACTGCAAGGAGTTCACGGAGCACGGCGTCCGCTTCTCCATCTCCCAGATCGAGGAGACCGGCTTCGATCTCTTCTGGGAGAGGAAGGACGACCTGCGGCGGGCGCTGGAGCAGTTCGCCGACCGTCAGCGGCTCGACTTCTCGGCGCTCCTGGTGACCGACGTCGTGAGCAACGGCTCGCTCTTGCTGCTCTCGCGGGAGACCGAGGCCTGGGAGGAGATCAACTACCCGCGGCTCGACCGCAGCCTCTACGCGCTCAAGAACGTCGTCAGCAGAAAGAAGCAGCTCCTCCCGCTGCTCTCCCAGTTGATCGCCACCTCGCAGGCCTGACGCAGCGGCCGGTGGTCAGCCCGCCGCGACGCGGGCCTCGAGCAGCCGGAAGGCCTCGTGCTCCCGCGGGCCGCCGGTCTTCTCGACGAGCACAGCCAGGTCGCGCAGCCGCCGGCCCACCTCCTCCGCGCCGAGCAGGTGCAGCCGCGTGACGAGGATCGCCCCCTCGACCACCGCGTGCCTCGCCCGGTTGAAGCCCGTGAACGGCCGCCCCTCGTGGACGGCCAGCACCTCGACCTCGACGCGGATCCGCTCCTGCGAGGCGTCGCGGTCCGCGACGCGAAACTCGTACGCGCGACAGACGCCCTCGAGCAGCCGGCCACGGACCGCCGTCGCCGGACGGCTCGCCGGAGGCGGCTCGCTCGCGCCGACCACGACCCGCGCCACGAGCAGCGCGTCGTCGGTGACGTGGAAGACGCCTTCCGGCAGCCGGTCCAGGTTCGCGGCGGTCTGGCTCGTAGGAAAGGGCTTGAGGACCAGCCGCTCGAGCCGGCCCGACGCCACGGCGGCGGCGTCGACCTCCGGGCCCATGGCCGCCAGGTGCATGCGTCCGGCCGCGTCGGTGGTGGTCACGAGACCCTCGATGATCATGGCCGACAGTGTAGCGGCCGCGGGGTACGATGGAGTCGTCCCTTCCCGCCACGCTTCCACATCCGACCGTGACAGCCCCCACCGAACGCATCCACTTCGTGACCGGCAGGCTGGCCGAGCACTCGCTGCGGCAGGTGCTCGACGGCCTCGCGCCACGGGTCGGCTTCGAGGCCACCGTGCAGGTGATGAACATCACCGTCGCCGCGCTCATGACGACGGAGTGGATCGCCCGCCGGCTCGAGGTGCCGCCGGGCACGACGCGGGTCGTCATCCCCGGCGGCTGCCGCGGGTCGCTCGACGCCCTCCGGGCCGTCACCGCCGTGCCCGTCGACCGCGGCCCCGAGGACCTGCGGCGGCTCGACGAGTTCTTCGGCCAGCGGTCCCGCGACCTCGCCGACTACGGCGGCCACGACATCGAGATCCTCGCCGAGATCAACCACGCGCCGCGGCTGCAGCAGGCTGACATCCTGGCCGAGGCCCGTCGGCTCCGGGACGACGGCGCCGACGTCATCGACATCGGCTGCGACCCCGGCAGCGTCTGGGAGGGGGTCGGCGCCGCCGTGCGGATGCTGGTGGCGGAAGGCTTCCGCGTGTCGATCGACAGCTTCGAGCCGCGCGAGGTCGCGGCAGCGGCCGCGGCCGGCGCCACGCTCGTGCTCTCGGTCAACTCGTCGAACGTCGCCGCCGCGGCCGACTGGGGCTGCGAGGTGGTCGTCGTGCCCGACGTGCCGGCCACGCTCGAGGGCTTCGACGACACGATCGACCGGCTCGCGCGGGCCGGCGTGCGGATGCGTCTCGACCCCGTGCTCGAGCCGATCGGCTTCGGCTTCGCCGCCAGTCTCGGCCGGTATCTCGACGTCCGCCGCCGCCACCCCGAAGCCGAGATGATGATGGGGATCGGCAACCTCACCGAGCTCACCGACGTCGACTCCGCGGGAGTCAACACGCTGCTCCTCGGTTTCTGCCAGGAGGTCGGCATCCGCTCGGTGCTCACCACGCAGGTGATCCACTGGGCCCGCAGCAGCGTCCGCGAATGCGATCTCGCACGGGCGCTGGTGCACCACGCCGTCACGCGGAAGACGCTGCCCAAGCACGTGGAGCCGGGGCTGGTGACGCTGCGAAGCGGCAGGCCGCAGGCCCACGGCCAGGAGGTGCTCGACGGCCTCGCCCGCGCGATCCGCGACCCCAACTTCCGCATCGTCGCGGAGCGCGGCCTGATCCACCTCGTGGGCGCGGGGCTGCACCTGGAGTCCCGCGACCCCTTCGCGCTCTTCAAGGAACTCGGGGCCGCGGGCCGCACCGACGTCGATCCGAGCCACGCCTTCTACCTCGGCTACGAGATGGCCAAGGCCGTGACGGCGCTCACGCTCGACAAGGACTACCGGCAGGACCAGGCACTCGATTGGGGGCACCTCACGCAGCCCGAGATCGGCCACGGCCCGTCCCGTGCCGCGGCGGAGGCTGCACGCGCCGCGGAGGCTGCACGCGATTCAGCGCCGGCCGACGCGGCCCCGCGTCCCTCGCAACGGGTCACCGAGCCGACATGAGCACCACCGCCGAGGGCATGCCGGCGTCGCCGCCCCCCGCGCCGCCCGGTGATCCGCGTGATTGGATCGTCCGCCGCTGGTTCACGCCCGCGGGAGCGGTCGTCGCCGAACTGCGACCCGGCGTCACCGCCGCCGACCTCTTCGTGCGGCTCGCCCGGCGACCGCACTGCCTGTTCCTCGACAGCGCGCTGGTCGATGCCGCCCCCACTCATGACTCCCCCGCCGACGCCGCGCCTGCGGCACGGCTCGGCCGCCATTCGTTCGTCGCCGCCGACCCGATCCACTCCGTCGAGGTCGACGCGACCGGATCGCCGCATGACGCAGAGCGGATCGCGGCCGCGTTCGCCGCGGTGCGATCGCTCCTCGCAGACCTCCCCTGCGTCACGATCCCGGGCCTGCCGCCGTTCCAGGGGGGCGTGGCCGGACTCGTGTCGTACGAGTGCGGCCTGGCGAGGCTGGGACTCCCGACGCCCGTCCACCCTTCCGCGGTGCCGCTCCTCTCGTTGCATGTCTACGACGTCGTCTGCGGCTTCGACCACGACGCCGGCCGCGGCTGGATCGTGTCGCAGGGCGTGCCCGCCCGCGGACCGGTGGCCCGTCGCCGCAGGGCAGCCGAACGGCTCGACGCCCTGCTGGCGGCGCCGGAGCCCGCGGCCCCCACCCCGCCCCGTGCCGATCCCGCGGCACGCGGCCGGCACGTGCTCGCCGACCTCCACGTCGCCGGTCTCGGTGACGTCGCCTCCACCCGCTCCCGGGAAGACTACCTCGGCATGGTGAGGCGCTGCATCGAGCTCATCCGCGCCGGCGACATCTTCCAGGCCAACGTCGCCCAGGAGCTCTCGGTGGCGGCGGCCGTCGATCCCGTCGACCTGCACCTCCGCGGACGGTCGATCAATCCCGCGCCGTTCGCCGGGTTCTTCGACGCGGGCCCCGCGACCATCGTGAGCATGTCGCCAGAGCGGCTGCTGCAGGCCGACCGCGGCGCCGTGCGGATGCACCCCATCAAGGGGACCCGCCGCGTGCTCTCGAGCCCCGAGGCCGACCTCTACGCGGGCGGAGATCTGGAGGCGAGCGAGAAGGACCGGGCCGAGAACGTGATGATCGTCGACCTCGTCCGCAACGACCTCTCCCGCGTCTGCACCCCGCAGAGCGTGCGCGTCGAGGCGCTCTGCAGGCTGGAGCGGTACCGCTATGTCCAGCACCTCGTGTCGATCGTGTCCGGCAGGCTGCGGCAGGGCTGCACCGCGCTCGACGCCCTGGAGGCGGCCATCCCCGGGGGCAGCGTGACGGGCGCGCCAAAGCACCGCGCCTGCGAGATCATCGCGGCGCTCGAGGGATTCCGCCGCGGGGCCTACTGCGGCTCCCTGGGCTACCTCGGCCTCGATGGCGCCGCCGACTTCAACCTGCTCATTCGCACGTTCGTGGTCGAGCCCGGCCTGATCCGCTTCGCCGCTGGCGGCGGCATCACGGCCCGCAGTGACCCCGCCGCCGAATACGCCGAGACGCTCCACAAGGCGGAGGGCATGCTCCGCGTGCTCGCCTCGTTCGGCGCCGCCCCGCCCGCCGCGGAGGCCGCGCCATGATCGTCGTCCTCGACAACCGCGACAGCTTCGTCTTCAACCTCGCCCGGCACTTCCACCTGCTGGGCGCCGCGGCGATCGTCGTGCCCAGCCACGAGATCGACGCGGAATCGCTGCTGCGGCTGGAGCCGCAGGCCGTCGTGATCTCGCCGGGCCCCTGCACCCCTGCCGAGGCGGGCTGCTCCGTCGCGGCGATCCGGGCGTGCCGCGGCCGCGTGCCCGTGCTCGGCGTCTGCCTCGGCCACCAGGCGATCGCCGCCGCGGTCGGCGCCGCGATCGTGAGGGCGGACGAGCCCGTGCACGGCCGCACGAGCCGCGTGCACCACGACGGAGTCGGCCTGTTCGCCGGCATCCCCAGCCCGATGATCGCCTGCCGCTACCACTCGCTCGTCGTCGACGCGGGCACCCTGCCTCCGGCACTCCGCGTGACCGCCCGGGACGATGCGGGCACCGTCATGGCGATCGCCGACGATGCAGACGGGCTCCGCGGCGTGCAGTTTCACCCGGAGTCGATCCTCACACGCCACGGCTTCCGGCTGCTGGCGAACTTCCTGGATCTCGCCGGCATCCCCCACCACGCCGATCTCGTCGCCGCGCTCGACGAGCGGGTCGCCGCCGAAGCCGCCGGCCCGGCCCGACCCGACGCTGACGACGGGCGCGTGGTGACGTTCTAGCTTTACGCCCGCAGGGCCATCCATGGCCCCTGCGGGCTTGCGGCCTCACGCGACCTGCGTCGCTCCGGCCGAAGAACGCCCGCCCTCCAGGCGGGCAGACAGTGCGTGCGCTCCCCCTGCGGGCTTGCAGCCTCACGCGACCTGCGGGGGTCGCTTCGGCCGAACAGCGCCCGCCCTCCAGGCGGGCAGACAGTGCGTGCGCTCCCCCTGCGGGCTTGCAGCCTCACGCGACCTGCGGGGGTCGCTTCGGCCGAACAGCGCCCGCCCTCCAGGCGGGCAGAC
>JBILVO010000050.1:0-23599 GCA_044370415.1 Pirellulales bacterium
CGATGCCCCGTGGCGGCACGTTCACCACGCGGAGCAGCGCCTCGTCGTCCCGGGGGTTCTTGAGCAGCCGCAGCCACGCCACGACGTCACGGATCTCGCGACGCTTGAAGAACTCGAGGCCGCGCACCAGCTGGTAGGGGATCCGCCGCGACCGCAACGCAACCTCGAGGGAGCGCGACAGGGCGTTGGTGCGGAAGAGGATCGCGAAGTCGCCGGGGCGGCGCGAGCCGTCGGCCAACGCCGCCGCGATCTCGTCGGCGATACGGTCGGCCTCGTCGTGGCTCGAGGCGTCGAGCACGATCCGCACGGGAGGGCCGCCGGGGGCGTCGGTGATCAGGCGTTTCGGCTTGCGGCGCGAGTTGTGGAAGATGAGGCGGTCGGCGGTGCCGAGGATGTTCGACGTGCTGCGGTAGTTGTGCTCGAGCGTGACGACCGTGGCGTTCGGGTAGTCGCGCTCGAACTCCAGAATGTTGCGGATGCTCGCGCCGCGCCACCCGTAGATGGCCTGGTCCGGGTCCCCGGTCACGGCCAGGTTGGGATGGTCGATCGACAGCCCCCGCAGGATGGAATACTGGACGGCGTTGGTGTCCTGGTACTCGTCGACCAGGATCCAGCGGTGCTGCGCGTCGAGCATCCGTCGCAGTTCGGCGTTGTCCATCAGCAGGCGGGCGACGTGCACGAGCAGGTCGTCGAAGTCGACGGAATTCGCCGCCAGCATCATCTCCTGGTAGACGGGCCAGACCCGGCGGGCCACCTCGTCCACGGGCCGTCCCCAGCGCGGCTCGAACGACTCGGGCACGAGCATGTCGTTCTTCGCCCGGCTGATCACCCCGGCGATGCGGTCGACGGGCGTGTGGGTGAGCGACAGCCCAAGCGACCGGGCGGCCCGCTTCAGCAGCGAGGCTGCGTCGTCGGGATCGAGGATGGAGTAGTCGCTCGTGAGGCCGACCAGCCGGGCGTGCCGGCGGAGCAGACGGGCCGCGAAGCGATGGAACGTCCCCATTTCCACCGGCTGTGGGCCGACCATGTCGGTGACGCGCCGCCGCATCTCGTCGGCGGCCTTGTTCGTGAACGAGAGCGCGACGATCCGTGCGGCCGGGACTCCGGACGAGATCAGGTGCGAGATCCGATGCGTCACCACGCGAGTCTTGCCGCTCCCCGGGCCTGCTAGCACGAGCAACGGGCCCTCGACGTGCGTCGCGGCAAGCCGTTGGGAGTCGTTGAGGGAGTGCAGGGACGGGGCTGTCACGAGCGGGTTCACAGGCGTCGGAGGCACTGGCGGCGGCACGCCATCGACCACACGGGTAGCCGATTTCCGCCACACTTGAGTATATTCCTCGCGGTGTCGACCACGGGCGCCCGCCGCCCTCCGGTCGGTGAATACTCATGTAGCACGGGAGGGAACCCATGCCTCGCATTCCGTACAAGAACCTCGCGCAGACGGATGAACTGGCCGAGAAGCTCGAGATGAGCACCGCGGAGATCGGCCTGTCAGTCCGCACCACGAACTGCCTCGAAGAGAAGGGCATCTTCACGGTGCACGATCTTTTGAACTGCACCCGGGCCGACCTGCTCTCGATTTCCAACTTCGGCGAAAAGACCCTCGAGGAGGTCTATCGGGCGCTGGAAAAGATCGGCTTCTATCGATCCAACCCGCCGACCGCCGGCACGCCTGCACCGCGGTCGTTGCGGTCCGCCGAGGCGGCGGAGGCCGGGCGATCGGAATCCCGTGAGGAGACGCTCAGCGAGGCCTGACGGGCCGTCACGTCGATCCGCCGCCCCGGCAGCCCACGCAGATTGGCCGTCGCCTGATCGTCCGCCGGCGGATACGGCGGTGGTCGACCGGGCCCACCCGCGGTGGTTCCCGCGGCCGACGGCGCGGAACAGGGCCGAGAACGGCTTTTCCACGACCAGTTCCGCGTCCAGTTGGTTCGAGCCGGTGTCCGCCCGGTCTCCGCTCGCTGGAAGCGGTCCGCGGGGTGCGGCATGATGACGGAATGATGCGGATCGCGGACGTCCCGCGTCGTGTGCGACGAATCCTCGCCCAGGAGCTCGATCGTGAGGCTGCCGCGGTTCTTCGCCAAGAAGCGGGGCCACCGACGGACGGGGGCGCGGGAATGGGGCGCCTTTGGCGACGGCCTGTTCCACGGGATGCTCCTGCTGGGCGGGCTTTTTTTCGGCGCGCTGCTCGCGACGGGCGTGGCCGCGCCTGAGTGGCGGATCAACCACGATTACATCGAGTCAACGGGCACGATTCTGGCCAAGGGGCTCGCCCGATCCACCCGTGAGGATCCCCCCGGGACGGTTGCCGAGACGTGGCAGCCGCGGCTGCGGGTCCGATACTCGACGGTCGACGGAGTTCGCGAGGCGTGGACCAGGGGATCCGCCGCGCAGACGACCACCGATCGCGAGTCGGCCCTCCGTGGCCTCGCGTCCTGGAAGCTGGGGAGCCAGTCGAAGTGCTGGTACGACCCTGCCGCCCCGGACACGGTCGTCCTCGAACGGGGCTACAACTGGTGGCTGTGGCTCCTCGCGCTGCTCCTGCCCGGCGCGCTCGTCCTGATCGGTGGATCGGGGCTGGTGCGGGCGCTGCGGTCATGGGGCCGGTCGGAGGAGTGCCGCGCCGCGTCCACCGGGCTGGCCGAGCTTCTCGACCCCCTGGCCCATCCGCCCCCCACGTCGCCGGGCCACCCGGCGGTGCCGAGTTGGGACGATCTCGTCAATTCGCCGGGTACCGTCCTCAAATACCGCCTGCCGATCGAGAGCGCCGAGCACTGGACGCTGGTCGGGTTCGGGCTCTTCGCCCTGCTGTGGAACGCGGTGCTCGTCGTGCTCGCCGTGGGGGCCGGGCTCGACCTCATGGGCGGCAGGATCGATTGGTGGCTGTTCGCGCTGCTCGGACCGTTCCTGGTGATCGGCATCGGCGGGATCGTGCTCTTCGTCCGCAGCCTGTTTCTCGCCACCGTCGTCGGTCCCACCCAGGTGGAGATCTCCGATCATCCGCTCGTGCCCGGTGGGCAGTACGAGGTGCTACTCGCCCAGGGTGGCACCGGGGTGTTTCGACAGCTGCAGATGTCGCTCGAACTTGAGGAGCAGGCCACGTTTCGTCAGGGCACGGACACGCGCACCGAGCGTGTGACGATATGGTGCCGGCCGCTGGTCGACTGCCGCGACGTGTCTCCCGCGCCAGAGTCGCGGTTCGAGACGCGGACGTCGTTCGGCATCCCGGCCGACGCGATGCATTCGTTCACGTCGCCGCACAACGCGGTGCAGTGGCGGCTCGTCGTGCGCGGTGTCACCGATCGTCGCCCGGCATTCGTCCGGGTCTTTCCCGTGGTCATCTTTCCGCAGGATCCGTCCCCGTCCGCGGCCACCGCGCCCCGGCGGTCCGACGCGGAGGCGGTGCGATGAGCGATCTCCAGAATCGCGCCGGCCTGAATCGCGACGGTCAGGAGCGGGTGGGAGCGTCGCCGCAGGTCGACGTGCAGTTCGACCGGCCCGCACGGCGCTACCAGCCGGGCGACAGGCTGGCGGTCCGATATCGCATCGACGACTGCGACGGCGATCGCATCCATGCCATCGAGCACTCGGTGGTCTGGTACACCGAGGGCAAGGGAGAGGAGGATCTCGGCGTGCACTTCTTCCAGCGGGTGGCCGATCGCTCCCTGCGGTCGTCGCGGGTGGTGGCCGGTGACTTCGCCGCATCGCTGCCGCGGAGCCCGCTGTCCTACGAGGGTCTGATCGTCAAGGTGCGTTGGTGCGTCAGGGTGCGGGTGTTCTTCGACGGGTCGCGGGACTTCGTGTCGGAGCACGTTTTCGAGATGGGCGACGTCCCGCCGGCCCGCCTGCCGCCGCGGGAGCCCTGACGATGACGCCGACGACGAACCCGTTCTCCACGAGGCACACCCGCCCGGGAAGCATCGTGCCGCTCGACGGCCGAGGGTCGCCTCTCGACATCCCGCTCCTTGTCGGGCGGCTCCGCCGCGCCGGTGGCGTGGGCGCGATCGTCGGGCCCCACGGCAGCGGCAAAAGTACGTTGCTCCTCCGACTCGCCGACGAGATCGAGGCGGGCGGGACACGCGTGGAGCGTGTGCGGATGCGCGGCTGGTGGGACGTGTCGCGGGCGGTCGTCGCGTTCCGCAACGCCGGCAGGAGCGGCATCGTCTGCATCGACGGGTGGGAGCGGCTCGCGGGCCCGGTGCGTCGCCTGATGCGACTGCTCGCGTGGACGACGGGCCGGGGGCTCGTCGTCACCATGCACCGCCGCGACTCGATGCCGGAACTGGCGACGTGTCGCACCAGCCCCGGGCTCCTGGCGGCGATCGTCGATCGCCTGCCCGGAAGGTCCGACTGGTACGGCACCCTGATCGGCGCCCAGGATGTCCGTGCGGCGTTCGACCGTCGGCGCGGCGACATTCGCGAGGCGCTCTACGACCTCTACGACGTCTTCGAGCGCCGTGCGCGCGGCAGCGTGCCGCGACGATCGTGACGATCCTGCCGACCGGTCCGGTTGTGCCGACATCGGTGGGGAAATTCATGGAAGGGCGGGCCGTTTTTCCTGGGCAGGTGTCGCAGAGCGCAACCTAGGCTTTGGAGGTTGGTGATCCAGCCGGCGGCACCGGCAGCGTGAGCACCCGAGCCTCAGGAGTGAGCGATGAAGACGCGACGTCCCCTGTTCGTCGTGGCGATGGTCGGCGGCATGGCGGCGCTGACGCCGGGTGAGTCCCGCGGCCAGTGCTGCCTCAGCGACCTGTTCGCGGGATGCCGCAAGGCTCCGCCCGCCTACGCCGTGGCGCCGGTTCCCGCGCCGATCGTCGCACCCATCGCGGCGCCCGTGGCGGCACCTCCGCCGCCCGTGGTCGTGCCCGTCCAGCAAGTGAGCTACGTCCCGGAGACGACCTATCGCACGCAGTACAAGTGCGTGCCGGTGACGAGCTACAAGCCGTCGTGCGAGATCGATCCCTGCACCGGATGCACCCGCGAGTGCATGGAGCAGGTGACGCAGTATGTGCAGCAGCCGGTGAACGTGCCGGTGACCCAGTACCGCGCCGTGTATTCGACGAAGTACGTCCAGATGCAGCCGGGCTACAACGCAGCCGGAGCCTACGCGGCGCCGGTGGCGTCCGGAGCCCAGGTGGCGCCGATGATGGTGCCTGCCACATCTGGCGCGGTGCAGAGCCCGTTCGCCTCGAGCGTGCAGACGACGCCGCAGGCCTGGGGTGCCGCGGGCTCCGACGTGCCGCAGCAGATGATCCAGCCGGGCCAGCAGAGCCTCGCGGCTCCGCAGCTCCAGCAGGGCACCGTCGTGCAGCCGGGATTCCAGCAGCAGATCGTGCCGCAGTCGGGAACCTACGCCGCTCCCGCTCCGGCCGCGGTCCAGCCGCTGCCCACGGCTCCTCCCATGCTGAATCCGACACCCTCGCTGCGGCCCATTCCCGAGATGCCTCGCGCGTCCGCCGCGAACGGCACCGGGCCGGCAGCTGCGGCTCCGCTGCTGCAGCAGTCGGCGCCGGCGACCGCCGCACCGGCCACCGTGCAGCCGCCCCGGCTGGAATCGACGCCGCTGCAGTCGCCGGCCGTTCCCCAGACGAGCGGCTCCACCGGAGCGACCGGGCTCAACGGCATGCCCGTGATGCCCGGGGCCGGCCCTGGTGCGGCGACCGGCGCGTTTCCAAAGCTTCTCGAGCCGACGGGCCACACCACCTCGTGGCAGCCGGCGCCGACGTACCGCCCGACGGCCTATCCCACGGCGGCGCTTCCCGGCCGGATTCAGTGAGCGCGGCCGCTCGCCGTCGACGCCGGGTCGCGGTCCGGGGAGCAGGTGCAATTCGACCGTGCCGCGGCCCGCGGCGTGGGGATGCCCACGGGTGACGCCAGCGGGCCGTGTGTGGCGTCACCGGCGCCCGCCCGCCTGATAGGATGAGGCGGACGGCCCCCGCCAAGCCCCCCGGGCCGGCCCCCCGAGGCGCCCGTGACCAACGCCGACATCGCAGCGACGTTCGACCTCGTCGCCGATCTGCTCGAGTATCAGGGCGGCAACGTATTTCGCGTCCGGGCGTACCGCAACGCCGCCCGCACCATCCAGGGCATGGTGGAGCCGTTGGCGGCCGTCCGTGCAGACTCCGCCCGTTCGCTGACGGACATCGAGGGGATTGGCAGCGACCTCGCCGAAAAGATCGGCACGCTGCTCGACACCGGCAGCCTGCCGCTTTTGAGCGACCTGCAGAAGCAGGTGCCTGCCGTCGTGTTCGACCTGATGCGGGTGCCCGGGCTCGGCCCCAAGAAGACCAAGTCCCTGGTCGAGGAGCTCGGAATCGATTCGCTGGCGGCCCTGGAGAAAGCCTGTCGCTCGGGCCGTGTGGCGGAGGTCAAAGGCTTCGGGCCCAAGACGCAGGCGGCCATCCTCGAGAACATCGCGTTCGCCAAGGACCCCGAGAACGCCCGAGTGCTGTGGCGGGATGCCGACGAGCTCGTCCGTGGGCTGCTGGCTTGGATGCGCGGGTGCCCGGAGGTGCGATTGGTCGAGGGGGCGGGCAGCTGGCGCCGCGGCCGCGAGACCGTCGGCGACATCGACATCGTGGCCGATGCGGATGACTCGGCCGCAGTGATGGACCGGCTCGAATCGTGGGAGGGAACGGCCGCGGTGCTGCTGCGGGGCGACACGAAGATGAGCGTACGAGGGCCGCACGGCGTGCAGGTCGACCTCCGCGTCGTGAGACGCGATGCGTTCGGTGCGGCGCTGCAGTACTTCACGGGGTCGAAGGAGCACAACGTCAGGCTGCGGGCCAGGGCCAAGGATCGCGGACTGACGATCAACGAGTACGGCGTCTTCCGTGCCGCCGATGTGTCCGCGGGGGGCGAGGCCACGGCCCGATCGGTGGCCGGTGCCACGGAGGAGGGCATCTACGCGGCCGTCGGGCTGCCATGGATCCCCGCGGAGCTGCGGGAGGGCAGGGATGAGATCGAACGCGCCGCAGCGGGAGAACTGCCCCGGCTGGTCGAGCTCGCCGACATGCGCGGAGACCTCCATATGCACACCAGCGCGACCGACGGGGAGGAGACGCTGGGGGAGATGGTGCGGGCCGCGATCGCGAGAGGTCTCGCCTACATCGCCATCACCGACCACGGCCAGCGGGTGACGATGGCGCGCGGGCTCGACAGCCGACGGCTGCTGCGGCAGTGGGCCGAGATCGACCGGCTCAATGCGTCGCTCGCCGAGGAGGGAACGCCGCCGATCGTGGTGCTCAAGGGCATCGAGGTGGACATGCTCGAGAAGGGAGGGCTGGACCTGCCGGACGAGGTGCTCGAGCAGGCGGATTGGGTGGTCGCCAGCCTCCATTACGGGCAGAACCAGCCGCAGGCCAGCATCACATCGCGGATCGTCGAGGCGATCCGGAATCCCCACGTCGACGTGATCGGCCACCCCACAGGGCGGCTGCTCAACAAGCGGCCGCGTTTCGACGTCGATATCGAGGCCGTGATCGAGGCGGCGGCGGAGACCGGCACATTCCTCGAGATCAACGCCAATCCGTGGCGGCTCGACCTCGACGACCGGCATGCCGCGGCTGCCAAAGCGGCGGGAGTGAAGCTCGTGATCTCCACGGACGCCCACTCCACCCGCGGCCTCGACGTGATGCACTGTGGCGTCCTGCAGGCGAGGCGTGCCGGCCTCGAGGCCGGAGACGTCGCCAACACGCGATCCCTGGCAGGGCTGCGGAAGCTGATGAAGCGCCGGCGTTAACGGCGGATGACTTCATCCTCGGCCTGTGGACGGCCGTCCACGGACTTCGCGCAGCGGAATCCGATGTGGGTGGAGCCGCTGGATGGCTCTCCCTTGCCTCGGCTGCCGATGATGTAGCGGGCGCAATACGACTCGGAGCAGAGGAAGGAGCCGCCGCGCAGGATCCGCTTGTTCTGCCCGGGCTCCTGGGGGTCGAACGAGTCTGCGGGCCCGACTGGATTCCGCTCAGGCTGGGGCCGGGCGGCGGCCGTCGCGTAGGTGTCGGGGCGGTACCAGTCGGCGCACCATTCCCACACGTTGCCCGACACGTCGTGCAGCCCGTACTCGTTGGCTGGGAATCGCCCGACGGGGGCGACGCCGGCGAAGCCGTCCACCGCGGTGTTCTCGCCCGGGAATCTGCCCTGCCAGGTGTTGGCCATCGGCCGCCCACCCGGCTGGAAGTCGTCGCCCCAGGGATAGAGCCGGCCGGCTTGCCCGCCACGGGCGGCGCATTCCCACTCTGCCTCTGTCGGCAGTCGCTTCCCCGCCCAGGCGGCGAAGGCGACGGCGTCGTCGTGGGCGATCTGCACGACAGGATCGTCGTCATGGCCATCGATCGAACTGTCGGGGCCGGTGGGATGCCGCCAGTCGGCGCCCGGGACGTAGGCCCACCAGGCGTAGTGATTGGAGAGCGGCACCGGGCCCTCCGGGGGCGTGAACACCAGTCCGCCGGGGACCAGGTTCTCCGGGGGAGCGCCGGGGAAGTCCTCCGCCTTCGGCGGCCGTTCGGCGACGGTCACGTAGCCCGTCGCCGCGACGAACTCGCGAAACTGCGCGTTGGTGACCTCGGTGCGGTCCATCCAGAAGCCGTCGACATGCACGCGATGCACCGGACGGGCGTCCCGCATCGGATCGGGACCGCCCGCAGGCTGGCCGCGCGGGTCCGCGCACCCCATCGAGAACTCGCCGCCCGGGATCCAGGCCATGCCGGGAGGCGGCGCAACGCCGGCGCTTGCCGGCTGCGGCACGGTGGCCTGGAAGCCGGACGGGGCGCTCGGCGGGGCGGGAGACGGGCCATCGAGGGCAGCGCGGCAGATTGCCCACACCACCGCTGCGGCCGCGCAGCCCATCCCGATCATGCCCACGAGCGGGATGATGCGGCCCGCCACCGGCTCGGAACGCGGCCTGACGACGTCGCGCTTCATGCCGACCTCCGTTTCGACGCCTGCTCGAGCCGCTTCCGCAGCGACCGCCGCCGGGCCGGACTCCACCACCGCGAGAATGCCTTGCGGGCCGCGGCGGCCTTCGCCGTCTCGTCGCGGCGGAGCATCGTGAGAAACTCGCGACTGGCACCGGCGTCGGCACTCCGCGCCCAGCGGGCCAGCCGGTCCGCGGCGGCGGCATGATCGGTGAATTCGCCGAGCGACTGCTGCATCAGTTCCAGCGATTTCCGGCAGCGGGCGACGGCCTTTCCGGGGAGGGTGGTGGCGAAGATCTCGAGCGCATAGCGGAGCTTCTTCCCCTGGATGCGGAGCGCGTGCATCCGTGCAGCGTTCCGCAGCGGGCCGTCGGCGACGGCGAAGAAGTCGGCGATCATCGGCTTGAAACGCCGGCTGGCGTAGCTGCCGAAGTCGGGCTGTCGCCGCCGTCGATCCACGTTCTCCAGGAGGCGGTCCACCCGGCCCGGCCAGTCCAGCTCCGTCAGCACCTCGTGCAGTTCACGAATGGGTGCGCGCGACTGGTCACGCTGCTTGGAGAGCATGGCGACGAGCCTCAGCCGCGACCGTGCCTCCGGAGTCTCCTGACGAGACAGACGTGCGGACAATACGTCCAGATCGCGGGCCTCGCCGGCCGCCCGCCTGAGTCGCACGAGCCGCTTCTCGAACCATGCACGCCGTCTCGCCGGCAGCACGTCTCCGAAGGCGTCGATCGCCGCCAGCGCGCGGCGGGTGGCGACGCGCAAACGGTGCACGCGCTCGGCATCCGTCATCGTCGTGCCGGTCGGATCCGAGGAGGCACACAGGGAGGCACGCAGTTCCGCCCAGACGGCGTCGAGTCGCATGCGCAACGTCTTCACCGCGACGCGCCCGACGGGCACATGATCGTCGTCGCGAACGGTCCAGCGGTTTGTGGACGGCATCGGTGTTTTGCAAGGAGACGGCACGTCGGGGCGGTCGCGACGGTGCCGTGCCGGCACCTTCGCCGGCAATCTACCGCCGGGAGCGGGGGCATTTCCAGATGCGGCTCCGCGCTCGTCGAGCCAGCTAGCGGACGCCCAGGTCGCGCTGATCGGGTTGGCCCGGCAGCGCGACGGCGGCCTCGGCCGCCGCCTTGGTGATCGTGAGCTTCGATGCGAACACGGTGCCCGCGCCCATGCAGCCATCTCCGGCCCAGCGGCGCCCGGTGACTTCGACGGCGTCACCCGGGGCGATGAGGTCGAGGCGGGTGGCGTCCATGGCCGTGACAACGGTCTCCGGGGAGAGCGTCAGCGTCAGCCGGCGCAGCTTTCCGGAGGCGACCTTGAGCGTGATGACCGCATCGCCGATCTGCAGGATCTCGCCGACGACGGTGTCGGGCGAGTGCGGCTTCACCGGGTCGGGGACGAAGCCCTTCGGCGGGCTGACGATCTCCAGCGAACGGATCGGCGCCGTGGACCTGCCCTTCTCATCCACTTCGGCCAGCAGGCGGACGGCCATGCCGCGCTTCAGGCACGCGGTCGAAGCCAGGCCCGAGATCCGCAGGTTCGTGACGCCCGCCGGATGAAGCTGGGCGACGAGCACGGCCGCCGAATCGCCCGTGGCACCGAGTTCCGTGAACGCCACGAGGCCACCCTCGAGCGTCCCTGCCGTCCCCCGCGCCACGCCGCTGAACGACGCCTCCGGAAGGTCGTCGATCCGGAGCTTGTTGCGCGTGACCGGCACCGTGATCGCCCGGTTCGTGCCCCGACAGGCACCCAGGCTCCAGAGACGCTCGTAGGCCTGCTGCATGGCGGCCGACTTGTAGAACGAGCCCCAGTGCAGCGTGCCATCGGCCGCGACGGGGGGCAGCGACTCCTGCGTCTCGGCGTAGGGATTGTAGGGAACGAGTTGTGCTGTCGCTCTGTCTGCGGCGGCCGTCCAGATGGCGGCGCACGCGAGGATGAGCGCGGAGCGAATGAAGAAAGGGCCCATCGACGAGGTCTCGCAGTCGTGCCGCGGGGGGTGCCCGGAACAGACGCCGGACGCGTCGCTCGACACTACCTCCGCGGCCGCGGCTTGGCAAAACGTGCGGACAGAGCCTCCATCCGGCCGGGATGGCTGGGATGGCCAGGATGGCGGCATCCCGCCGCGCAGGGAAGCGTGGCGGCGCCCGAGTGGCCTACAGGCCGTCTCCGGGGCCGTCATCCAGCGTCGCGACCTGGCCGCCCGCATCGGGCGACGGGCTCGCATCGCCGCCCTCGGGGGCGGCCTCCAGCAGCGGGAACTGCCGGGCGAGCACGTTCTCCCGCTCGACCCGCAGGGCATCGAGCGCCTCGGGGCGCACCCGCACCTCGGCCGACTGGAACGTATTGAAGCCCGTTCCCGCCGGGATGAGGTGGCCGAGGATCACGTTCTCCTTGAGGCCGACGAGGTTGTCCACCTTGCCCGCCAACGCGGCTTCCGTGAGCACCTTCGTCGTCTCCTGGAAGCTCGCGGCGGAGATGAAGCTCGAGCTCTGCACGCTCGCCTTGGTGATGCCGAGCAACTGGGTCGTCGCGGTCGCGGGCTTCGGCTTCGTGCCCTTCGCCGGGGTGCCGCCAAGGGCCTCGATCTGCGCGTTGGTCTGGGCGAGGACGGCCTTGGGCACGACGCTGCCCGCCGCGAACTCGCTGTCGCCACGGTCGGTGATTCGCAGGCCTTCGGAGATTTTCTCGTTCGCCTGCTTGAACTCGAACTTGTCCATCACGCTGCCGGGCAGCAGGTCGGTGTCGCCGACGGTCTCGATCTTCACCTTGCGCAGCATCTGCGACACGATGATCTCGATGTGCTTGTCGTCGATGTCGACCCGCTGACTGCGGTAGACGTTCTGGATTTCGCGCACCAGATACCGCTGCACCTCCTCCTCGCCCGAGATGCGGAGAATGTCGTGCGGCACCAGCGGGCCGTCCACAAGTGCCTCGCCTGCCTTGACGAAGTCGCCGGAATGCACCCGCAGGTGCTTGCCGTGGGTCACGAGATGCTCCTTCTCGGTACCGCTCTCGTTTTTGATCACGATCGTCCGCTTGCCGCGCCGCTTCTCGCCGAGCAGCTCCACGATGCCGTCGATCTCGGCCATGATCGCGGGGTCCTTCGGCTTCCGCGCCTCGAAGATTTCGGTGACACGGGGCAGACCGCCGGTGATATCCTGAGTGCCCGATGCCTCTCGCGGCGTCTTGGCGAGCACATGGCCCGCCTTCACCATCTCCCCTTCCACGACCTCGATGTAGGCCTTTTCGGGCAGGTAGTAGAACTTGAGGATCTTGCCGGCCTCGTCGAAGAGCACGACCTGCGGGTGGTAGATGCCCTTGTGCTCCATCACCATGCGGCGCATGTGGCCGCTGGGATCCTTCTCGAGGCGGAGCGTCTCGCCTTCGACCACGTCCTCGTAGCCGACGCGGCCAGCCTCCTCGGAGACGATCGGGATCGAGTGCGGATCCCACTGGATGAGCACCGTGCCCGGCTTGACCTCGTCGTTCTCCTTCACCTTCAGAATCGCGCCCGCGGGCACGTCGATCTTCTCGAGCTCGATCCCCTTGGCGTCGACGATGGAGATTTCGCCGTTGCGACCCGGCACGATCGGTTCACCCTGCTCGTTCAGCACCGGCCGCAGCCTCGTGAACCTCACGAGACCGGCCCGCTTGGCCCGGCTCTCGTTCTCCTCGATGGCTCGCTGGCCGACGCCGCCGATGTGGAAGGTCCGCATCGTGAGCTGCGTGCCCGGTTCGCCGATGCTCTGGGCGGCGATGATGCCGACCGCCATCCCCTCTTCGACGAGCGATCCCGTGGAGAGATCCATGCCGTAGCACAGCCGGCAGACGCCGAGCGGCGCGTCGCAGGTGAGCGGGCTGCGGACCTGGATCTTCTCCAGCCCCAACTGCTCGATCTGCCGGGCGACCTTGGGCGTGATGAGCTCGTCCTCGTGGACGATCACCTCGTCCGTGATCGGGTTGGTGATGTTGGCACGGCTGACGCGTCCGCGGATGCTGTCGGCGAGTTGCACCTCGACCTTTTCGCCGCGGTAGATGACGCCCTTCTCGATGCCCTGGGTCGTGCCGCAGTCGTGCATCGTCACGACCACGTTCTGCGCCACGTCGGCGAGCTTGCGGGTCAGGTAGCCCGAGTCGGCCGTCTTGAGGGCCGTGTCGGCGAGGCCCTTGCGGGCACCGTGGGTCGAGCTGAAGTACTCGAGGACGGTCAGCCCCTCGCGGAAGTTCGCCTTGATCGGCGTCTCGATGATCTTGCCCGACGGCTTGGCCATCAGGCCGCGCATACCGGCCAGCTGACGGATCTGCTCCACGCCGCCACGCGCACCGGAGTGGGCCATGAGGAAGATCGGGTTGACGTAGCCCGCCCGCCGGGTGTCGCGGGCGTCGGTGTCCTGCTCGAGCTCCGCCATCATCTCCTTCGTGATCTGCTCACGGGCGTGGGTCCAGGCGTCGAGCACCTGATTGTACCGCTCGCCATCGGTGATCACGCCGCGCTGGTAGAGCTTGAGGATCTTCATCACCTCCTTCTCGGCGGTGCCGATGATCCTCACCTTGCTCGCCGGCGTGATCAGGTCGTCGGTGGCGAAGGAGAGTCCGCTGCGGGTGCTCCAGCTGAAGCCGACGCGGTTCATGTTGTCAAGCAGGTCGATCGTCTTGCGCCGACCGAGCGCCTGGTAGCAGTCGGAGATCACGCGGGCGAGCTCGCTCGACCGCATCGGGATGTTGTAGAAGAGCATCCCCTCAGGCAGGATCGAGTTGAACAGCACGCGGCCCACCGTCGTCTCGATCACAGCGCCCGGCTTGCCGAGCGCCTCCACGTCGGTCTTGAGCCGACGGCCGGCCGGGAGCTTGACCTTGATCTTCGCGTGGGTGTGCACCTTGCCGAGCGAGTGGGCGAGTTCGACCTCCTCGACGTTCCGGAAGACCATGCCCTCCCCCTTGCGGCCGGGGATCTGCATCGTGAGGTAGTAGCAGCCCATCACCACGTCCTGCGACGGGCTGATGATCGGGGCGCCGTTGGCGGGGCTGAAGATGTTGTTCGTGGACAGCATCAGGGTGTGCGCCTCGACCTGCGCCTCGATGGAGAGCGGCAGGTGGACCGCCATCTGGTCACCGTCGAAGTCGGCGTTGAACCCCTTGCAGACCAGCGGGTGGAGCTTGATGGCGTTGCCCTCGACGAGCATCGGCTCGAAAGCCTGGATGCCCATGCGGTGCAGCGTGGGGGCGCGATTGAGGAGCACCGGGTGGTTGCGGATCACCTCTTCGAGGATGTCCCACACTTCGGCGTCCTTGCGCTCGAGCATCTTCTTCGCGCTCTTGATCGTGTCGGCGTGGCCGAGTTCCTTCAGCCGTCGGATGATGAACGGCTGGTAGAGCTCCAGCGCGATCTTTTTGGGCAGGCCGCACTGGTGCAGACGCAGGTTCGGGCCGACGACGATCACGCTCCGCGCCGAGTAGTCGACCCGCTTGCCGAGCAGGTTCTCGCGGAAGCGGCCCTGCTTGCCCTTGATCATGTCGGTGAGGCTCTTGAGCGGCCGGTTGCTGGAGGCCAGCACGGGCCGCTTGCAGCGGTTGTTGTCGAACAGCGCGTCGACCGACTGCTGCAGCATCCGCTTCTCGTTGCGGATGATCACCTCGGGGGCGTTGAGGTCGACGAGCTTCTTGAGCCGGTTGTTGCGATTGATGATCCGCCGATAGAGATCGTTGAGGTCGCTGGTGGCGAAGTTGCCCGAGTCGAGCATCACGAGCGGCCGCAGGTCGGGCGGGATCACCGGGATCACGTCGAGAACCATCCACTCTGGTTTGTTCTCGCTGTCACGGATCGCCTCGACGATCTTCAGCCGATTGACGAGGTCCTTCTTCTTCTGCTTGGAGTTCGTCGTGGCGAGCTCGACACGAAGGTCCTTCGAGAGGGTGACGAGGTCGAGAGAGAGCAGCAGTTTGCGGACGGCCTCCGCGCCCATCTCGGCATCGAACCCGGTCTCTCCGTAGGCCGTTCGTGCCTCGCGGAACTCCTCCTCCGTGAGCAGTTGCTGCTTCTTGAGGGGCGTGTCCTTGGGGTCGAGGACGACGTAATCCTGGAAGTAGATCACCTTCTCCAGGCTCGACGTCTTCATGTCCAGCAGGGCGCCGAGGCGGCTCGGCATGGCCTTGAAGAACCAGATGTGGACGACCGGAGCGGCCAGCTCGATGTGGCCCATGCGCTTGCGGCGGACGCGGCTGTGAGTGACCTTCACGCCACAGCGGTCACAGATCATTCCCTTGTACTTCATGCCGCGATACTTGCCGCACGAGCACTCCCAGTCCTTCTCCGGTCCGAAGATCTTCTCGCACATGAGCCCGTCCTTCTCGGGACGGTAGGTGCGATAGTTGATCGTCTCGGGCTTCTTCACCTCGCCGAACGACCAGCTGCGGATGTCGTGGGGCCGCGCCAGACTGATCTTCACGGCCGAGTAGTCGTTGACGCGATCGTAGGTGGATTCACCGATACTCACGAGAGAGTCTCCTGGGTATTGTCTTGGCGAGTGCTGATCGACCGTGTGCCGTCATGCCGGAGGCTTGGCTGTCGTGGAAGCCGCAGGGGCCGCAGGCCCCGGAGGTTTCCCCAGCGGGCGAAGGCCACGATGGCTTCGCCCGCGCGAATCTAGATGCGTCGCTTCTCCAGCTGCATGTTCAGGGCGAGACCACGGATCTCGTTCGTGAGCACGTCGAAGCTCGCCGGGGTGCCGGCCTCCAGCGTGTTCTCGCCCTTGACCATGCTCTCGTAGATCTTGGTGCGTCCCTCCACGTCGTCGCTCTTGACGGTGAGGAGCTCCTGGAGGATGTACGCCGCTCCGTAGGCCTCGAGCGCCCACACCTCCATTTCCCCGAAACGCTGGCCGCCGAAGCGGGCCTTGCCGCCCAGCGGCTGCTGCGTGATGAGGGAGTACGGCCCTGTGGAGCGTGCGTGCACCTTGTCGTCGACCAGGTGGTGCAGCTTCAGCATGTAGATGAAGCCGACGGTCGTCTCCTGCTCGAGCGGCTCGCCGGTGCGGCCGTCGAACAACTGGGCCTTCCCGTGCCGCGGCAGTCCGGCGTCGGCCAGCACCTTGTTGATGTCGTCCTCGCTCGCGCCGTCGAACACCGGCGTGATCGCCTGGAAGCCGAGCAGTTTGCCCGCCCAGCCCAGGTGGGTTTCCAGGATCTGGCCGACGTTCATGCGGCTCGGCACGCCGAGCGGGTTGAGGAGGATCTGCACGGGCGTGCCGTCGGCCAGGAACGGCATGTCCTCCTTGGGCAGGATCTTGGCGATGACGCCCTTGTTGCCGTGCCGGCCCGCCATCTTGTCGCCCACGGAGATCACGCGCCGGGCAGCGACGTAGACCTTCACCATCTGCAGCACGCCGGCTCGCAGTTCGTCGCCACGCTTCATGCTGTTGAGCGACCGGTCGCGGGCATCGATGGCTTCGTCGACCGCGGGCCACATCGCCTTATGGAGCTTTTCGACATCCGCCTTGCGCTGCGGGGAGCGGAGGTCGAGACTGTCGAGCTTGAAGCTGGCCGCACGCTCCGCCACCACCTTGTGATCCTGGTTGCGGACGAGGGGGCTGCCGTCGCCGGCGGTGAGGGGCTTCTGCAGCACCTTTTCCATCTCGGCGACCATCACCGCGAACGCCTCGGCGATCCGCGCGTTGCCGACGTTCTCCGTCTCCTTGAGCTGCTTCTGGAATTCCCGCCGCTCCTCTTCGGAGAGGCTCATCTGCCGCGAGAACTTCTCGGTGGCGATCACGATCCCCTCGACGCCGGAAGGCACCTCGAGCGAGTCGTTCTTCACGTCCTCGCCGGCCCGGCCGAAGATCGCGTGGAGCAGCTTCTCCTCGGGGGTGAGTTCCGTCTTGCTCTTGGGCGAGACCTTGCCCACCAGGATGTCGCCCGGCCGCACGTACGTGCCGATCTGCACGATGCCCGACTCATCGAGGTTGTGCAGGGCACGCTCTCCGACGTTGGGGATGTCGCGGGTGAACTCCTCGCGGCCGAGCTTCGTGTCGCGGATCTCGATGTCGTATTCCTCGATATGGATCGAGGTGTAGACGTCCGCCTCGACGAGCTCCTCGCTGATGATGATGGCATCCTCGAAGTTGAAGCCGTCCCAGGCCATGAACCCGACGAGGACGTTGCGGCCGAGCGCGAGCTCACCTTGGAAGGTGGCGGCGCCGTCGGCGAGCACGTCGCCCTTCTCCACCTTCTGGCCGAGCTTGACGATCGGCTTCTGGTTCTGGCAGGTCCGCTCGTTGAGGCCGACGTACTTGCGCAGCTTGTACGTGTCGACGGCGCCCGCCCCCGACGCGGGCGACACCTCGATGCTCTCGGCGTCGACGTAGGAGACAACGCCCTTCTTGGCCGCCCGCACAATGAGGCCGGAGTTGACGGCGACGTCCCGCTCCATGCCCGTGGCCACGATCGGCGGCTCGGTGATCAGGAGCGGCACCGCCTGCCGCTGCATGTTGGAGCCCATGAGGGCGCGGTTGGCGTCGTCGTGCTCCAGGAACGGAATCAGGCCGGCCGACACGCCCACCATCTGGCTCGGCGCCACGTCGATGTACTCGACCTTGTCCGCGGGCACGAGCACGAAATCACCGCGGTAGCGGGCGATGATGGTCTCTCCCTCGAGCTTGCCGTCGACCACGGTGGCGTCCGCCGGGGCGAGGTGCGCCTCGTGCTCCTCGTCGGCCCGCAGCCAGACGACGTCGTCGGTGAGCTTGGCCTTCGACACGCGGCGATACGGCGTGACGAGGAATCCGTAGGGGTCGACGCCCGAGTAGATCGCCAGGCTGGAGATGAGGCCGATGTTCGTGCCTTCCGGCGTCTCGATGGGGCAGATGCGGCCGTAGTGGGAGATATGGACGTCGCGGACCTCGAACCCGGCCCGCTTGCGATTGAGACCACCCGGGCCGAGTGCCGACAGCCGACGCTCGTGGGTGAGCATCGAGAGCGGGTTGGTCTGGTCGACCACCTGGGAGAGCTCGCCGCGACCGAAGAAATACTCGATGGCCGCCGAGATGCTCTTGGGATTGATGAGCGTGCGGGGCGACATCTCCGTCACGTCCTTCAGGCTCATCCGCTCCTGGACGGTGCGGCGCAGCTTGAGAAAGCCCTTGCGGAGCTCGTCACTGGCGAGCTCGTCGATCGTCCGCAGACGCCGGTTGCCGAGGTGGTCGATGTCGTCGACCTCGACCTCGCCCTCGCCCTCGCTGAGCTGCAGCATGTACTTGATCGCTGCGATCAGGTCGTCGGGCCGCAGCGTCATCTCGGTCTCCGGCACGGAGAGGCCGAGCTTGCGGTTGATGCGGAACCGCCCGACACGGCCGAGCCGGTAGCGGTTGGTGTCCTTGAACTTCTCGTCGAAAAGGGCCTTGGCCTTGTCGAGGGCCGCGGGGTTGCCCGGGCGAAGCCGCTGGTAGATCCGCACGAGAGCGTCCTCGTGGCTCGGAGCGACGCTCGTCCGCCGGCGGGACTCGTCGGCATCCTCGCGCAGGCTGTTCACGATCAGGGGCACCTTCTGCTCCTGCATCACCTCCACGGCCTTGAGCCCCGAGGTGCAGATCAGCTCCGCCATGTCGTGGGTGATCTTGCAGCCGGCATCGACGATGATCTCGCCGGCCCGCTCGGCGCCCTTCGGGTAGACGATGTCGTCGACGGCGATGCGGCCCTCGAGCTTCGGCACGCTCCTGGCGCCATTCACCTTCTCGACGGACGTCTTGTAGAAGAGCTTGAGGATCTCGGAGTCGCGGCTGTACTTCGGGTCCATGGCCCGGAGCAGCGTGAGCGCGGAGAACTTGCCGCTCTGGTCGATCCGCACCTGGAGCGTGTCCTTCTTCGACACGTTGAGCTCGATCCAGCTGCCACGCTCCGGAATGATCCGGCAGTTGTGCGTCTTTCGGTCGCTGGACTCGGTATCGGCGACGAAGTCGATGCCCGGCGAGCGGTGGAGCTGACTCACCACCACGCGCTCGGCGCCGTTGATGATGAACTCGCCGCCCCCGAGCATGATCGGGATGTCGCCGAGATAGACCTCCTCCTCGATCGGCTGCTCGCGGGTGAGCCGCAGCCACACCCGCAGCGGCCTGCCGTAGGTGAGCCGCAACTGGCGGCACTCGTCTGGATCGTACCGCGGCTTGCCGAGCTCGTACCGCAGGTACTCCATCTTCACCGTCTTGTCATAGCTCTCGATCGGGAAGATCTCGCGGAGCACACCTTCGATGCCGTGATCCTTCCGCTTGTTGGCCGGCACGTCGTACTGCAGGAAGGCGTCGTAGAACCGGGTCTGGATTTCGGTGAGGTCGGGGATCGAATGGCTGGCGCGACGGCTTCCGAAATGACGGACCTCGGCGGTCTGGAGGCGGCGGACGGCGCTGGTTGCCATTGAGGACAGGCTCCTGAGAAGAGGCGGCTGCAGGGACGGCGGGACACCCGGTCGACGCGTCGGGACAAACCCTCGACGCGGGACCGAAGCCCCCAGGCGCACGGGGGCGTCGACAACAGACAGCAGGGAAAACCGTCGAACTCAACCGGGAAGGGGAGGCGGGAGCAAAAACTATACCAAATGGCATACGGAGAGACCACTCCCCCCGCCTGCCACCGGAGTTTTCGCGGTTTCTACTTGATAGAAACCTTGGCGCCCGACTCCTCGAGTTCCTTCTTGAGCTTCTCGGCATCGGCCTTGGAGATTCCCTCCTTGACCTTCGCCGGGGCCCCTTCCACGAGATCCTTGGCCTCCTTGAGGCCCAGGCCGGTCGCCGCGCGGACGACCTTAATGACGCCGATCTTGTTGTCGCCGAAAGCGTCGAGCACGACGTCGAACTCGGTCTTCTCCGCGGCCGCGGCAGCGCCAGCGCCACCGGCACCCGCAGCAGGAGCCGCCATCATCACGGCACCGCCGGCAGCCGGCTTGATGCCATGGACTTCCTCGAGATAGTCCGACAGATCCTTGGCCGCCTTCAGGGAAAGCGTGACGATCTTGTCGCCAAGTTCCTTGGTCTCCTTGGAGAATTCACGAACTGCTTCAGCCGTTGCCATCGCTCGAGGTCCTTTCCCTTCGAAGTTGAATATTTCCGACGACCGTGGCGGCCTGTCATCGGATGGTGACGTATGCCGTGTGCGGGGAACTCAATGTCATACCACGAACTTCGCCGGAGTGAAGTACCCCTGCGAAAATCCCGTCGTGGGGCGGTTAGGAGGCGGCCGATTCGCCTCCCGGGCTCTGTTCGAGCTTCTCGACCAGCGAGGAAATCTGCCCTGCGAGCGCCCCCCCCGCGGAGAGGATCTGGCCGGAAAGCCGCGATCCAAGCGAGGAGATCTGTCCCGAAAGGATGGAGAGCTGCTCGGTGCGGTTGGGCCACTTGGCCACCCGCTTGACGCCCTCCGCATCCAGGCGGTCGCCGTCCATGGCTCCGCCACGGCACTGGAGCCCCTCGTAGTCCTTGAGGCCGGTCAGCCGGTCGAGCTCCTTGGCGAGGTCGACGGCGTCCTCCCCGCCCCAGGCGATCGCCAGCATTCCCTCGGTCTTCTCGAAGGCCGGCGCCAGCTGCGTGTCGAGCGTCGCCCGCCGGGCGAGGCTGTTCTTCACGAGCTGGAGGTGGATCTTCTTCTGGCGGAGCGTCTTCCGCAGTTCGGTGGTCTTCTGGGCGTCGAGGCGACCGAGGCTGACGACGACGACGTCCTCGACCTTGTCGAGCCGTTTCTTCAGGTCGTCGACCAGCAGATTCTTGACGAGTTTGCTCATGGCACGATCGGTTTCGAAAGGGGTGTGCCCGCCGGGGCGGTACGGAATGACGGTTTCAGATTCAGGCGGCGACCATGACGCCAGGGGTCATCGTGGCCGAGATGGAGACGCTCTTCACGAACTGCCCGCGCACGCTCGAGGGCTGCATCGCGACGATGTGATCGACGAACGCCCGGATGTTGTCGACCAGCTTGGCGGCATCGAAGCTCGCCTTGCCGACGACGGCGTGCACGATGCCGGTCGGGTCGTTGCGGAACTCCACCTTGCCGGCCTTGTACTCGCGGACGGTCTTGCCGATGTCGGCGGTCACCGTGCCGGCCCGCGGGCTCGGCATGAGGCCGCGGGGGCCGAGCACCTTACCCAGCGGACCGACCATGCCCATCATGTCGGGGGCCGCGATGCACACGTCGAAGTCGGTCCAGCCCTCCTTGATCCGCTTGGCGAGGTCGTCGGCGCCCACCGCCTCGGCGCCGGCGGCCTTGGCGTCCTCGGCCAGGTTTCCCCTGGCGAACACGACGACACGCTTCGACTTGCCGATGCCGTGCGGCAGCACGAGCGATCCGCGGATGATCTGGTCGGCCTGCTTCGGGTCGATGCCCAGCCGCATGTGGATCTCGACCGTCTGGTCGAATTTGGTCGAGGGGAAGCTCTTCAGCACGCCCACGGCGTCGGGCAGCGGAAGGGGCGCTTCGGTCTGGGGCTTCAGGGCGAGCATGGCCCGCATACGTTTCGAGTCAGCCACGGCGAAATTCCTACAGGAGAGTCGGAGTCGTGAATGGAGAAAATCGAGAATTACGAAACCGGACGTGAACGGTGTGAAACGGTGGAGGCCTGGTTCAGCCCTCGACGGTGATGCCCATGCTGCGGGCGGTGCCTTCGATCATCCGCCGGGCGTGCTCGCCGTCGCGGGCGTTGAGGTCGGCCGTCTTGAGCCGCACGATCTCGTCGAGCTGTGCCTTGGAGACCTTGCCCACCTTGTCCTTGTTCGGCACCCCCGAGCCCTTGGCGAGCCCGGCCGCCTTCTTCAGCAGCGCCGCCGCCGGAGGGCTCTTGGTGATGAACTCGAACGAGCGGTCGTTGTAGACGGTGACGACAACCGGGATCGCCATGCCGGCCGCCTCGCGGGTCCGGTCGTTGAACTGCGACACGAACTGCCCGAGGTTGATGCCGAACTTGCCGAGCGACGTGCCCACAGGCGGGGCCGGGGTCGCCTGGCCGCCCGGAATCTGGAACTTCGCCTGACCGACCATCTGCTTCGCCATCGCGTACCACCTTTCGCGGCCGGTTTCCCGGACGCGTGCCCTTCATGAATGTCTGTTGGACTGTCTGTCGGAGATCCCGCACCCGGGGCCCGACCGCATCAATGTAATCACACGGATTCGATCTGCCAGTATTCGATGTCCACCGGCGTGGATCGGCCAAAAATGCTCAGCATGACCGTCACGCGGCCGTTGGCCTCGTCGATCTGCTCCACCTCGCCCTCGAAGTTCTCGAAGGTCCCCTCGTTGATCTTCACGCGGTCGCCCTTCTTGAAGGCGATCTTCAGCCGCGGCGTCTCGTCGGTCTTCTCCTCGGCCTTGTTGAGGAGCTTGGCGACGTCCTGGGGGAGCATCGGACTCGGCCGACCCGCAGATCCGGTGAAGTCACCGATGCCGCCGGTCTCGCGGACGAGGTACCAGGTGTCGTCATTGAGGATCATGTTCACGAGCAGGTACCCGGGGTAGAGCTTCCGCCACACGATCCGCTTCTTGCCCCCCTTGAATTCGGTGACCTGCTCCTTGGGCACGATCACGTCGCCGAAAAAGCGGTCGAGACCCTGCATCTGGATGCGGCGCAGCAGCGTCTCCCGGATGGAGTCTTCCCGGTTGCTCTGCACCTTGAGGATGTACCACTGGCGGTCTCCCGCCGGTGCCGCGTCGTCGTCGGCGGCGGCGGTGGAGATCGGCGACGCATCCTCGCTGCCCGAGAAGGGGTCGGCCAGCTCGGCGGGCGAGCCGTCGTCCTCGTCGTCCAGATCCGCGACGGGAGCCGGCGCGTCGGCGGGCCGGCGCGACTCGTCGTCGGCCTCGTGGGCGGAATGGTCGGGCGTCGGTGAGGAATCGTTCATGGATTCAGCCTTGCCTGCGGGAGTCAACGCGTGCCCTGGATGAGCCGGAGGAACCACCACCAGAAGAGATCGTATGCGGCGAGGATGGCCGCGAGGGCGAAGATCAGGAAGATGATGACCGCGGAACTCCGGACGACCTCGTCGAACGAGGGCCAGGACACCTTGGTCATCTCGGTCTCGACGGAGATGAGGAAGTCGGCGAACCGCGGCATGTTCACGGCGCGGAACGCCAGCCACACGCCGGCGGCCAGCAGCAGGCCGGGAACGAGGAAGCGGAGCACGCCGAGATCGCCGGACGCCATGCCGGCGGACGGCATCAGCCCCTCGCCGGCGTCGGCAAACCACACTGGCAACAACTGCGCGAGCCGCCACACGCCGGTCGCCACCGTGAGCGCAAGCACGGCGAACGTCACCTGGCGGGTGATCCTGCCCTGGTTGCGCTTGTACACGGAGAAGCTCAGGAGGTCCCTCCAGAGCGAACCGGCGACGGTGTGATCGTGTTGGATTCCTGCCATGGCCCCTGACATCCGTGTGTGATGCGTGCTCGTTTCCAGCCCTGTCCTGCCCCAGCCGGTAATGCCCCAGCCTGTCCTGCCGTTCTGGGATCGTCGTCCGCGGCCGTCCGCGGGCGATCCTGCCTCACCTCTCACCGACCTTCGTTCTTCGTCACCGACCTTCGCCACCGCCGGAGCGGCCGGGGACCGCCCCGGGCTCCATCTCAGCATCGACCGACTGCAGGGGCGGCGGGGATCGAACTCGCAACCTCTGGTTTTGGAGACCAGCGCTCTGCCAGTTGAGCTACGCCCC
>JBILVO010000217.1:0-4563 GCA_044370415.1 Pirellulales bacterium
TCCGGAGTCCGGAGCCCCACTTCCAGAGGATTATCGTTCGAACCGTTCGCACGGTCGGCCCCCCGCCTGTCGCGGCGGGCCTCCCGCTCAGTCGAGAATCTTCGTCACGACGCCCGAACCCACCGTCTTGCCACCCTCGCGGATGGCGAAGCGGACGCCGTCGTCCATGGCGATCGGCACCATGAGCTCGACCTCCATCTTCACGTTGTCGCCGGGCGAGCACATTTCGGCGCCGCCGAGCAGCTTCGTGGAGCCGGTCACGTCGGTCGTGCGGAAGTAGAACTGCGGGCGGTACCCGGCGAAGAACGGCGTGTGACGGCCACCCTCCTCCTTCGACAGCACGTAGACCTCGCACTCGAACTTCTTGTGGGGCTTGATCGACCCCGGCTTTGCGAGCACCTGCCCGCGCTCGATGCCTTCGCGGGCGACGCCGCGAAGGAGGCAGCCGACGTTGTCGCCGGCCTGTCCGCTGTCGAGCACCTTCTTGAACATCTCGACGCCGGTGACGGTCGTCTTCTCGGCCTTCTCCTTGAGGCCGATGATCTCGACTTCGTCGCCCACCTTCACCAGGCCGCGCTCGATGCGGCCCGTGGCGACCGTGCCGCGGCCTTCGATCGAGAAGACGTCCTCGATGGCCATGAGGAACGGCTTGTCGAGCTCACGCACCGGCTCGGGGATGTAGGCGTCGACCGCCGCCAGCAGGTCGGCGATGCACTTGTTCTTCGCCGGGTCGGCCGGGCTGTCGTAGGCCGGCTTGCCGGCGCCGCGAATGATCGGCACATCGTCGCCGGGGAAGCCGTACTTCGTCAGCAGCTCCCGAATCTCCATCTCGACCAGGTCGAGCAGTTCGGGGTCGTCGACGAGGTCGACCTTGTTGAGGAACACGACCAGCGCCGGCACGCCCACCTGCTTCGCCAGGAGGATGTGCTCGCGGGTCTGCGGCATCGGGCCGTCGGCCGCGCTCACCACCAGGATCGCGCCGTCCATCTGGGCGGCCCCGGTGATCATGTTCTTGATGAAGTCGGCGTGGCCCGGGCAGTCGATGTGGGCGTAGTGACGCTTTTCGGTCTCGTACTCCACGTGACTGACGGCGATGGTCACCGTCTTCGTGTCGTCACGCACCGTGCCGCCCTTGGCGATGTCGGCGTAGTTCTTGGCCTGCGCCAGGTTCTTCGCCGCCTGCACGGCGACGAGGGCCGCGGTGAGCGTGGTCTTGCCGTGGTCGATGTGGCCGATCGTGCCGACGTTGACGTGCGGCTTCGTACGCGTGAACGAGTCCTTTGCCATGCTGCTTTACTCCCTCGATCTTCCTCGGTTGGTGTCGCGGGCCTGCGGGGCCCGAAACGGGTGTGAATCTCGAAAACGATTGGGTCAAACCGACAGGGTCCGGTCGGAAACGGGTCCGGTCGGAAACGAACCGAACGGACTATGAATGGGTCTGGTGGATGGAACTGGTCGTCTGGCGGCCTGCTCGTCGGGCTGTGTCTCGCGGTGTCTGGTGCTCGAGGCGTGTCGGCCGGAAGCTGCTGATGGGACTTGAACCCATGACCTCGTCCTTACCAAGGACGCGCTCTACCAACTGAGCTACAGCAGCAGGGATGGTGGGATGACGCGTGTCTTCGGCGTTCGGACGGCGTGGCTCGTGCGTGGTGGTGGTTGACTGGTTTGGGGTGTGCTGATCTGGAGGCGGCAGGCGGCGCGATGCGTTGAGGAGGAAGCGGGTAGAGGGAATCGAACCCTCGTCTTTAGCTTGGAAGGCTATTGCTCTACCATTGAGCTACACCCGCACGCGGTTTGCGTCGCTTCCGGCCCCTCGCCAGCCAGCCCACCGTGACCGCACGGCCCCCGTGAGGGCCTCGGTTGTCGCCCCGCCGCCCCCTCGCACCGCCTGAGCCTGGTGCTGACGGATCGCGGGAGCAGTGGAACGCCCCGGTGGAAAATGGGGAGTGCAGGATTCGAACCTGCGAAGGCATAAGCCATCAGATTTACAGTCTGACCCCTTTGACCGCTCGGGAAACTCCCCTCCTGCCCCGGACCGCTGGGCCGGTTGGCCACGGCTCGCACGCGGAGGCGGGAGGATACGTTGCTGGCTGGTTGCCGGTGGGTGGGTGTCTGCCGTGATCTCCTTCGTGTGGTTTCTTGTGGTGGGTTGTTCTGGAGTCCAGTGGTTCGTGTCGCGTGGTCGAGGCTGCGCCGGGGCGGGGTGTTTGGCGTGTCTTCTGGCGTGTTCCGGTGATGGTCTTGCGCGTCTGTTTCGGTCCCGGCGTGTCGCGGCCTGTCGGCCGGCGTCGCCCCCGCGGTTGGCGGCGGCCGTCGGGGCGTGCTGAGCTAGCGGCGGGAGTTGAACCCGCAACCTGCTGATTACAAATCAGCTGCTCTGCCAATTGAGCTACGCTAGCGGACGGTCCGAGCCGAGGGGAATCTCGTAGTGTACGGATTCGAAGGGGCCATGCAAGACGGCACCGCCCCCCGGCCTTGAGCCCGTGGGACGGCTTTTTAAGGGCGGTTTCGCCCCGGCGGATGCGAATGACCGTCCGTGTTTTGGGCCGGGCGCCCGCCGTGTGCCCGGCCAGGCGATCCCCCCCCGGAGGACGGCTGTCAGGCGAATGACAGCTCCACCATGGAAAAGTCGTCGTTGAAGTCATCCCGGCCGGACAGGCCGCGGATCGTGGCGATCAGCCCGTCGAGCCGGCTGGTGGACGCGTGCTGCGGGGCCGTGAGTGTCGCCAAAAAGTCGTCAAACGCCCACATGCTGCCATCGGGCCGGACGACCTCGAATGCGCCGTCGCTGAACAGGAACAGCCGGCCGCCGGCGGGGACCTGGGTTTCGCTGGCCGTGAACTCGAGTCCCTCCACGGCGCCGATGAGCGGGCCGTCGGAGTCGAGCAGTTGGCGGTGCGGCTGGCCGGCCGCGCCGGTGAGCAGCGCCGGGGGATGGCCGCCGCCGGCCCAGCGCAGCCGCCGCGACGGCAGGTGGTACACGCCGTACCAGACCGTGAAGAACATGTCGTTGTGCCGCTCCATCGGGAACGCCCTGTTGAGCGCGGCCAGCACGGCGGCCGGATCGCGAAAGTCGGTCTGGGGCAGCGACTCGCTGCGGATCGCGTTGAGGGCCGACACGCTCAGGAGCGCCGCCCCCACCCCGTGCCCGCACACGTCGAGGAGATAGACGGCCACGTGCTCGTCGTCGATCGCGTGGTAGCCGAAGGCGTCGCCCCCGAGCGACGCGGAGGGGACGAACCGCCAATCGGCCTCGATCGAGCCGATCCGCTGCGGCGGTGGCAGCAGCGAGCGCACGTACCGGGCCGCGGAGTCGATGTCGTTGGCGAGCACCTGGCGGCTCGCCCGCAGGGCCTGAAACGCTTCGTTGCGCTCCAGCAGGGCGACGTAGCCGCGGGAGTGATGGCGGACGCGGGCCACCAGTTCGAGCCGGTCGGGCAGCTTGACGATGTAGTCGTTGGCGCCGCGGGCGAACGCGTCGGCCTTCACCTCCGCCTCCTCCTTGGCGGAGAGCACGATGATCGGGACGTCGCGGAACCGGTCGTCGGCCCGGAACATGTCGACGAGCTGCAGCCCGTCGATATCGGGCATCACGAGATCCTGGAGAATGACCGTCGGGGCGATGTCCGCGGCGGCCTGCAGGGCCGCTCTGGCCTCGTTGCAGAAGTGGAATGAGATTCCGGCCTCGCCGGCGAGCATCCGACGGACCGCCTCGCCGATCATCGGCTGGTCGTCGATGAGCAGCACCGACGCGTCTCTGGGAAGGCTGGGAGTGGGCACGGGACGTCTGGCCAGCGGGGGACGAGCGTGACGACGTGGCCGGGCGGCGGCCGGGCCGTTCAGGGACGAAACCCGTTCAGGGACGAAACGGCGCGGAGCCTGAACCGGCTTGATTCCGGCCTGATCGCGACCGCACTGACTCGGATGGCCTCTGACCCTCCGGCGGTCGTGATCTACGGTGGTCGGGGACGCCAGATGCTACCACGCAGGCCGGCGTACCCGCATGGGGCGATGGGCCGCCCGCATCAGATTTTCTTCTTCGGGCGGCACGCCGGCGGCGCGGCCAGCGAGAAGACGAGCACCTCCTCGCCCGTCACCGTCGAGATGTCGTGGTGCACGCTGACCAGCTTCACGCCCACGGCCTCCTCGACGAGCGCCTCCAGCCGCGGGCGGCCGGTGGCCATCATGTGAGCCCGCACCTGCTTCAAAAGAAAGCGTCCGTTTCCGGTGTCGTTGCCCGCTCCCCGGCTGTTGGTGGGGCCGGTGGCATGGCCGTCGCCACGGAACGGTTCGCTCTCGCCGTCGTCGCCCGCACCTCCCGCACCACCCGTGGCCGTGCCGAGATGCGCCGCGGCGAGCGGCTCGTGCCGCGGTGCGATCAGCTGTCGCTCTGCCGGCGTGAGCACGCCCTGCAGTCTCACGACCAGCAGCGAGCCGATGAGGTGGGCGTGAATGTCACGCGGACCCCGGCCCAGGAATTCCTGCTGGAATTTTGCGATGCCGTCGCACACGGCCGCTTCGATTTCACCTTGGGAGCGCACGGTTTCGCCCTGGAATGGCATG
>JBILVO010000260.1:0-2616 GCA_044370415.1 Pirellulales bacterium
CATCTGGACGACACGGGCGTACTTCCGCGTCGCCGCGACGATCATCTCCGCCTCGCGCGGGTTCTGGCTCGCCGGCTTCTCGACATAGACGTGCTTGCCCGCCTGCATCGCCAGGAGCGCCGCCGGTGTGTGCCAGAAGTTCGGCAGCGCGATGAACACGGCATCGAGCGACGTGTCGTCGAGTGCGGAGCGAAAGTCCTTCACGGCCTTGCACTCGGCGTCCTGCTTCCCTTCGACGCTCTTCATGCCCAGGGCGAGCCGCTGCGGATCCACCTCCGCGAGGTAGGCGATCTCCGCGTCGGCCACCTTGAGGATCGCCTGGACGTGCCCCATGCCACGGCCGAGACCCGCCACCGCCACGCGCAGTTTGCGATTCGGGTCCGCCGCGCGGCCGATGTCGGTGAGGCCGGCCATCGCCGCGGCCCCGGCCGCCGAGCCGATGCCGCGCAGAAACGACCGCCGTTGCATGGCGGCGGGGATCGCCACGGTGGAACGCGGGTGGGTCTGCATCGCGATGGCTCCTCGGAGAAAGTCCTGCGGAGAAGAAAGGATTGGGGACAGGATCGTGGACATGGTCGTCATGCCCCCCACGCCGCACGCCATCGTATACTTCGCGATCCTGGAGTTCGACATCGGAGTGCGACAGCGGTCGTGCAGGCGGGTGGACGCATGGACGGATGCAAGGACGGATGGAAGCTGGCGTGCGTGGGGCTGGCCGCCTGGATTGGCTGCATCGCGTCGTCGCCGGGCCGTGGCGGCGCGGCCGACGGGCGAACGGTCACGCCCTTCAATCAGGTGCTCACGCCGGCCGGTCGGCAGGTAGAGCTTCCGGGCCTGCGGCCGCAGGCGATCGCGCTCTCGCCCGACGGCCGGCTGCTGGTCACGTCGGGCAAGACCCACGGGGTGTGACGGTGAGCACGCAGTACAACACGACGAGCATCCTGCGGACGATCGAGCAGATCCTCGGCCTGCCACCGATGAACCAGTTCGACGCCCTGCCGGTCACCATTCCGCTCGACCAGATGAACCCCGACCCGAAGGCGATCCGCGACCCGGCGGCGAAGGCGGCGGCGCTGGCCAGCGCCGCGATGAACTTCGCCGAGATCGACAAGGCGCCGGAGGACGCGCTCAACCGCGTGCCCTGGCGGGCGATGCGGGGCAGCGAGCCCTACCCAGAATGGGCGACCTCGGCAGCCGTGGAGGATGACGACGACGAGTGATCGACTGGTGAGATAGCACTGACAGAATCAGGTTTTGCGACACGGCATCGCGAGGGGCTGCCCATGCCCCGGGAGCCGGCGTAGCTGACAAGCGGAGGCATGGATGCCGAAGCGCGGTCAGCTCCGAGAGCGCGAAGCCCCGGTGGGGCGCAGCGAACGTCCGGCGACGGGGCGTGGGCAGCCCCGGCCACCGACGTCCGGCGTCGTCTGGGCCCCGCATTGCACGTGACGGAAGCTTTCACGGTCACAGGACTCGCATATGAGAAATGGTACGAGCAGCAACGGTAAACGTGCCGCCTCCACGGTGATGGCGGTAGCGACGATGGTGCTGTCGGCCACGGCCCAGGCCGCGGACGTCCCCGCGCCCGATCCCATTCGCGACATGCAGGCCGCGGCGGAAGCGACCGGCGAGGCCCCCTGGGGCTACTGGGGCGACACGCCGGGCAGGTACGTCTCGTGGTCGAACCATTCCAACCGGCTCATTCCGGTCTATTCGTTCGGCATGACGCTCGAGGCCGTCGCCGGCCCGACGAGCGTCTATCGCGACGAATCGCGGCTGCGCGAGATCTATGGCTTTCTGCCAGAGCACACGCTCAACCCGCAGGCCGACTACTTCGACCAGACCGACGTCTATCGGCTGCAGCGGATGGCGGTCGAGGCGGGGAAGAAGCGGATCATCCTCTTCGTCTTCGACGGCATGGACTGGCACACCACGCGGACGGCGGCGATCGCGGCGCGGGGCCGGGTGGAGTATGCCGAGGGCCGCGGCACCGGTTTCGCGTTCCAGGACTACCGCGGCACGACGACCGACTTCGGCCTCTGCGTCACCAGCGCCGCCAACGGCGGCACGAGCGTCGACGTCGACGCCCAGGCGGTGCTCAACCCCGGGGGCAAGACTCCGGGCGGCTACGACGTGGCCCGCGGAGGGGCGACGGCCTGGGACGAACGGGCCGACCTGCGCTATCTGATCGGCCGCGACCGGGAGCAGCCGCACGTGGTGACCGACTCGGCCGCGTCGGCGACGTCGCTGTGCGGTGGCCGCAAAACCTACAACGACGGGATCAATGTCGACGTGAATGGCGGCCAGATCGAGCCGATCGCCCGCATGCTCCAGGCGCGGGGCTGGGCGGTCGGGGCCGTGACGAGCGTGCCGGTGTCGCACGCCACGCCGGCCTGCGCCTATGCCAACAACGTCAGCCGAGACGACTACCAGGACATCTCGCGCGACATGCTCGGCCTGCGGTCGATCTCCCATCGCGGCGAGCCGCTGCCGGGCCTCGACGTGCTCGTCGGCTGCGGCCACGGCGTGGAGGTGCAGGGGGAGAAGGATCAGGGGGGCAACTTCATGCCCGGCAACAAGTACGTGGCCGACGCCGACATCGCCGCGATCGACGCC
>JBILVO010000041.1:0-27989 GCA_044370415.1 Pirellulales bacterium
CCGCCAGTCGGCCTGTGATTCGTGCAGGTCGCGGCGGTCGGCGAGGGCGACGCCGTCGTCGGCGGGAGGGTGGTCGAGGAGCGTCAGCAGGCCGCACGCGCCCGCCCCGGCCTCGTGGCCCGACCGCGCCTGGAGTGCCGGCAGGTGATGCACGCCGACCTCGGGACCGCGCCGACGGCGTGAGCCCCACACGCAGAACGACGCCCGGTGGGCCAGGCCGATCGCCGGCCGGTGTCCATCGACGGCAGCGTCGTCGCCGTCCCACCGCTCCGAGGTCCAGTGGGCGGCATCCCAGCCGACGACGATACGGCGGGTGTGCGACACATCCGCTCCGGTGATGTCGTCGATCGTTCGGGCAGCCGCCACGGCGGTGAGGCCCTGGGTCGAGAGCAGCTCGACGGCGATGCCGCGGACATCGAGCCGCAGCGGATCGTCGGGCGTGGCGAAGAGGAGGCCTGCCGGGTCGCCGAGCATCCGCGAGACGTCGTTGCACGCGGCGCGGTCGGGCGCCAGCCAGGCGGTGCGACAGCCGTGGCCGGCAAGGCCCGCCACCAGCGACCTCAGTGCGGCAGCCTGCGCGGGACTGGCCCGCTGCGGGTCGAGGATCCGGCCGAAGAGCACGAGCAGGCATGCCTCGGATTCACGGGCCGCCGCCGCGGCGGATTCGAGCGCCTGCCAGGGCGCCGCCGTGACGGCGTCGGCCACGGGAGGCGGTGCCCCTTCCAGCCGTGGAATGAGCCGATCGAGCGCGGGATCGAAGGCAAATACGATGTCGGCCAAGGCATCCGCCGTTTCGTCTGGGCACCGATGCAGGTGCGGGGCACCGACGGACCGGCGGGCGGGACCAGACAAGACGGCCCGAGCCGATCCGTGGCAGGGGAACGCAGGAAAGATGGGGGCAATGTAACGCCATGCGGCCTCTGGCCGCCAGCGCAAAAAACCCGCGAAGAGCCCCGGCAACGGAAAAGAAAGCCGCGGCTCTTCAGGTCGTGAGCATGGGAGGCAGTGCGGCAAACGCCGTCGCCGCTTCGGCCGCCCACGCCTCGTCCCCGACCGCAGGCCCCAGGGCCGCGAGCACGCGGCTACGGAGCAGGACGCCCTTCTCCAACTCCGGCGAGAAGAGCCAGCAGGCGATCGTGACCCGGCCGTGCGCCTCGCGGGCCTCGAGTCCTCGCACCTCTCCGGGATGCCCCGCCACCAGCATACTGTGGCGACCGGCGGCGGCCGCCGCGCCGCGCCTCAGCAGCACCGCGGTGGCGGCCTCGTGAGCCTGCCGCCGCCAACGGAAGCCGCCTCCTGCACGCTCGCCCCAGAGCCACTCGTCACCCGGAGTCGCGGCGAACGTCGAGGTGACGGCGAGGATCGAGTCGCTCTGCAAGAGCGACGTCTGGGCGGACACGATCGCCTGCCAGCCGCGGACGCGGTCGCGGCAGGGGTGCAGCCGCCACATCGCCGTCGTCCGGAGATGGCGGGCGTCGGCCGATTCATAGACGACCGTCACGTCGCCCCCCCTGAGCCATCGGTCCACCAGTCTCCACTGCGGCTGGAGGTCGAGGCCGAGGATGGTGTCGGCGGCCTCCCCGGACCCGAGGCGGATGCCGTCGCGGGCGGCGTCGAGATCGATCGCGGCCGTCGCGCCCGGCCGCGGATCCTGCGCACGGTGGCCGTCGAGGGTCCAGGTGGTCGCCGTCACGGGCAGCGAGGACTCCGACGGGTGCATGGACGAATCCTGCGACGAGGGTGGCGGAGGGTGACGAGAGACGGAGTCGATCGCGGAGCAGTCTACAGGGGGCGGGGTCAGGCCGCAGGCCGGAGGAGCCGGGCAGCCGCGGCGCTGCACACTTTTCCCGACGTGCGCACTAGACTCTGGGCCAGCGGGCCGAACCGCCGGTTGCCATCCTTGCGGAGCTTCATCGTGTCGTTCGACATTCCGCCGCGCGCCCTGGCAGTCTGCGAGGAGGCGGCGCGTGCCGGTGGCCGAGTGCTGCTCGACTGGGTGGGTCGGTTCGCGGTGTCCACGAAGGGGCCGCGCGATCTCGTGACGGAGGCCGACGTCGCCTCGCAGCGGGAGATTCGTCGCATCCTGCTCGGCGGGTTTCCCGACCATGGGTTCATCGGTGAGGAGTCGTTGCCTGAGCATGCAGGTGACGGGCTGGCCGGCCGGTCGGCCGCCGGGCCGCCACGGTATCGCTGGGTGGTCGATCCTCTCGACGGGACCAGCAACTACGTGCACGGCTTTCCGGCGTGGTGCGTGTCGGTGGCGCTGGCGTTCGGCGACGAGATTCTCGTGGGAGCCGTCCACGACCCCCTCCGGGACGAGTGCTTCACCGCGCAGCGCGGCGGCGGGGCGAGGCTCAACGGACGCCCGATCGCCGTCGCCGGCACCGCGAGCCTCGCCGACTCGCTCGTGGCGATCAGCTTCCCGCCGCACGTCGAGGCCGATTCACCGCCGATCGCCGACTTCCTGGCCGTGCTGCCACGAGTGCACTCGATCCGGCGGAGCGGATCGACGGCTCTGAATCTCGCCTGGCTCGCCTGCGGGCGACTCGACGGCTTCTGGGTGCGACGGATCGCCTGCTGGGACATGGCCGCGGGCATGCTGCTGGTGCGCGAGGCCGGCGGCAGCGTGGTCGGTTTCGCCCGGGGCCGCATCGCCTCGTCCCCGACGGCTGCCATCCCGCTCGAAGATCCGGCGTTCATCGCCACGTGCACGCCGCAGGTGCTGGCCGAACTCTCGTCCGTGCTGGTCGCGTCCGGCTGAGCCACTCGGCTTGCAGCCTGACCGCCGGCGGCCCGAGCGCGGGGACGTGTCTCTTCCGGTCGCGCCTGTGATGCCGATCATGCCGGTCGGGCGGCCTGCGAAGGCTGTTCCGCGACGGTTCGCGACGGGAAGCCCGCCCCGCGGGTAGGCTGCGGGGTAAGTTGATGGTGGGCGGCAGGCGCCGTTGCGCCATCCGCATTTCTTGCCAGGTTTCCCGCCCCTGATCCGTCGCGCCCGGATCCGGGGAAGGGGTCCGGGAGTCCGCTGGCCCGATGTCGAATCGATCCTCGAAATGCCGTGCGATGACGGTGCTGCGGGCGATCTGCCTCGCGGCCCTGGCGGCCTGCTGCCCCGGCGGCCGTGCGGAGGAGCCAGCCCCAGCCACGCCGGGAGTTCGCGAGTCGGCGCCCGAGATCTACTACATGCAGGATGACGCGGGCCGGCTCGTGCCCGTGCCCGGCTTCCGGTACCGCGATTTCATCGATCTGCTCCGTCTCCGCGAGGGGCTTCCTGGCCTGCCCGATGCTCCCGCGGCCGTGCTGGAGAAGGTGACGCTCCGCGGCGTGCTCGCGACCGAGCCCCCCGCCGCGGCCGCCAGCTGTCGCGTGGCGGTCGAACTCCTCGTCCGGCAGGCGCGGCCCGGATGGGTCAGCCTGCCGATCGGTCTCGACGGCCTCCTGTTGACGGCGGCACCGGCCCACGAAGGGCCCGGACGCATGCTCGTGTCGCCCGCGGGGGGCGGGCCCGGGCAGGAGGATGATCCGACGGCTCCCGGCTACGTGCTCTGGCTGTCCACTCCCGCCGGTGGATCCGAGACGGATGTGTCGCACCTGGTGCGGCTTGAGGGCACGATCCCCGTCGAGGCGTCACCGACGCACGAGACGCTGGCGCTGGACATTCCGCGGGCCACGGCCTCGCTGGTGGAACTCACGTCGTCGCGCGTCGAACCGGCCGTCTCCGTCCGGCCCGCATCGCTGCCGGCGCAGATCGCACCGGCGTCGTCGGGGGCGGGGAGCGTCGTCACCATCGTGGGCCTCTCGGGACGGACGCGGATCCGCGTGGGCGACGGCGCGGCGCCGTCGGGCGCGTCGGATCCGGTCGAGCGGCCCGCAGCCACGGCGGTGCCGCAGTCGGTCGTCGATTCGATCGTGCGGATCGACGGCCGGGTGGCCGTCACCGAGGCCCGCCTGCGGCTCGATAGCATGCCAGCCGGCACCGACACGATTCGCGTGACGCTGCCACCGCGGTCCGCATTGCGAAGCGTCCGCGCACCAGCGACGCTGGTGCGGATGGAGGAGGGGGAGGGGCGGTCCGTGGCGGTGGTGCGGGTGGATCGCGCCGCCGATGGACGGTGCGTGTGCGAACTTGAGACCGAGCGGCCCATCGACCCGACCGGTCGCGAGGCTTTCGACCCGCTGGGCTTCGCCGTCGAAGGCATTCCTCTCTGGCGGCAGTGGGGCCGGACGAGCCTCGTCGTGGACGGCGATTGGCAGGTCGAGTGGGACGACGCCGGCGGCTTCCGCCGGATCGATCCTGCCGACGCGGGGCGGGCGCCCGGCTTCGTCGCGGCCTTCGCCTTCGACGTGCAGCCGGCACGACTGCCGCTGCGCGTGCGGCCCCGGGGCAGCCGCCTGGTGATCGAGCCCGAGTACCGGTACGACGTCGCCGCGGCGCGGGTGTCGCTCGACGCCAGGCTGCGGGTGTCGGTCCGGGGCGCGCCGGCGTCGCGGATCGTCGTCCTGCTCGGCGACTACGAGGTGGACGAGGTGGGGCCGAGCAGCGTCGTGGACGTGTCGGCCGTCTCCAGCGAGGGGGGCAGGCTCGTGATTCCGTTCGTCCAGCCGCTGTCCGGCGACGCGGTGGTGGAGATTCGGGGCGGGAAGAGGCTCGAGCCCGGCGTCGATCGGGTCGCGTGGCGGATTCCGGCACCCCAGGCGGACCTCGTCGGGCCGGCGTCGATCGTCATCGGATCGCAAAGCGACATCGAACTGCTGCCCGACGCCGAGGCGATCCAGGGGCTCGTCCGCCACGTCGCACCCACGGCGATGCGAGCGGACGCCGAGCGCACGACGCTGGCCTACCGGCTCGACGGCGGCGAGGGCGCCTTCGCCGCGACCCGCCGCTTCCTGCCCCGGCGGGTCGATGCGACCGTGGCGGTGCAGGCCGACATCGACCACGCCGCCATGCTGGTGCGCGAGACGATCCGGTTCGACGTCGCCCACGTGCCGCTGGAATTCATCGAGTTCGACGTGGCGGAGGCGGTGGCACGGGCCGGCACGCTCGAAATCCGGCAGAACGGTCAACTGCTCAACCCGATCGAGGACGCCGCCGGCGTCGATCGGTTCGGTCCGTCGCCGCGCGACGACGCCGCGGCCGCCAATCCGCCGCCGGGTGACGCGTCGGCGGACCGCGTGCTGCTCAGGGCGATGCTCGCGGTGCCGCTTCTCGGCGTCGGCGAGGTGACCGTGCACTACGAACTGCCGACGCCGACGGTGCCTGCCGAGACGACGGTGGCGGAGGAACTGCCGCTCGCGCTGCCCGTCGCCGTTCGGGTCGGCCGGCAGTCGATCGCGCTGTCGGCCCCGGATACGCTGTCGGTGGACGTCCGCGGCACGTCCTGGAAACGCGATGTCGCCGGGCCGGGATCGGCCGGGCTGTCGGGGCGGACATGGACGACCGCTCGTCTTCAGCGGGAGGTGCCGCTCGCGCTCTCCGCGCGGCAGCGCGTGCCGCAGGGCGAGACGGAGGTGGAGGCGGCGTGGCTGCAGACGTTGCTCGTCGCCGGTAGACGTCGCGACGTCTACGCGTATGCAGTCACCAGCGCCGCCGACCGGCTGTCGCTCACGCTGCCGGCTGCGGCCGTGCCGCCGGGAACCAGCGGGCCCGAGGCCGGAGAGGTCGAGGTGTGGCTCGACGGCCGCAGGCAGCCCGATGCCCTGCGGGCCGATGGGCGGATCGTCGTCGACCTCCCGCAGCGGGAGACGACCGGATCCTGGCTCCTGGAGATCGTGTCCGACGTCGGCCTGCCGGCTGCGGGCCGGGGCTTCGCCGCGGCTGCGCGGATGCCGGGCGTCGTCACCCTGGCGCCACCCTCGTTCGCCGCGGGCACGGTGCAGAGACGGTTCTACTGGGAACTGCTGCTCGACCCCGACGATCATGCCATCCGCCGCTCCGGACGGTGGACCTCCCAGCAGCGTTGGGAGTGGGCGGACTTCGGGTTCCAGCAGGTGGCGGTCGTGCCCCGTGGGACGCTCGCGACCTGGCTGGCCGCCGCCGTCGGCGACGTCGCCATCGACTCTCCCCGGTTGCGTGGGGATCCTCCGGGAGTGGGACGGCGATTCGTCTATTCGGGAATCGGGCCGCCCGGTCCCGCGCGGATCTGGCTGGTGCCCACGTGGCTCTTGGTGGCGGCCGTGTCGGGGCCCGTCTTGGCGATCGGCCTGCTGGGCGTGTACCAGGCCTGGGCGAGGCGGGTGCCGGTCATCCTCGGGCTCGCAGCCCTGGCCAGCCTCGCCGCGGCGTTGGTTCCCGACAGCGCACCGCTGGTCGCGCAGTCGGCCATCCCCGGCGCCGCGCTTGCGGCGCTGGCCGGCGTGCTGCGAGCCTGGCTTGGCGGGGCCACGCAGCGGTCTGCTGCCGACCGTGTGCCGGGATCGACAAGCTCCATCGCACGGGGCATGTCTCACCCGTCGCTGATCATCGCCCCATCCGTGGCCCGTGGCGAGCCGGAGGCCACGGCGGTCGTCGGACGGAACATGCCATGACACCCGCACGGACTCTCTCGCGTGCAGCACGCGGCGGCCGGCCGGCGACGTCGTCGCGTCTCCGCGCGATGCTGGCGGCGGTCGTGGTCATGGGACTCGCGGCCCGGACGACTCCCGCCGAGGATCCCGTCCCGCCTGCGGCCCCGCGCGTGCTCGAATTCAGGCGGGTGCACGTGCCGGTCGACCGGCTCTCGGACGTGCCACTCGGCCCCGGTCGATATGTGCCGATGTCGGCCCGCGAGTTCGCAGAGGGTATCGCACGGCTGACGACGGAAGCACGCGACGTGGGGCCGCGAGGTCCGGCGCTGGCGCGGGTGGCCGACGTCGCCCGATACGACGTCACATGCGCCGCCGACGGCACGATGGCGGGCACGGTCTCCTTCGACGTCGGCGGGGCGAACCCCACCGCAGCTGGCGGCTGGGGGCCGCGGGACATGTCGCTCGGCGATCTCGACATCCGCGGTGGCACAGCCGCGACGGCAGCCGGTGTCGGCGAGGCCGTGGTGTTCGGCCGCCCGGATGGCAGCCTGGCGATCGCGACGCCGGAGCCGGGGACCTACACATGCGCGTTCCGCCGTGTGGCGGAGCCGAGCGCCGACCCGCGCCGGCTGCGGATGCCGCTGGTTCCTGCACTCTCGTCGACGGTGGTGCTGCGGGTTCCGCGTGGCACGCGCCCGATCGTCGTGGGTGCGTGGTCGGCTCCCGCGCCTGTGGATGGCCACGATCCTGCTTCCGACGGGGCGACGACGGTCGCCTGGCGGATCGACGTCGGTCCGCGGAAGGCGATCGACATCCTGCTCGTGCCGCTCGACGCCGGGGAGCAGCGGCTGACCGCGTGGACATCCGTGGACGTCCGTGGACGCGAGGCGCGGGTCACGGTCGCGGTGCGGCCGGCGGCGGCATGGCTGCCGGTTCCGGTCCGGCTTCGCACGGATTCCGCGACCATCGTGACGCGGGTCTGCGTCGGCAAGGAGGCCATCGGCGCGCCGCTGGACGACGTGTCCTGGAGGGTCGAAGGGGACGGCCGGGGGATCGTCATCGACATGCCCGGCGGCAGCGTCGGCGGACGTGAGCCGCTCGTCGTGTCGGCCGTCGCGCCGCTGGGGCCGCAGGGAGGCCGTCTGCCGCTGGTGCGTGTCGATGACGCGGTCTGGATCGGCGGTGGCATCGAGATCAGCGTCGCAACGGAGTTCGCGATAGCCTCGATCGACCTGGAGAACGGCGTGACGGTGCCGCCCGAGGCCGCGGCCCGCTGGCCGCTGGCGCGGGCTCGTCCGACCGGGGGTGTGGCAGAGCGTGCGGAAGCCGAGGAGTCGGCCGTCGTGCCGGACGGCGTGCAGCCGGCCCGCGTGTTCGTGGAGGAACAGTCGCCGCAGGCGACGGTCACGCTGGCGCTGGCTCCACGCGTCGCGGTCCTCGACGTGGCGAGGGTGACCGCGGTCGATCTGTCGCCGGGTGTGGTCGTGGGCCGTGCCGCCTGCGACGTCCGCGTGCTTCGCGGTGAGGCCTTCGACCTGACGGCACGGATCGCGGCGGGCTGGTTCATCGATTCCGTGGAGGTGGCGACCCCGGCCGTGCCGGAGGGTGGCGACGCGCCGCGGCGTCGGGACGCCGCTGAGCCACGCGGCGGGCTCGACTGGCGGGTGCAGCGGGACGCCCGCGGCGACGTGCTGCGGATCGGGCTGACCACCGCGGCCACGCCGGCCCGGAGCCTGGGGCTGCGGATCACCGGCCATCGCGGTGGCACCGCGTTGGGGCAGAGCTTTCCCACGACGGAGCTCGACATGGTGCGCGTCGAGGGGGAATCGGCGCAGTCCGCGCTGGTGGAAGTGCGGACCAGCCCCGACATGACGGTCGAATTCGACGGCGACGACCAGCCGCCGCTGCCGCTCGAGGGCCGATGTGCGGCGCTCGCGGAGGAGGGGGCCGTCCGCGCCCGCATCCGGGGCGGGCACCGCGCGGAGTCGCGGGTGGCGCGGCTCGTGCGCCGTCGGCCGCCGCTCGACGTGCGCACGCAGGTGCGGCTCACCGTCCGCGACGACAGGCTGACCGAGTCCTTCACGTTCGAATGCCAGCCTGTCGGCTCCGATCTCGACGCCTTCGTCGTGCAGTTCTCCCAGCCGCTGGACGTGCCGCTGGCCTGGTCGCTGCTGCCGCCGGCCACCGGCGCGGTGTCCGCCCGCAGGCTCGAGGCGGGCGACGGCCGCCCCGGGACGGCCGGCGAGCGCTGGCTGGTGGAGCTCGTCCCGGCCGCCCGGGGAGCGGTGGCGATCCGCGGCGCCCGCACCGTGCCCTTCACCCGCGCGCAGCCGCTCCCCATGGCATGGGTCGAGAACGCGACGACGGCGGTGGGGCACGTGGTCGTGCGGGACGTCGGCCGGTCACGGTCGCGGCTCGTCAACCGCAGGCTCGCGGAGGTGGCTCCGGAGGCTGCCGTCGGGGAGACGGGGATGGAGACGCTCGGCGAGTTTTCCTACGGCCCCGACGCGGAGGGCGATGACGGCGACGAGCCGGCCGCGGAACTCCTGCCCGGCGGCGATGCCCGCGCCTGGGCATGGCGGGAGGCCACGACGTCGTGGTGCCACGCCTCGGGGGCGACCGAATATGAGACGCGGATCGACCTGGAGAACCAGGGCCGCCCCGCCGTGTCGCTGAGCCTTCCGGCCGGCCGTCGCGTGCACGGCATCCTGCTGGACGGGGTGCGAGTGCCGCTCGGTGACCGCCCCGCCGTGGGCGGCGACGTGCGGATCGAGCTTCCAGCGGCGCGGCGATTCGTGAGCGTGCTCGTGCGTTCGGTGGCCGAGCCGCCCGCCGACGGCGGCCTCGAGGGCGGTCTCGGCGCGGTCGTGCGGGCGGTCGGCAGCGGGGCATGGGGGCGCGGGCCGGCATGCTGGAGCGTCGAGCCGGCGGCGATCGGGATCGACGTGCCCGTGCTGCAGCGCGAATGGCGACTGGCCCTGCCGCCGGGCATCGAGGTCGCGCTGGTGCGCGCCGGAAGCCGCATGGTCGGCGACCCCGGGTCGACGACTGGCTGGGCGGATCGCCTGTTCGCCGCCCGCGTACGCACGGCCGCCGTCGAACCGGACGGACCGGCCCGCGGCATGCCGCTCCAGGGCTTCCGCGAACATCTGCTCGTGCCGTCGGGCGGCGGAACCGCCGCTGCCGGCGTCGTCGTGGTCCGCAGCCAGGTACTGGCTGTCATCGCCGTCCTCGCCGGCCTGGCGGCGGGGTGTGGCGCGATCCTGGCCGCCCGCATCGGCTCCTGGCCGGTCCTGCTGATCTGCCTGCTGGCCGGCGTGGCGGCACTCTGGTGCGCACCGCCCTTCGACGTCGTGGCGCGGGCCGCTTGGTGGGCGGCGGTCGGAGCGGGCGTTCTCACGACGGTGTCCCGCGCCGGCACGGGCCGGGCGTCGGTCGCGGCGGCGTGTGCCGCCGTCGTGATCGTGCTGGGCGTCTCGGCCACCGCCGTCGCGCAGGATGACGGCGCGCTCAATGATGTCGCGCTGGACGACGACGCCGCGGCGATCACGGCCGCTGCCGTCGAGCCGCCGCCGCGGCAGGAGCCGCTGCGGGTCTTCATCACGGAGGCCGACGCAAGGGGATCGGCCACGGCGCGTGAGCCGCTGGCACTCGTGCCCGAGGAACTGTTTCGCGCGATCGTGCGGGCCGAGGATGCCGGCGCGATCGCGCCGGTGCGCGTGCTGGCGGCGAGGATCGTCGCCCGTGCCGCCGAGGGCGATGGCGGCTGGGGCACATGGCGTCTCGCGGTCGACGTCGACGCCGATGCCGGCGCGACCCTGGTGCTCGATCAGTCTGGGGTCGGTGGCCGGTTCCCGGGGCCCCGTGCCACGATCGATGGCGGCGAGGCGACCTGCCGGCTCGACGCCGGCGGCGGCCTGCTGCGGGTCTCCGTGCCGCGGGCGGGCAGGCACCTCGTCGAGGTGGACGTCGAGCCGGCGGTTCAGCGACGCGGCGAGACGGAGACCGCGACGATCGCGATCGTCGCGAGTCCGACGGCGACCCTGCGGCTGGACGGCGGCGCTCCCGGCGCCGGGGTCGCGCTCGTGTGCGAGCGGCTGACGCACCGCGACGCCTTCGTCGCGGCATCCGCCGTCGAGACGGACGGCGCCGTGGCGTTCGACGTGTCGCGATCGTCACAGGTGCGGCTCGTGCGGTCGCTGGTACCGGGCGTGGGATTCGCCGCGCAGCCGAGGGCGGTGGTCAGCCGCAACGACGTCACATGGAGTCTCGACTCCTGCCGGCTCGTGGCGACGTTCGACGTGGATTCCGACGACGCCATCGTGCGGTCGGTCGTGGTCGTCGCCGATCCGGGACTCGAACTCGAGGAGTCGTCGGACGGGGATCCCGGGGCGTTGGAGACGAGGGACGGCGTTCTCTTCCGGCACCTCGGCGCCGGTCGCTTCTTGGTGGAGCGCAGGTCTCCCGATCGGGGACGCATGCGATTCGAGCTGCCGTTCCGCCTGCGTCTCGACGATCCGGTGGGTGCCTTCGACGTGCCCGCCGTGTGGCTCGAGCAGGCAGGTGCGGACGCGCGGACGGTGCGTTTTTCGGCGAACCCCAGCCTGGTCGTGCGGGTCGACCTTCCCGCGGGGCTCGCGGTCGCCTCGATTCCCGAGAGCGAGCCCTCCTTCGAGATCCGCGCGTGGCGGGAGGAGGTGAACCAGCCGCGGCCGCAGCCGTCGGCGGCTGCCGTCGCACCGCAGACCATCCCCATCGCTTCCCGCGCGCGGGCGCGGCTGTGGGTGGAACGCCGCCGGCAGAGCGCCCGCGGATCGCAGCTCCTCGCCGTCGTCTTCGGGGCCGAGGCCGTGCGGCTCCATCTCGACGCCAGGATCGACGCGAGTTCGACGGCGCTCGTGACGATCCCCCTGGAACTGCCGGCCGGGTGCATCGTCGATCGCGTCACGCTCGCCGAGGACGACGCGCTGCAGCCCGACACGGCCGAGCGGGGCGCGATCGACGTGCACTGGAGCCGCACCGCGGACAAGGCCGGCGCGATCGTGGTGCAGCGGCCCCGGGCCGGCCGATTTCGCCTCGAGGTGGACGCCCGCATTCCGGGCCGCCCGGTCGCCGGGCCGTTTCCTGGCATGTGGGCGGTCCTCGCGGCGGAATCGCGGATGCTGGTCGATTGGCGGATCGAAGACGGCCGCGTGGCGCGATTCCCGGCGGCGGACGGCGGCCGTGCGCCGGCCGCGGAGGAGGCGGAGGGACGCTCTGCCGGACGGTTCGACGGGCCCGCGAGCGGAACGCTGCCCGACTACTCGCTCGGCGCCGCGCCCGACGCACCGCGGCGGACCGACGTGGAGCCCGACACGCGGCCCGCCGCGGCGGATGTCGCGACGGCCGCGACCGCACCGCGGTCCGATCGCGTCGAACTCGCCGACATCCGTCTGGCAGCCGACGAGCGGGGACGCGTGTGGGGAGTGGCCTGCTTCGAGATGGTGGCGGCGGAGCGGACGGTGCGGCTCCGGCTTCCTCCCGCCTGGCGCTTGTTCGACGTGTCGGTCGACGGTCGGCCCGTGGATGCGTTCACGCCGGTCGTGCCGCAGTCCGACAACGTGTGGGAGTTCCGACTGCTCGACCCGGGATGGCCCAGGTTCGTCGTCGCCCTGTTCGTCGGCGATCTCGGTCGCAGGCTGGTCGACGGTGAGCCGTTCGCGCTGCCACCTCCCGAGATCGTGGGCGCGGCCTGCCGGCAGGTGATCTGGACGGTGCAGGTGCCCGAATGGATCGCCCTGCGGGTGCAGGAGCCGGCGCGGATCGTCGCCGCGGACCGCCTGCAGCGCGTGCGACAGGAGGCCGTGGCCCGTCTCGAGCCGGACTTCGAGCAGGCGATCGCCCGTGCCCCGGGACCGGACCAGGAGCGGCTGAGCCGGTTTTTCGAGTCGCGACGCGCCGGAAAGCCGGTCGGCGGCGATCCGACGTCGTTTCTCGTGGCGGCGCCCCCCGCGACCGATGGTCCGCGGATGGAGCCCGTGATGATCGAGGGGGAGAACGGCCGGCTCACGATGCGCGCGGTGCGCCGGCCCGATGCCACCGCCGGCGGCAGGGCGCTGGCCACGCTCTCGCTCCTGGCTGGCTGCGGGGCGGCGTGGATCCTCACGCGACGCGGGTGGCCGACATGGATGCTGTCGCCGGCCGCCGCGTGGCCGTGGACCGCCGCCGCCGCGGGGCTCGCGTGGATCGTCTGGCTCGCGCCGGCCTGGCCCGGTGCGGCGCTCCTGCTGGCGGCGGCGACGGCGGTGGCGATGCGGCATTGGCCGCGGCCCCGGCGACGTGCCGTCGTGCCACGGTCCGTGGCCGGCGAGATGACGACGCGGATCCTGCCCGCCGATGCGGCCCCCTGAGCGAGGCGGCGCGCGAATCCGGGGGATGCAGGCAAGCGGAAAAGCGGTCTGGCTCCCCGGCCACGGCGCCCGCTAGTGTCCGCCCCGCTCACGGGCCGCAGACGGCCCGGCAGCGCGGCCTTCCGGGGGGAATTCGCCGTGCGCGGGCTGCTGGCGGCGTCTTGCGCCGCCGGTGTCGGTCAGGGATCGCTGGTCGGTCGCAAGGAGGCTTCGAGTGATGCAGGTCGGACACAGTGTCGGTGGGCGGACCTCGCGCCGCCTCGATCGTGGCGGCATGGTGCTTCTGGCGATCGTCGGCGCGTGGCTCTCGTCGCCCGCGCTGGCGGCGAGCCATCGCACCGCGAATTTCGTGGTGGAGGCCCCGACGGCCGCCCTGGCCCGCAGGATCGGCGATGCCGCCGAGCAGTACCGGCACGACCTGGCGATCGAATGGACGGGCGGTACGCTGCCGCGCTGGAGCAGGCCGTGCCCGATCCACGCCCAGGTCGCCCCGCACCTCGGCGCCGGGGGCGCGACGAGCTTCGTCTTCGACAACGGCGAGGTCTTCAACTGGACGATGACCATCCAGGGAAGCGAGCAGCGGATCCTCGACTCGGTCCTGCCGCACGAGATCACGCATACGATCTTCGCCAGCCACTTCCGGCGGCCGCTGCCGCGCTGGGCCGACGAGGGGGCGTGCACGACGGTGGAGCATCCCGTCGAGCGGGCCAGGCAGCACCGGCTGCTCATCGAATTCCTCACCACCGGCCGTGGCATCGCCTTTCCGCAGATGTTCGCCATGCGTGAGTACCCGGCCGACGTGCTGCCCCTCTACTCGCAAGGCTATTCGCTGGCCCGCTACCTCATCGAGCGCGGCGGTCGGCACAAGTACGTGGCGTTCGTCGGCGCCGGACTGGCCAGCGACGACTGGTCGGGCGCGCTGTCGAAGCATTACGGCGTTGGGGGCGTGGCGCAACTGCAGCACCAGTGGCTCGACTGGGTGAAGCAGGGCTGCCCGGCGCCGCCGGCCGCAGTCGCGGTCGCTGTCGCACAACCGCGGCCCGCCGACTGGACACGAACGCCCCGCGGCCAGAGTCCGGACCAGTCGGTGCCGCCACAGCCGCCGGAGCCGACGGCCCTTGCCGCCACGTCGGGCAGGCGGTCGATCTACGCGTTGCAGGCCCGCCGGGCTGCTGAGCCCGCCGACGGCCAGCAGGCCCGCTGATCCCGTGCCGCCGGGCCGGCTTCACAGCCCGCCGTCGGTGATCAGCAGCGTGATGTGGTAAAAGACGGGCGCTGCGAAGCAGATCGAGTCGATCCGGTCGAGCACGCCGCCGTGCCCGACGACGAGCGTGCCGTAGTCCTTCACGCCGCGGTCGCGCTTGATCGCCGACATGGTCATGCCTCCGGCGAAGCCCATCGTGGCCACCACCAGGCCGGCCAGCGCCGCCTGCCAAGGCTGGAACGGGGGCGCCGCCCACCACAGCGCTGCCGCCAGCAGGGCCGTGCTGGTAGCGCTGCCGAGCAGTCCCTCCCAGGTGCGGTTGGAACTCACGGCGGCGGCTACGAGACGACGGCCGAGCATCCGGCTCCAGACGTACTGCATGCAGTCCGCGAACTGCACGAGAAGGATCAGGAAGAACAGCAGCCGGAAGTTCGCGCCGCGGCCGCCGGCGGGGGACTCGATCGGCAGGTGCAAAAGCGCCGGTGCGAACGATAGGCAGTAGACGCAGACGACGAGGCCGGCCTGGATCTTCGCGGTGCGTTCCAGGAATCGCTTGTAGTCGCCGGCGAAGGCCACCCGCGCCAGGACGAAGAGTGTGGCGTAGACCGGCAGGAACACGCTGAAGATGTCGTAGCGGTCGAGGCCCACCAGCACGTAGTGCAGCGGCGTGAATGCGAAGAACACCCAGAAGAGGGCGCGATGGTCCCCCTTCCGGGTCGGCGTCAGCGTGATGAATTCGCGGAGCGCCCAGAACGACACGAGCCCGAAGAGCACGACCGTGGCGGTCGTGCCGAGCCAGAAGGCGGCCGCCAGCACGGTGCAGAGGATCCACCAGCCACGGATGCGGAGGTTGAACGTGCGGACGGCCGCCGGGTCGAGGCCTCGGTCGGGGTGGCGCTTGAGGAACTGCCCGACGGCGGTGGCCGCGGTGAGCAGCGCGAGCACGCCGGTGATCAGGGCGACGGTGCGGATGTCGCTCATGGAGGCCTGCGCTATTCCTTCAGCGCCAGCACGGCCCGGCGGGCCCTGGCGAGGAAGTCGAGTTTTGCCTCGCCGCGTTCCAGCCACAGGGGCGGGCCGAAGCTGATGCATGAGAGCATCGGGACGGGCAGGAACTCGCCGCGCGGGAGCACGCGGTTGAGGTTGTCGATGTGCACCGGCACGAGTTCGATATCGGGCCGCTTCTTCGCGAGGTAGTAGAGGCCGCTCTTGAACTCGCCCACCTCGCCGTCGACGCTGCGGCTCCCCTCCGGGAACACGATGAGCGAATGGGTCGAGCCCGCCTCCCGGAGCATGAGGTCGACCGGGCTCTGGTGCACCTTGATGTCTGTGCGGTCGATGAGGATCGCATCGAAGACCTCCTCCGCCAGCCAGCGGCGCACGAACCCGCGCGACCAGTAGTCCTTGGCGGCGACCGGGCGGGTGAGCTCACGCACCGGCTGCGGCAGCGACGCCCAGACGACCAACGCGTCGAGGTGGCTCGTGTGGTTGGCGAAATAGACACGCTGGCAGGTGTCGGGCTGGCTGGCGATCCAGCGGACGCTCGATCCGGACAGGAGCCGCGCCAGCGCCGCCAGGCCCAGACCGGCCGCGCGGCACAGCGCAGACCGGGCCGCAGCGCGGTCGGCCGGGGCGGTGGTCGTCGGGGAGGCGGAGAGGTCGGCGGGGGAGAGCATCGGCAATCATCTTCCGGGGGCGGGCCCGGCCGGGTCAATCGGCGCCGGGGCGTCAGCCGGCGGATCCTTCATCGGAGACGAACGGGTTGTGCCGGCGCTCGTGGCCCACCGTGGTCGGCTCGCCGTGGCCGGGAAACACGATCGTGTCGTCGGGGAGCGAGTAGAGGCCGCGCCGGATCCCGGCGGCGAGCGCCGCGAAGTCGCCGTCGGGAAAGTCGGTCCTGCCGATGCTCCCGCGAAAGAGAACATCGCCGCCGAACACCACGGAGGGTGTGCACCCCTCGACCCGGAACACGACGTGGCCCCGGGAGTGGCCGGGGATCGTCGTCACGTGCAGCGTCATGCCCGCCAGCGAGACCTGCTCCCCCTCGTCGAGCAGCCGGTCGGCCGGCGGGCTCACCATCGACAGGCCGAACGCACCGGACAGGTTGCCGGCGGGGTCGGTGAGCTTCGCCGCGTCGTCCCGGCCGATGAGGATCGGGAGTTTGGGCCAGCGGCCGCGCAGCGCGGCGTTGCCGGCGATGTGGTCGGAGTGCCCGTGCGTCAGCAGGATCGCGGCGGGGGCGAGGCCGTGCTCCTCGATCCAGGCGACGACGGCTCCCGGTTCGAAACCCGGGTCTACCACCAGGCACTCTGATCGGCCGGGACGATGGCAGACGTACGTGTTCTCCGCGAACGGCGCCGATTCGATGCGGCCGACGACCAGATCGTCGGGGGCGGGAACGCGTTCGACGAGGGCCATGTGGGGTGGGCCTGACCGGCAGGGGAGGGGCAGGGAAAGGGGTAGGAGGAGGGGCAGGAAAAGGGGCATATCGGCAGCCTGGGCGGCCGGCCGCGATGCACGGAGACGGTTCACGGCACCCCGGTGGAGCATGGTTGGCTGTCGGAAGAACGGCAAGGCAGCCGCTTGGACCGGCCGAAAACGCCGGGAAATGGCATGGCCGAGCTCCGTCGCGGTCGCTACACTCCCGCCCTTCCAGCAGGGTCTCGACGCGTTCGGTCCGGTGTACGGCCGCCGTCGCGGATGCCTGACATGGTCATGGAGGTCGTCATGGCGAGCCTGGTCGGCGTGTTCTCACCGTTGCGGAGCGGCGTGATCGCCGCCGCGGTCGCCCTCGCGTTCGGCGCTGCGAGCCCCGCCCGGGCACAGCAGCCGGAGGCCGCTCCCGCCGCCCAGCAGACCCCGGGCCTCATCCCCAACGGCGGCCTGCCGGTCCGCGACGCGGCGACCGGCGTGGCGGCCGCGGCCACCGGCACGCACCCCCTCCAGCCCGCACTCGACCTCGCACAGCAGGGGCTGACGAAGATCGGCGCCAACATCAAGGACTACTCGGCCACCGTCGTGAAGCGCGAGCGGATCGACGGCAAGCTCGGCGAGCACGAGTACATGTTCGCGAAGATCCGGCAGCAGCCGTTCAGCGTCTACCTCTACTTCCTCGGCCCGGACGCCGTGAAGGGGCAGGAGGTGATCTACGTCAACGGCCTCAACGACGGGAACATGCTGGCTCATGCCGGCAGCGGCGTGCGCGCGATGGTGGGCACGGTGTCGCTCAAGCCGCAGAGCATGCTCGCGATGCAGGGCAACCGCTATCCGGTCACGGAGATCGGCGTGGAGAACCTGGCCAAGCGGCTCGTCGAGGTGGCGGAGCACGACAAGCAGTTCGGCGAGTGCGAGGTCAACTTCTATCCCAACGCCAAGGTGAACGGACGCATCTGCACCTGCGTGCAGGTGATGCATCCGGTTCCCCGCCGCAACTTCCGCTTCCATCTGGCCCGCGTCTTCATCGACGACGAGCTGACGATCCCGATCCGCTACGAGGCCTACGACTGGCCGCAGGAGGCGGGCGGGCAGCCGGTGCTCCTCGAGGAGTACACCTACATGAACGTGAAGATCAACCAGGGCTTCACCGACGCCGACTTCGATCCGCGAAACGCCGCCTACAAGTTCGGCACGAAGTGAAGACGTCCGGCGGCGCCGCCGCCGGCGGGCCGGTTCGCGACAATCCCACGACGCACTCCCGTCGTGCGGCCATCCATGGGACGTGAAACCAAGCTCCTGCTCGCGCTGCTCGCCACCCTGGCCGGCGTGTTCGTGGGCGTGCTGTCGATGAAGCTGCTCGTCGCGCGGCCGCCCACTGGGGCCGGCCCCGACGTCCACGTCGACATGGCGGCGGCGGAGCCGCATGAGCTCGTCGCACCGCCGACGCTATCGCCGCAGTCCGCCACGGTTCCGTCTTCCACGTTTCCGGGAGATCGCCGTCTCGACTCGGGAGACGTCGTGCCTGGCAACGATGTCGCCCAGGCGGCCGCGTTCGACCGCGAGGTCGTGGACATGCCGCCGCGTCGCGACCCGTTCGTCGCCGCCACGTCGTTCGAGCAGCCGTCCCCTGGCGCCGAGCGGCAGTCCGAGCAGCCACCTGCCGCCGAGCGTGCCGCAGCTGCGGGGCGGACTCCGTCCGCGTCGGTGTTCGCGCCGCCGGCTTCCGACATTCCGCCTGACGTCACGCCCGCTGCAGTCAGCCGGCAGGCCATCGAGCCGGCGGGGGCGCCGGCTATCGCCGACGTTCCCGTGGCTTTCCCCGAGACGGCGTCGCCGCGCTACGTGACGGCGGCGGGAGATTCGTGGTGGGATCTGGCGGAGAGGGCCTACGGAGACGGTCGGCTCTACAGGGCGCTCTATGCCTGGAATCGCGTGGTGGACCCGCGGGTCACGCTCGCGCCGGGAACGCGGCTGGAGATCCCGTCACGGGAACGGCTCGAGGCTGCCTGGCCGAGGCTCGCGGTGCCACGGTGACGCCGGCAGACACGGCCACGGCGTCGCCGATCGCGGCGGGCAGTCGGCTCGCCGCACGATTCCCGGCGGCGTCCGTCAGCCGGCGGTCGGTGAGACGACGGTGCGGGCGGCCCGCAGCTTCGCCGACCGGCTCCGCGGATTGCGCCGGACCTCGTCCTCCGAGGCCTCGAGCGGCGAACGCGTCAGGCACTCCCAGACCTGCGGGCTGCGAAACGCCTGCTTGACGAGCCGGTCCTCCAGCGAGTGGAAGGAGATCACCACCAGCCGGCCGCCGGCGGACAGCCGTATGGGAATCCGCTCCAGCGCGATCCGCAGGCTCTTGAGCTCCTGGTTGACCGCGATCCTCAGCGCTTGGAAGGTGCGGGTCGCGGGATCGATCCGCTGCGGAGGTGTCTGCCGCGGGACGGCCGACCGCACGACGGCGGCGAACTCGCGGGCCGAGCGGATCGGCTGCTTCTCCCGCACTGCCGCGATCCGCCGCGCGATCCTCCGGCTGTGTCGCTCCTCGCCATACTCGAAGATGATGTCGGCGAGGTTGTCGGGCTTCATGCGGTTGACCAGCTTCCAGGCCGGCTCGCCCTCGGTCGGGTCGAACCGCAGGTCGAGCGGGCCGTCGGAATCGAACGAGAAGCCCCGGGATGCATCCGCGAGCTGGTCGCTCGAGAGCCCGACGTCGAGCAGGACGCCGTCGACCGTGTCGATGGAGAGCGCGTCGAGCACCTCGGGGAGGTTGCAGTAGTTAGCCTGCGCGAACCGCACCGGCAGGCCGGCGAGCTCGCGGGCGCCCCGCTCGATCGCCTGCGGATCGCGGTCGATCGCGATCACGTGGCCGTCGGGACCGACGGCCTCGGCCAGGAGCCGGGTGTGGCCGCCGCCGCCGAGCGTGCCGTCGACCAGCCGCATGCCCGGCGTCACGGCGAGAAACGACATCACCTCGGCGGGGAGGACGCTCGTGTGGATGCTGGAGGACATTCAACTCACTCTACCAGCCCGGCGGCCGGCGCCGCAGGCAGGGCCGGCGCCGGCCCGATACGATGCCACGCATGTCCGAAGCCGACCTCTACGACTATTCCCTGCCGCCCGATCTCATCGCACAGGAGCCGTTGGCCGACCGCGCGGCCGCCCGCCTGCTCGTGGTCGATCGGGCGACCGGCGGGCTGGCGCACCGCCACGTCCGCGACCTTCCCGACATCCTCCGGCCGGGCGACCTCGTCGTCGTCAACGACAGCCGCGTCGTGCCGGCCCGCCTCGTCGGTCGCCGTGAAAAGACCGGCGGCCGCTGGGAGGGATTGTTCCTCCGGATCGACGAGGCCACCGGCGCCTGGCAGCTCCTCGCGAGCACCCGTGGCAGTCCCGCCGTCGGCGAACGCGTGCTGCTGGCAGCGCGCGACGGCGGCGGCGGGGTCGCGCTCACGCTCGTCGGCCGTGCCGCCGGCGGCGCGTGGCTCGCCGAGCCCGACGTCGTCGCGCCGCCGGAGACGATCCTCGACCGAGTGGGGCACGTGCCGCTGCCGGGCTACATCCGCGGCGGCGTCGAGGCGGCGGGGGATCGCGAGCGGTATCAGACCGTCTACGCGCGGGAGAGCGGCTCGGCCGCGGCACCGACGGCCGGGCTCCACTTCACCGACGAGCTGCTCGCTCGGCTCGCAGCCCGCAGCATCAGCCGCGCGCGCGTGACGCTGCACGTGGGCCTGGGCACGTTCCGGCCGATCACGGCCGACCGGCTCGACGACCACGTCATGCACACGGAGTGGTGCGTCTGCCCGCCGGAGACGGTGGCGGCCGTGGCAGCCGCGCGGGCGCGGGAAGGCCGGGTCGTCGCGGTGGGCACCACGGCCGCCCGCACGCTCGAATCGGCCGCCCGCGCGGGCGAGCTCGCCGCCTGGAGCGGGCCGACCGACCTCTTCATCCGGCCCGGCTACGAAGTTCGCGTTGTCGATTGCCTGCTGACCAACTTCCACATGCCGCGGACGACGCTGATGGTGCTCGTGAGCACGTTCGCGGGCCGCGGGCTGATCGCGCGGGCGTACGACGAGGCGATCCGCGAGCGGTACCGATTTCTGAGCTACGGCGACGCGATGCTGCTGCAGTAGGCGGCGGGCGGAGGTTCCTCGCGAACGACGAGACCGTTCACGCGTCACGCTGGCGCGTCGTCCGGCTTTCGCTATGCTGTTCGGCCTACCGCGGGCCGGCACGCAGCGCCCGGCTTTTCGCCCTCGGCGTTCGCCGTTTCCAGGAGCACAGTCATGAGCCCGATCCCCCAGGAAGATGTTCTCGTGGTGCCACGTTCGCTCCTGGAGCGGGCGGGGATCTTCCAAGGCTTTTGCGGCGACACCGCAGCCTACCTCCCGCTGCTGCTCGATCCGCGGCACACGTCGTGGCGGCCGCGGGCGAGCGTCGAGGAGGATCCGTCGTTCAAGCAGCTCATTCCCTACTGCGTGCTCTCCTGGCGGGCCGAGGACGGCACGCCCCGGTACTTCTCCTACACACGCGGCGGCGGCCAGAGCGAGGCTCGCCTCCGGGCCAAGCGGTCGGTCGGCATCGGTGGCCACATCGCCAGCACCGACGGCGAGCACGGCGACGACGTGTCGTACGAGTCGGGCATGCAGCGAGAGCTCGACGAGGAGGTGGCGATCGGCGGGGCGTGGACGTCGCGGTGCGTCGGCCTCATCAACGACGACGCCACGCCGGTGGGCAGCGTGCATCTCGGCATCGTGCACGTCCTGGAACTGGAGCGACCAGAGGTCGCATCGCGCGAGAGCGAGCTCGTGGAGTGCGGGTTCGACACGCTGGAGAAGCTGCTAGCCGACCGGGAGCGGTTCGAGACCTGGTCGCAGATCGCCCTCGACGCTATCGCTGCGGGCGCCGTGGTGTAGCACCTCGCGATCGATGGCCGGCTTCAGCCTGTGCTCGCCACGACCCGCTCGTGGGGGGGCGTGAATGATGCAGCCGCAGGTGGTGCAACGACTTGTCACGGAATGCCAGCGGGCGCATGGCCGGCTGCGGAATTATCTGTCGGGGAATTACTCCCGAGCCGGAATCCCGGTCGTGTTTCCCGAGAAGCCGGATCGGACGGACTTTCTCAACGAATTGATTTCCCGGAATGGCTATCGCACGTACCTGGAGATCGGCTGCTGGAACGACGACTGCTTTTCAAAGATCGTGGCGACTCACAAGGTCGGCGTCGATCCCCGGAGTGGAGGCACGCTGCGGCTGACCAGCGACGACTTCTTCTCGCGGAACGCCGCGCGATTCGATCTGATTTTCATCGACGGGCTGCACCTCTACGAGCAGGTCCGAAAAGATATCGAGCACTCCCTGGACGTGCTCGAGGAGGGTGGCACGATCGTGCTGCACGACTGTGTTCCCACCCGATGCATCGAGCAATACGAGACGCAGGTGACCCGGATCTGGAACGGCGATGTCTGGAAGGCAATGGTGGAGGCCCGCACATGGGAGGGGGTCGACGCCGTCACCTGCCTCGTCGATTTTGGCATGGGAGTCTTGAGGAAGCGGGCCAATGGCGATCCGCTGCACCTGCCGACCCGGGATTACAAGGCCCTCCGGTACGACTTTCTGGCGGCCGATTACCGACGGTTGTTACGGACGGTCGATTTCGACACGGCGCTGGCCTTCGCGACGAACGGGGGCCGTGGTGTCGAGTCCTGAGCAGGCAGCCCATGGTGACGGAACCCGTGCCGCACCGTCCGTGACGGACGGCCCCGGTATCGGCGCGGTCACGGTGGTGGTTCCGGCGTACAACGGGGGAGATGAACTGCTGGCCTGCCTGAAATCGGTCGCGGCCTCGACCTATCACCCCGTCCGGGTCGTGGTCGTCGACAATGCGTCGATCGATGGTTCGGTCGACGACGTGGCGCGGCTGCTCGACGCCGTCGAACTCATTCGCAACGCGACGAATCTTGGTTTCGCTGCGGCCTGCAATCGCGGGATCCAACTGGCCATGGATCGCGACGATGCATACGTGCTGCTGCTCAATCAGGATGCACGGGTCGAGCCGGATGCGATCGCGCAGTTGGTGGATCTGGCGCGACGGCTGCCACGTGCGGCGGTGATCGGGGCCAAGACCCTGTCGGCCCGCCAGTCGACCGATGGAACGCATGCGCTCCTGTACAACGGTGCCTGGCGGCGTGGCCTGCCCCTGTGGCAGAAGATTCCCGGAATCGGCCGGCCTGATCGGGGAGGCGAGGCCGATCCCAGGGAGGTGGATTACGTGTGGGGGCACGGAATGCTGCTCCGCACAGCGGCACTCCGTGAGGTGGGGCTCTTCGATGAGGAGTTCTTCATGTACCACGAAGACCTCGACCTGTGCATGCGGATCCAGCAGGCGGGATGGCAGGCGTGGTGCGAGCCGCGGTCGATCATCTGGCACGCCGTCGACGACGGGCCCCGGGCAAAGCACTCGCAGCCGTGGCGGTGGCAGATGAAGGTCGAGAGCGCCCGCCACTTTCACCGCAAACGCTATCGTCCGGTGCGTGCCGAATGTCTCTGGTGCGCCACGCTGCTGCGGGAAGCAGCGACGCTGGCGTGCGAGGGCCATCTCCAGGCTTTCGGGCATCTGCTCCGGGCCTGGGGCCGCAGCCTGTCGGGCGGGGCAGCGAACCGCGATCCTCGACGCGACTGAGGGGCCAGCGGCGCACGGTCCGCCGTGTCGCCGATGCCCTCTTCAATCCGGCCGTCGAAATCCGGATACGAAACGGGATGCAAGGTTTTTCCAGCGGTCGAATCTGCGCCGCCATGCAGCGCGGGACATGAGTTCCGTCGAGAGTTCATGGGCCGGGGGGGGGCTGGTGAACCTCCCCCAAAAAATGAGCGGCTCGCGCGGGCAGGCATAGTCCCGTCCGCGGATGGCGCGGTATTCACGGTTGAGTTTGGCGAACATGTGCCGCTGCCGTCGGCTGTTTGTCATGAGCCCGCCGTGCACTTGGTGAAACGTCGCCTCGCCGAGCAGCACGATCGGGAGCGTGTCGGCGAGCTCGCAGGCCCGGGACCATGTATCCAGATTCACGAGGCCGCCCCCCGGCCCGTCAAATCGCGGATCATATCCGCCCAGCTCCTCCCAGAGGCTCCGCGACATGAACAGGCTGTTGCTCTCCGTGATGGGATCGAACCAGGTGGGGCCGGACGATTCGTCGAACACCGAAACCTCGAACAGTCGGTACCCGTTCTCACTCCACCCGCTAAGGGCCAGCAACTGATCCTCGACCGTCTGGCTGTACCCCCGCCGGATGGAGCGGGTCTGGAAGTCGAAGCCCAGATATCGGCCCCGAGCGCCGACGAAGGCCCGGTCCGACACCGCGAGGGCCGAGCGGGCGTTGGCGAGCAATCCTGGTGAAGCCATGCGGGCCCCGTCGATCCAGACGCCGATCACGTCTCCCCGCGCACGCTGGAGTCCCCGATTGATGGCCGCGACTGGGCTGGGTGACACGACGTCGGAGGCGAGAATCGTGAGATTGAGATCCAGCGCCGTGAAATCGTTCTGATCGGGAGGGTGTCGTGAGCTATTGTCGACCAGCACCACCTCGTAGTCGTCGCGACCGATTCCCACCTGGCAGGTCGCCGAGAGGGACTCGAGCGTCCGGGGGAGTTCCCGTCGCATGTTGTGGCTGATCACGACGACCGATAGGAACGGGGGCATCGCCTCTCTCATGCGCAGGACAAGGATGGTTCCGTGCGGGCGTCCAGCCGCCGCAGGTGCCGAACTCCCGCCATCGCCGCCGGTCAACTTTCGCTCAACTCCCGGCGGAAAGCCAGACCGAGGAGGGGCATGCCGGATCGTCTCCGACTCGGACCGGGACTGAGAACGGCTTCGCTCGGAGCCGCCCCCTGTCGACGCCACCGACGATCGCTCACGTGGTGCGATACGGGAAAGTGGCCCGTCAGTGACCGTTCGGGGGGTGCGATCGCGAAGGAAACGCCGATGTAAACTGACTCTGGTTGAGGTCGTCGTGCGGAGTGCGGAGGACTGCCTGCCGGTCTGGCGGCGATCGCTCCCCAGGAAAGATCGTCTATGGCATCCCTGTCCAAAGCCTTCGAGACGCTGCCGATCATCGATCGGGTGAAGCCGCTGGTCAGTGCGGCGCAACGGAAGCTGAACACGTACACGCTCGACACGATCAACACGTTCCACTTCGACGTTGTCCAGGGCTGCCAGTTGCGGTGTGTCGGTTGCCCCAACTCGGTGCTGCTGCCGAAAATCGACCACATCTCTCCCAACGATTTTGACCACTGTCTGCGGAACGTCGACGTGCGTTTGGTGAGGACGTTGCGGCTGTTCAACTTCGGGGAGCCGTTCCTCCATCCCGACATCGGCGGCCTGCTCGGGGTGATTCGCCGTCAGGCGTGGAAGGTGGAACGGGTCGAGGTTTCCACCAATGCCATGATCTACGACGAACGGAAGCTGAGGGAGATCATCGGCTCCGGCGTGGTGACCCACCTCTTCGCCAGTTGTGACGGCGACGGAACCCCGGCCGAATTCGAGCGGCTGCGGCCTCCCGCCCGCTGGGACAAGCTGCTCGCGTTCCTGGAGCACGCGATGCGGATCCGTGCGGAGCTGCAATCATCGATCGTGCTGGCGACGCGGAGCGTCTGCGAATCGCCGGAGGGGCGCGATCGCTGGTCGCAGCTGCTCCGGCCGCTCGGCTGGGAGCCCGAATTCCGGGATTGGCAGATTCTGCCCAACACCAGCGGCCAACCCTGGCAGCGGCCTGCGCGGGTGACGAATACCGTCTGCTGGCCGATGTCCGGCGTCAATCTCTTCGTGGATTGCCGTGGCGACGTTATCCCCTGCTGCAGCTACCCCAACCTGCCGCCAATGGGAAACCTGAAGACGCACAGGTTCAGCGAGATCCATCGAGGTGCGTTGCGCCGCCGAATGCTGCACTTCCTGAAGACCGAGCGGACCAGCGACTCCGTGTGCGGACAGTGCGAAGCCTGACCTCGTCGTGACGGAGCTGCGGAGTCCGAGAGATGGCCTCTTTTCTGACGGGCTTGAGGCTGGCCGACTGGCGACGGCTGCTGCGCGAGAACGCCCCCGCCGTCGATTGGCCTTTCGTGCCGAAGGCGGGAGCGATCACGCTGGCGACAGTGGCGACATCGCTGTTGGCCCGTCTGGAACCGGTCCCTCGGCTGACGCCCCGGCAGCAGGATGCCTGGGAGCGACCGGTTTTCGTCCTCGGACTGCCGCGGAGCGGAACCACACTGCTGCAGGGCTTGCTGGCACTCAATCCCGAAGTGGCGTATGCGTCACGGCTGGATTGCTTCAATCCCCACACGTTTCTCGCGCTGCGGCGGCTGGGGGCGGCCTGGCTGGTGGGGCGATTGCCCCGTCGAACCCGAGGCATCGACAACGTGCAGATCGGCTGGCTGACGCCCGACGAGGACGAATTCGCCCTCACCATCCTCACGGTGGACGGTCCCTGGCTGGGGGGCGCGTTCCCACGAAGCGCCCGCCAGTACAAGCAGCATTGTCCCGCGAATCCCGATTGGGAGGGAGGGGCGGCATGGCAGTCGGCGCTCGCCACGTTCACCCGCAAGCTGGTCGGTCTCCACGACCGGCCGCTTGTGCTGAAGTCTCCGCTGCACACGATGCGCATCCCCGACATCCTGGCCGTCTTCCCCAAGGCACGGTTCGTGACGATCGTTCGCGATCCACGCGACCAGATGCGTTCGGTCAACAGCATCGCCCGACGGGCGCGTGTGTGGCCCTCGCTCCAGTCCGTTCGGCAGTCGGAGGAGCAATTCCACGAATTCAATCGGGTAGTGCTCGAGCGGTATTTCAAGACGCGCCACCAGATCGACCCTGACCGGCTTCTCGAAATCACGTACGAAGACCTCGTCGCCGCTCCACACGAGACGCTTCGGCGACTCCATGACAGGATGAACCTGCCAGGACTGTCGGCCGTGCTGAGCCGGTTCGATGCCGATCCCGTATGGCGAGCATATCGCAGGAACACGCACCAGCCGCTCTCTGGTTCCGACGTGGAGCAGTTGAAACGGTGGTTTGCTCCCTTGTTTCAGGCGGGTTACTACCGCGAGTTGGTCGATGCGGCAGGATGACGTGAGTCGAGTATCGAGCGAATGCGGCGGCGAACAGGGCCGCGCGGAGTATCCTGATTCCATGTCCGTTCCGCTGACTCACTCCACGCCGATCTACCTCGACAACCACGCCACCACGCGGCTCGACCCGCGGGTGCTCGAGGCGATGCTGCCGTGGCTCACCGACCACTACGGCAACGCCGGCAGCGTGACGCACGAGATGGGCCGCGAGGCCCGCGCGGCCGTCGATGCTGCCCGCGAGACGCTCGCGGCCGCGATCGGCGGCACTGCCGCCGAGATCGTGTTCACGTCCGGCGCCACCGAGGCCAACAATCTCGCGATCCTGGGTTCGGCACGCCGCTGGAACACGCTGAGGAAAGGCGGAGATGGCGGCGGCCACCTCGTCACCGTGGCGACCGAGCACGACGCGGTGCTCGATCCCGTCGATCACCTGGAGCGGCGCGGCGTCGCCGTGACGCGGCTGCCGGTCGTGCCGCAGTCGTCTGCCGGCGTGACGGGGCGGATCCGGCTCGAGGATCTCGCGGCGGCACTCCGGCCCGACACGTTTCTGGTCTCGGTGATGCTCGCCAACAACGAGATCGGCGTGGTCCAGGACATCCCCGCGATCGCCGAAATCGTGCATGCGCGGGGAGCGTTGCTCCACGTCGACTGCGCGCAGGCGCTCGGACGCATGCCGGTGGACGTGGAGGCGATCGGCGCCGACCTGGCCAGCTTCTCCGCGCACAAGTTTCACGGGCCGAAGGGGATGGGCGCGCTCTGGCTGCGACGGCGGGGTCGCGTGGTCCGCGTCGAGCCGCTGGTCTACGGCGGCGGCCAGGAACGCGGCATGCGGAGCGGCACGCTCGACGTGCCCGGCATCGTCGGCATGGCGGAAGCCGCCCGGCTCGCGGCGGCGGGACTCTCCGTGGAGATGGCCTTCATGCGGCGGCTCCGCGACCGGCTCTGGCTTGCTCTCCGCAAGGCGGTGGCCGGCATCGAGCTCAACGGTCCGCCGCTCGACGGGCACGGTGCGCAGTCAGTGCGTCTCGTCAACAACTTGAATGTCCGCGTGCCGGGCGTGGACGGCCAGACGCTCCTGGAGACGCTCGCCGGCGTTGGGCTCGCCGTCAGTTCTGGCAGCGCCTGCTCGTCGGAGCATCCCCGGCCGAGCCATGTGCTCGTGGCTCTGGGGCTCGACGCAGATCAGGCCCGGGCCAGCCTGCGGTTCGGCCTGTCGCGATTCACGGCGGAGGCCGAGATCGACGCCGCGGCCGACCGCATTGCCGCCGGCGTTGCCCGGCTGCGGAAGCTCGCGTAGCGGGACAGCACGGCCGAGAATCGGCTTTGCCTCCGCAGGGCAGGGGGAT
>JBILVO010000261.1:0-2575 GCA_044370415.1 Pirellulales bacterium
CCAGCTTCGACGCGAATCATGCCCGCCGCCAGGATCATCCCGAAGCCGCCAACGGCCTGCCACACAGGCGGGTTTTCCTGTTTCGTCGCCTCGTAGCTCTTCACGCGGCCGCGGCCCGCCTCGTCGATCCAGAAGTTCGGCCAGCCCGGTTGCACGCCGCTCCGCTGCTTGGCGTCGGCGACGGCCCAGCCGAGCAGTTCCACCGGCATCCCCAGCCGCCAGTCCTCGCTCCGCTTGCCGGTGGCATCGGGCAGCCCGCCGAACGGCGAGGCATTCACGGCGGCCACCAGGTGCATCTCCTCGGCCAGCTGTTCGGCCTTCTCGAGCTTCGCCTCGGCCGGTCCCGCGCCGTCGGGATCGGCGGACACGACCACAACCGGCTCGTACCGCGGGCTCTCGAGGTCGAGTTCGATCACGTGGATCCGCAGCGGCCGCGGCTCGGTGCGGATCGCGCTGGAATACGTCAGCCCGGCGTCGCTCCAGCGGACTTCGAGACCGGCCGGTGGCCCGTCGGGCTGCGCAGCCGAGGCCGCCGCCCCTGCCACCGCCACAGCCACCAGAAGTACACACACGACGAGAGCCTGGTGCAGTTTTCCTGACGGCAGCAGACGGGGAGCCGGGATCGGCGGAAGCTCGACGAGCGTGGAGGATTTCGCACTTCCATGACGAGAGCGGTGCCGAGGGACGGCACGCGAAATCATCCAGCGAGGAGACTTCTGCCGGCCCGGCGGCGAGCACTCGGCGGGCATGACGCGCGGTGCAGCGCTGGATTGGTTCCCGGACAGCGTCATGTCGCAGCCTCCCGGACGGCCGGCTGATCGCGGGTGATGCAGTGCAGCGCGCCGCGGCCGCGGACGAGCGTATGGCAATCGACCGGCACGATCCGCCGATCCGGGAAGCACTCGGCCAGCGTGCGAACGGCCGCATCGTCGGTGGCCGCGTCGAACACGGGCACGAGCACCGCCCCGTTGGCCACGTAGTAGTTGAGATGGCTCGCCGGCAGCTGCGTGCCCTCGAAGGAGAACCGCGACGGGATGTCGACCGGGATCACCTCCAGCCGCCGGCCCCGAGCGTCGACGGCGTCGCGCAGGATCGCGAGGTTCGCCTCGAGCGCGGCGTGGTTGGGATCATCGCGGTCGGGCTGCCGCGCCGCGACGACACGGCCGGGCGCGACGAACCGGGCGAGCTGGTCGATGTGGCCGTCGGTGTCGTCGCCCGCCAGATCGCCGCCGACCCAGATCACGCGGTCGATCGCCAGCCGTTCGCCGAGGATCTGCTCCATCCGCGGCCGATCGACGCCCGGGTTGCGTTTCTCGTCGACCACACACCGTTCGTTCACGAGCAGCGTTCCCTCGCCGTCGGTCTCGATGGCGCCCCCTTCGAGCACGACGCCCGGGCTCACCACGGGCAGCCCGAGCCGCGCGGCGACGGCCCGCGACACGCCCGCATCGAGATCCCACGGCGGATACTTGCCGCCCCAGGCGTTCCACTCCCAGCAGACGGCCAGCGCGGTCGCGGCTCCGCCGGCATCTGGCTCCCGCGGCACGAGAAACACGGGCCCCGTGTCGCGGAGCCATGAGTCGTTGGTGGGGATGTCGACCAGCTCGACGCGGTCGACGCCGCGGAGCCGGTCGCGGGCATCGGCGAGCGCGGCACCGAAGGCGATCACCTTCACCGGTTCGCAGGCCGCCAGCAGCGGGACGAACTTCGCGAAAAACTCCGGAATCGCGGCGAAGTCGCCGAGGAAGGTCGCGCGGCGGTGCGGCCAGGCGATCCACGTGGCGGCGTGCGGCTCCCATTCCGCCGGCAGCCGCCGGGCGACTCGCTCCGGCACGGCTACCTCCCCCAGCGCTGGAGCAGGTTTCCGTAGGCATCGATCCGGCGGTCGCGGAAGAACGGCCACCGCGTCCGCGACCATTCGATCCGCGCGAGGTCGCACTCCACCACGATCGTCTCGGGGGCGTCGTGCCCCGTGATCGCCAGCCGCTCGCCGTTGGGCGCGTAAACGACGCTCGCCCCCCAGAACCGCAGGTCGCCCTCGCGACCGGTGCGGTTCACCGCCACGACGAACACACCGTTGGCGATGGCGTGGCTCCGCAGCATCACGTCCCACGACTCGTACTGCTCGCGGTGCAGGCTCTCCTCACCGTCGAGCCAGCCGATCGCCGTGGGATAGAAGAGCACCTCGGCGCCGGCCATCGCGGTGAGCCGCGCGGCCTCGGGATACCACTGGTCCCAGCAGACGAGCGGGCCAACCCGCAGCCGGCTCGTGGGCACCGCCATGAAGCCGGTGTCGCCCGGCGTGAAGTAGAACTTCTCGTAGTAGTGCGGGTCGTCGGGGATGTGCATCTTGCGGTAGAGGCCCGCCGTCGAGCCGTCGCGATCGAAGATCACCGCCGTGTTGTGGAAGAGGCCGTGGTCGCGGCGCTCGAAAACGCTCCCCACGAGCACGATGCCGTGCTGCTTGGCCGCGTCGGCGAGGCTCCGCGTGAGCTGGCCGGGCACCTCCTCCGCCTCGGCGAAGAGCGCGTGGTCCTCCGCCTGGCAGGGATACTGCCCCGCGAAGAGCTCCTGC
>JBILVO010000148.1:0-9435 GCA_044370415.1 Pirellulales bacterium
CCATCTGCCGCGCCCAGCTGACGTTGTTGGCCTCGTCGAACCGGGCCTTGAGCTCGACGAGCGCGGTCACCTGCTTGCCCGACTCCGCGGCCGCGATCAGGGCCCGGGAGATCGGCGAGTCGCCGCTGGTGCGGTAGAGCGTCTGCTTGATCGCGAGCACCCGCGGGTCGCTGGCGGCGCTGGTGACGAAATCGACGACCGGATCGAACGAGTCGTAGGGATGGTGGAGCAGGATGTCGTGGGCGGCGATCGCCGCGAAAATATCGCCCCCCCGGCGGCCGAGTCCGCGGGGCAGCCGCGGGGTGAACGGTTTGTCGTGCAGCCGCTCGTAGCCCGGCAGCCGGTAGAGCTCCCAGAGGGCGGTCAGGTCGAGGGGCCCGTCGATCCGGTACACCTCGCTGTAGCCGTCGTCGTTGCCGTCGTGCAGATCCTCGGCGGCGATGATCACGTGAGCCAGCGTCTCATCGGCCTTCGAGGCGATCTCGATCCGCACCGCCTGGCCTCGCTGCCGGGCCTTGAGCCGGTCCTCGATGAGCCGGAGCATGTCGTCCGACTCCTGCTCCAGGAGCTCAAGGTCGCTGTCTCGCGTGATGCGGAAGGAGGTCCAGGACTGCACCTGGAAGCCGCCGAAGAGCTCCGGCAGCCGGGCGGCCACCACGTCCTCGAGAAGCACGAACGCCGCGGTCCCGGGCGTCGACGACGGCACGGCGATGATCCGCGGCAGCACCTGCGGCACCTGCACCACGGCGAACAGCCGCTTCGGACCGAGCCCCTCGCTGTGCTCGAGCATCACGCCGAGGTAGAGTCCGCGGTTGTGGTACCGGGGGGATGGATGGGCCGGATCGACCGCCATCGGCGTGAGGATCGGCAGGACGCGTTCGCGGAAGAACTGGTCGACGTGCTCCCGCTGCGGGCCGTCGAGCACATCGTGCCGCAGCGGTCGGAACCCCTCGGCCACCATGGCCGGGCCGATGCTCTCCCGCAGGCAGCGGTACTGCCGCGCCACGAGATCCTGGGTCCGCTTGGCGACCGCCTTGAGCTGCTCGATCGCGCTCATGCCGTCGGCCGAGTAATCCTGCGGGGCGCTCTCGCCGAAGGCCTGCTCGCGGAGCCCCGCCACCCGGACCATGAAAAACTCGTCCAGATTCGAGCTGAAGATCGCCAGGAACTTCAGCCGCTCCATCAGCGGGTTCTCGGGATTCTCCGCCTCCTCGAGCACGCGGAGGTTGAATTCGAGCCAGCTCAGCTCCCGATTGATGAAGCACTCCGGCCCGATCCTGCCGTCGCTCGTGCTCTCCCGCGTCACCTTGTCGTCCCGCATGCCGGCTGGCCTCCGTTGGGTCGCTCCGTCGTTGACGGCGGCACCGACGCCGGGCCACAGTGTACCTCCACCGGCCCCGGCACGGGACCCGGTCGACGGTGCGGCAAGGGGCCGCGTCGACACCCCCTTCCTCACGATCCACTCACGCGATACGGGTGATGCCCGCAGATCCGTTCGACACGATCGTGCCGCTGCTGCCCTCGTCGTGCCGGGCATGGGGCCGCGGCTGGTGCGCGGCGGCGGCCGGAATGCTCGAGGCGTGGGCCGCCAAGCCAGGCAACGTCCATCCGGCCGCGGCATTCGCCGACCTCTCGCACGCGGATCTGGTGGCGGCCGCACTGGCGATCGCGCCGGCCATGGAGCGGGCCGCGGAGGTGCCGCTGGGCCGCACGATTCTCGCCGCCGTCACGGCGTCGCGGGCCGTCACCCGCTCCAACGCCAACCTCGGCATCGTGCTGGCGATCGCGCCGCTGGCGGCCGTCCCTGACGACCGGTGCGCCGCGTCCCACGGCATGGCACCGCGACCGGCCGACGTCGCTGCGGTGCTGGCCCGCTTGACGCCCGCGGATGCCGCCGACGTCTGGCGGGCGATCGGGCTGGCCCGGCCAGGGGGCATGGGCACGAGCCCGCGGCACGATCTCGCGGGACCGCCGCCGGAAGACCTGCTCGAGGCGATGCGGATCGCGGCGCCGCGGGACGCCATCGCGCGGCTCTGGACCGACGGGTATGCCGCGCTCGAGGACGGCCCCGTGCGCGACCTCGACGCCGCACTCGCCGCCGGCCGCCCGCTCGACGAGGCGATCGTGGCGGCCTTCCTGGCACAGCTGGCGCGGCAGCCCGATTCGCTCGTCGCCCGCAGGCACGGCCCGGACGTCGCGGACGAGGTGTCGAGGCGGGCCGCGGCGGCGGCCGGCGACCCGGGACGGCGCGCCGCCCTCGATCGCGATCTCCGCGCACGTGGCATCAATCCGGGCACGACCGCCGACCTCACCGCGGCGGCCCTCTATATTCTGGTGGCCGACGGCCGGCTGCGGCCCGCAGCCAGGCCGAGCGGTCCAGACGCACGCTCGACCACGACGGTGGCGGCGCCGCTGCCAGACACGACGATCCCCCGCGTGGAAAACGCCCCATGAACGACCGCTATTCCGTCCGGCTCCGCAAGGCCGTCCACGTCTTCTGCGCCGGCCACTTCATCACGCTCACCGACGACCTGTGCGAGCCGGTGCACGGCCACAACTGGCTGGCGGGCGTCGACGTGGAGGGCCGGCCCGACCCGCACGGGATGGTGGTCGATTTCATCACGCTACGGGACGCCCTCTCGGCGATCGTGGCGCGTCTCGACCACCGCATGCTCCTCCCCACCCGCAGCCGGCTGCTGCGCGTCTCAACGGCACCGATGCCGCCCGAGGTCGGCGGCACGGGCCGCGAGGAGGTCACGGTGCGGTTCCAGGACCGCCGCTGGGTGTTTCCCGCCGACGAGTGCATCCTGCTGCCCATCGAGAACACCACCGCGGAGTGGCTGGCCCGCTGGATCGGTGGCGAACTCCTCGCGGCGATGGCCGCGGCGGGCAGCCCGATCACCGGTCGGCTGCGGATCGAGGTGGACGAGTGCCTCGGCCAGTCGGCCGTCTGGGAGCAGGGCTGACAGAGCGGGCATGGCTGACAGGGCGAGCAGCTCCGGCAGCGTTCGCGCCGGCACGGCGATCGCGCCCGCACTCCGCGGCCCCGTCAATTCAGGCATCGACGACGATCAGCTTCCCCGCGGCCTCGATTGCCAGAGAGAGCACACGGCCGTCGAGCCGGATCCGCATGAGCCCGGCGCCGTCCGGATTCCGCTCGACCTTCCCCTCCGCCCCGAGGGCGAGGCCCGATTCCGTGAGGTAGCGCAGGAACTCCGACGACTGGTCGACCACGCGGCTGAGGCGGAAGCTCGCGCCGGTCTCGCATTCGGCCAGCGACCGGCCCAGCGGCTCGGCAGGCGGCTCGAGCGACAGCCCCTCGAACCGCGGGATCGGGTCGCCGTGCGGATCGACCTCCGGATGGCCGAGGAAGGCGTCGATCCTGTCGACGAGCAGGTCGCTGACGGCGTGTTCCATGTGCTCCGCCTCGTCGTGCACCTCGTCCCACGTCATGTCGAGCGTCTTCAGCAGGAAGAGTTCGATGAGACGGTGGCGGCGGATCATGCGCAGCGCGAGCACGCGGCCGGCGCGGGACAGCGACACTCCCTCGTAGGGCCGATGCGTTGCCAGCCGCGCGGCGTCGAGCGTCTTGAGCATGCCGGTGACCGTGCCCGGCGAAACGTCGAGTGCCGCGGCGATCTGGCCCGTGCTCGCCGGCCGCCCACCTTGGGCGGCCGTCAGCTGGTAGATCGTCTTCACGTAGTTCTCGACGGTCAGGCTGGGCATCGCGGTGAACTCTCGCGGCAGCATGGCAAGCGGGCCGACGGGCGACTTTCACGAGCCTCCAGTGTGCCATCCGTGCAGGAGGGGACAAAGGACCCGTCCATCTGCCGCGGATGCCACGAATCAGGGCGGTTGCCGCCGCACGTTGCCCGCCGGCCGGTCCGGCAGCATGATGGGCGGCGTCGGAGCCGGGATGAAACGTCGGCACCGCGGCCCCGAGGGGATCCGGCATGCAACTCAACGCGGGCGCCTGGCGGATCGTCGAGCAGATGCTCGCCCGGCGGCAGGCCCTCGCCGTGGACTGCCACACGGCCGCGGGCGGCGTGCGGATCGTCGACTGCGGCGTGGAGGCTGCCGGCGGGATCGAGGCGGGCGTCGAACTAGCGCGGGCCGCCATGGCGGGCCTCGGCGCGGTCGCCGTGGTCGACTCCGGCATGGAGGCATGGCCCGACTGCCCGTGGCCGGTGGTCCAGGTCGCGACCGACGAGCCCCTCGCGGCCTGTCTGGCAGCCCAATACGCGGGCTGGAAGGTGAGCCGCAAGGGCTATTTCGCGATGGCCAGCGGGCCGATTCGGGCGGCGATTGGTCGCGAGGAACTGTTCGACGAGATCGAGATGCGCGAGCGACCGGAGGTCGCCGTCGGGCTGCTCGAGACGGCGCGCCTGCCGCCCGAGGACGTCTGCCTGACGCTGGCGCACGAGGCGGGCGTGCCGCCGTCGGGGCTCGCTCTTTTGGTGGCGCGGACGGCCAGCGTCGCGGGCACGCTGCAGGTCGTGGCCCGCTCGCTGGAGACGGCGCTGCACAAACTGCACGACCTGCGGTTCGATCTGCGCAGAGTTCTCCGCGGGTCCGGCCGGGCGCCGCTGCCGCCCGTTCCCGATCGCGACGACCTCGCCGCGATCGGCCGCACGAACGACGCGATTCTCTACGGCGGCCACGTGGTGCTCGAGGTGTCAGGAGACGACGCGAGCCTGCTGGATATCGGCCCGCGGATGGTGAGCCGGGCGTCGGCCGACTACGGTGCCCGCTTCAGCACGCTGTTCGAGCGGGCAGGCGGCGACTTCTACGCGCTCGACCCCGCCCTCTTCGCCCCCGCCCTCGTCGATCTCGTCAACGTCGACACCGGCCAACGGCACCGGTTCGGCGGGATCGCGGCGGAGACTGTCCACAGTTCGTTCGCGGCGCCACCGGCGGCGCCGTCCCGGTCGGGGGCCTGACGCCGATGCGCCGCGCACGAGCCGGCGGTCTGCGGGTCGCCATCCTGGGCGATCCGGCCGGCTGGCACGTCGGCCGCCTGCGGAGGGCCCTCACCGCCCGGGGTCACCACGAGATCGTCGTCCGCTGGGCTGAACTCGCCGCCGAGGTCGGCACGGCCACCCCGCCGCCGGCCGCGGCTGGCGGCGAGCGGTTCCAGCCCGGCGCGGTCGACGCCGCCGACGTGGTCCTCGTGCGGTCGATGCCCGGCGGGGGACTGGAAGAGGTCATCTTTCGGATGGACCTGCTCGGTCGCCTGGCGGCCCGGGGCACGCCGGTGGTGAACGCCCCCCGCGCGCTCGAGATCGCGATCGACAAATACCTCTCTTTGACGAGGCTGGCCGCCGCAGGCCTGCCGGTGCCGCGCACGATCGTCGCGCAGGATCCGGCGACGATCCGCGCAGCCTGGGAGTCGTTTTGCGGCGACTGCATCACCAAGCCGCTCTTCGGTTCCCAGGGCCGTGGGCTGTTGCGGCTCGCCGACCGCTCCGCGATCGATGCCGTGATCGCGGCGGTGACCGACCGCGGGCCGGAGGGGGCCTCGACCTACCTGCAGGAGTTCGTGCCGCACCAGGGCTGGGATGTCCGCGTGCTCGTGATCGGCAACCGGTCCATCTCGATCCGCCGGGTCGCGGCCGGCGGCGACTGGCGGACGAACGTCTCGTGCGGCGGCCGGCCTGAAGCCTTCGACGCCCCGGCGGAATGGGTGGACCTGGCAAACAGAGCAGCCGAGGCCGTTGGCGCTGAGGTGGCTGGCGTCGATCTCCTCCCCGCGCAGGACGGCAGGCTGCTCGTCCTAGAGGTGAACGCCGTCCCCGGATGGCGCGGTCTGGAGTCGGCGACCGGCGTGGACGTCGGCGACGCCGTCATCAGGCACCTGGAAAACAGAGCTGCGACGTCCGCCGACGCGACCTGACGGCCGTGATGGACTCCACGAATTTCCAGGACACGCGCCGGCGGCGCAACCCGGACACCTGGCAAATGCGAAACAGCCCGCCTGCTCATTTACTGCGCAGCCAGCCCCATGCAACCAAACAAGGCAGCCCTGCCCGCAAAAAAGTCACGCTCGCTCTTGTGCTCGCAAGTCGTTGCTGCGCAGGCACTTCATGCATTCGCTTGACTCGGTGGAAAGAGTTTTCCGCATGGCCGACGCGGACATGCCCCGACCGCCTCCGGGCTGGTGACGTTCGGCTGATCCCGGCCTCGTCAGGCACGGCACGGACTGGCGTCAGGGACCGACATCCAACAGAGCAGCTCGAACCAGAGCACCTCGCAGGGAAGCAGACCGATCATGGCAGCAGCCACCACCGACACCGTCACCGACCACGCCGCCTCCGCCGTCCTCGAGGTGGCCGAGCGGCTCCATGCGATGGCTCCTGAATGGGTCGTCTTCTTCAGGGAGGTGCTCGGCGTGGACGGGATCATCCGCCGGACTTTCAACACCCCCGAGGCCCTGGTCCGGTTCGAGTGCACCCCGCACTACGCGCGAATCCGGGAAATGCTCGATGAGCTGCGGGAAAAACAGCGGGAGAGGCCGGTCGAGCGGGAGGCCCAGCGGGTGGTCACCGTGCGGATGCCGAGCTCCCTGCATGAGACCCTCAAGTCCGAGGCCGACGCCCTCCGGGTCAGCATCAACACCCTGTGCATCTCGAAGCTGATGAAGCTCATCGACGGCGCGGGCAGGCGGGAATTGACCGGCGGCCCGTCGCCGGCGGCCGATGATGCCGAAGGCCCGGCACACCGCAGGGCGAGAGCCTGAAAACGTGGGCAAAGGCGCTGCAGAGAGCGAGAGAGCGAGGACCGGAGCGGACCTGTAAGCCGGGTTCTGTTCCCCCCGTCCCCTTGCGGGAAGCCGGGGATGATGACCATTTCTCTAGGGCGGCGGTTGCCCGACGCCTCCAGCAGCCGACCCGGAAGTACGGCGAAACGGGCCGTTTCGCGGCGGCGAATCCCGGCCGAGGCCGCGACCGCCGAACTTCTTCCTGCTTGGCCTTGCTCCCGATGGGGTTTACCGAGCCAGACCGGTCACCCGGCCTGCTGGTGAGCTCTTACCTCACCGTTTCACCCTTACCTGCGGGGCGAACCCCGCCGGCGGTCTATTTTCTGTGGCACTTTCCCTGGCCTCGCGGCCGGTGGGCGTTACCCACCATCGCACCCTGCGGAGCCCGGACTTTCCTCCCGCCCGGGCCATCAGTCGCCGGACAGCGACGTCGGCCACGGGCCGGCGATCACCCGGTCCGCTCCAGTCCTCGTTTTCCATCCTATGCTTTCGCAAGACGCGTGGGCGTGTCCTCGGGAAGATTCCCAAAAAACCGCCGGAATATGCATATTTCACGGCGTTCTTCCGATTCTTGACCCCCGAACACGGCAGCCACTACTTTCGTAGAATCTTCACAAAGCACGTCACTTGCAGCCCCCTGTCCCTCGCGAAAGGACCGTCGGGAACGGTCGCAGGGCCTGTATCGCGTGACTGCCCCTTTCGTCTCCGACTCCTATGTCCAGCAGCACGCAACGCGACGAGAACCACCAGCCTCATGGGGGTCCATACCCTCACGATGGCAGGCGTTCGCAGACGTACGGCGAGCTGATTCCGCTGGGGGGCGGCGACCCGATCCCGCTCCTGCGGACCACCCTCCTCGTCGGCAGACGGGAGAGCTGCGACATCGTGCTCCGGTTCCCGAACGTTTCGGGAGCCCACTGTGAGCTTTCGGTCTCCGGCGGTCATTGGGTCGTCAAGGATCTCGGCAGCAGCAACGGGACGAAGGTCAACGGGTCGCGGATCACGGAGCAGCAGGTCGAGTCGGGCGACAAGATCTCGTTCGGCCGCCACGTCTACGAGATCTTCTACAACCCCGCCCTGCTCGGGGCCGACGGCACGGAAGCCGGCGAACATCAGCCCGACGTGTTCGCGACGTCGCTCCTGTCGGCGGCCGGGCTCGAGCGCCGGCGGGCGGCCCGCGATTCCAAACCGCGCCGCTGAAGGTCCGCCAGGGCGGGTGGATCACGCGGCATGGCGCGCCGAACGACCGGCGGAGCCGCAGGCGACGCCACCCCGCGGATTGGTACACTTTCCGCATGCCCCAGCGACGAACGCGCAAGTTTCGTGCCGACCTCCGCAAGAACAGGTCGTCGCGCCGTCGCGCAGGAGACCTGACCCGGGCAGTCGCCGCGGATCCCGACCACGCCGGCGACTTCGCCTCGTCCGAACGGATCTCCGGCAAGGGCGATCTCACCCGCAAGCGCACCATCGTCATCGACGACCAGCCGACGGGCGAAGGCGACGGACTGTCCGTCTCGCCCGCCGCCGAGACGGCCTGGCGCGGGCAGGTGCTCCACGTGCACGGCCTCGAGAGCGTCGTCCGCGCGGATGACGGCAGGACGGTCCGCTGCACCACGCGGCGGCTCCTCCGCACCATGCGCACCGAACAGCGGCACCCCGTCGCCGCGGGCGACTGGGTGCGGGTCCGGGACGATCCCGGCGGCGGCGTGATCCAGTCCGTCGAGCAACGCCGCACCTCGCTCTGCAGGGCGAGCCGGGGCAGGCGGCACGTGATCGTGGCTAACGTCGACCAGGCGGTGCTCGTCGGCAGCGCCGCCATGCCCGACCTGAAGCCCGGACTGATCGACCGGCTGGTCGTGGCCGCGGAGTCCGCGGGCATCCGCCCGATCGTCTGCATCAACAAGATCGACCTCGTCGATCCCGCGAGCCTCGTGCCGCTGGCGGGTGTCTACGCCCGCATGGGCTACGCGACGATCCTCTGCTCGGCGGTCACCGGCGTCGGCATCGACCGCCTGCGGCGCGAGCTCGTCGGCCGCGTGACCGCGGTCGTTGGCCAGAGCGGCGTCGGCAAGTCGTCGCTCCTCAACGCGATCGACGCGAGCCTCTCCCTGCCCGTCGCCGCGGTGAGCGACGACAACCAGAAGGGCCGGCACACGACGACGACCGCCAGGCTGATCCCGCACGCCCTCGGCGGCTCGTTCGTCGACACGCCCGGGGTGCGGCAGTTCCAGTTGTGGGAGGCCGTGCCGGCGGAGGTGCCCGCGGCGTTTCGCGACCTGCGGCCGCTGGCCAACCTGTGCCGGTTTCCCGACTGCAGCCACACGCACGAACTCGACTGCGCCGTGAAGCACGCCGTGGCGGACGGCCTGCTCGACACCCGTCGGTGGGAGAGCTGCTGCCACCTGGCCGCCACCACCGACGCGGACGATCCGCCCGGCGGCGATGAATCCCCCGAGGAGCTCGAGTGACCCAGCCGAGGCGGACCAACAGCGTGCAGAGCGAACGGGCCGTACTCGTCGGCGTGCTACTCGACGCGCCCGTCGACCCGGACAACCCGCTCGACGAGCTCGCCGGGCTCGCGGAGACGGCCGGCGCCCATGTGGCCGCCCGGATCACGCAGCGCCGCGAGCGGCCCGACCAGACGACCTACCTCGGCAAGGGCAAGGTCGCGGAGCTCG
>JBILVO010000262.1:0-2552 GCA_044370415.1 Pirellulales bacterium
GCCGGAGGCGGTCACCTGCATCGCCCCGGCCGGTTCCCGCGGTTTTTTCAGGCCTTGTCGCTGTTCTGCTTCTCGATGCTCGGGATCCTGATCGCCGGCAATCTCGCGATGGTCTTCATCTTTTGGGAACTGGTCGGCATCTGTTCCTGGTTTCTGATCGGCTTCTATTTCGAGCGGAAGAGTGCGTCCACGGCGGCCAACAAGGCGTTCATCGTCAATCGCGTCGGCGACTTCGGCATGCTCATCGGGCTGATGGCCCTATGGGGGGCGCTCGGCACGCTGCACTTCGCCGACGTCGCCACGGCCGGGGCCTCGCGGCCGGGGCTGTTCAGCCTCGTGCGGCCCGCGGCGACCGGGCACGCACTGCAGGTGCCCGACGGCATGGTCGCGTTCGCCGCTGCGGACGAGGTCGCCCGGATCGCGGCCGATCGCACGCTCGATCCCGGGGGCGTCGACGCCGAGATCGCGGGCCGGGTGGCCGACTGGCGGGCCCGCGGCTTCGGTCGCTGGCTGCTGTTCATCGCCGGCGTGGGCATCTTCTGCGGCTGCGTCGGCAAGAGCGCGCAGTTTCCGCTCTTCGTGTGGCTGCCGGACGCGATGGAGGGGCCCACGCCGGTCTCGGCGCTCGTCCATTCCGCGACGATGGTCGCGGCGGGCGTCTACCTCGTGGGCCGCTTCTATCCGGTGCTCACGCCCGACGTGCTGCTCGTGATCGCCATCGTCGGCGCGATCACGCTCTTCATCGCGGCCACGATCGCGCTGGTTGCCAACGACATCAAGCGGGTCCTCGCCTACTCCACGGTGAGCCAACTCGGCTACATGATGCTCGCGCTCGGCGTGGGCGGCTGGGCGGCCGGCCTGTTCCACCTCGTGACGCACGCGTTCTTCAAGAGCCTGCTGTTCCTCTGCTCGGGCTCGGTCATCCACGCCTGCCACACGAACGACATGCGGAAGATGGGCGGGCTCGCCAGGGTGATGCCGTGGACCGCGGGCACGATGCTGGTCGGCTGCCTGGCGATCATCGGGGCGGGCATACCTTTTGTCGTGGGGCTGTCCGGCTACTACTCAAAGGACGCGATCCTCGCCCAGGCGCTGTCGTTCTCGCGGGCGAATCCGGCCTGGTCCGTGCTCTTCTACGCGGTCGCCGGCGGCGCCTTCCTGACCGCTTTCTACATGTTCCGGCTGTGGTTCATGACCTTCGCCGGCGAGCCGCGGGATCACCACGTCGCCGACCACGCGCACGAGTCTCCGCGGGTCATGGTGGCGCCGCTGGTGGTGCTTTCGGTGCTGGCCGTCGTCGCCGGCTGGACGCTGCCCGGTGGCTTCGGCCTGCCGAATCTCCTGGAGCAGGCCCGTCCTGCGGGCACGGAGGCGTCGTCGGTCGGCGGTTTCGTCTTCGGCCAGATCACCGTGCCAGCCGAGCACGAGAGCCACGAGGGGGCGATCCACGTGATCGCGACGCTGACCGCCTTCTGCACGGCCGCGGCCGGCGTGCTGCTCGCAGCGGCCATGTACCTGTGGCGGCTCGTCTCGCCGGAGGCAGTGGCGGCCACGTTCCGCCCGGTCTATTCGTTCCTGGCGAACAGATGGTGGTTTGACGAGCTCTATGACGCGATCTTCGTGCAGCCGGCGCTGGGTATCGCCCGGCTCGCGAGCGGCGTGGACAGGGGGGTCATCGACCGCATTATCGACGGCGTGGCCTGGACGGCGCGGCAGCTGGCCGGCATCGACGCGTGGATCGATCGCACGCTCGTCGACGGCCTGGTGAACGCCACGGCCGCCGCCACGTGGACGGCGGGCATGGAGATGAAGAAGCTGCAGACCGGCCGGCTCCGCCAGTATGTGATGTTCATCGTCATCGGCACCGTGGCCCTCTTCGTCCTCGCCAGCATGTTGTTCCGCTCCACCCTCGCGGGCTGACCCGCGCGGCACGCGTCTCGAAACGCTCGTCGTCCCGCTTCGCCCGTTCACCTCCCCGATCCCGACGGATTCCGCCATGCCCTCCAGCGACGTGATCACCCAGCCCGCCCTCTGGCCTCTGACGGCCATCGTCTTCCTGCCGGCCCTGGTGGCGGCCTTCCTGTCGCTGCCTCTCTTCTCGCGAGGACGGGAGGATGTCGTCCGTTGGATCACGCTGGCGACGACGTTCGTCGTGTTCGTCCTCTCCCTCTGGGTGGCTGTGCCGGCGCTGTTCGGCCCGGCCGGGCCGGCGCAGTTCCGTGTCGGCGAGGCCGGCATGCAGGACATGGTGAAGGTGCCGTGGATCAGGGCGTTCGGCATCGAATACCTGCTCGGCGTCGACGGCATCAGCATGCCGCTGGTAGTGCTGACGACGTTCCTGTCGATGCTGGCCGCTGCGGCGAGCTGGCCGATCACCAAGCACGTGAAGGCCTACCACATCCTCTTTCTACTGCTTGAGACGGGCATGCTCGGCGTGTTCGTGTCGCTCGACTTCTTCCTCTTCTACGTCTTCTGGGAGGTGATGCTCCTGCCGATGTACTTCCTGATCGGCATCTGGGGCGGGCCGCGGCGCGAGTACGCCGCGATCAAGT
>JBILVO010000042.1:0-27368 GCA_044370415.1 Pirellulales bacterium
GACCGCACAGGGCTGGTCTGTCTGAGGGTAAATCCCTAACTTAAAAACTGGTATCGCACTGGGGGGCAGGTCACTTGAGGTTCGCCGCGAGCCAATGCAGGCTTTTTCCTTCGTTGCGCTTGATGTGGGCCGCATAGACGTGCTGGTACGCCGCGATCGTTGAAGCGTTCAGCGACTTCCGCCCTCGCCGCATCGAGAACAGGCCCGTCGTAATGGCGGCGACATATTTGTCCCATGCATCCTTTATCGTCGGGCCACCGCTGCCGAGCCGCCGACGGGGCAGGGCGGCCCTAGCCTTCGGGTCAACTCTTAGCTGCTCACACTTTTTCCGAGCAGTCTCGAGTGGGACCGCGTTCGGCCCGAGAACCTCTCCTATCCGCTCCCGCACGACGCCGTTGCGACTCGGGTCACGCCCATACCTGTAGAAAACACCGCCGCGACCTCCGACCCGAACCTCAAGGTGCTTGCAGCCTTCGTCTCGCCAAGACCAGCGTCCGCCGCGTTCGCCGACTAGCTTGCACGCTTCCCTGAGACGTTCCGGCGTGAACCGGAATGCCTTGCAGTCGAGCAGCGACCCTCCATCATTTGACGTCTTCGCCATAGGTGGGTTCTCCTAAACTGGGTGACGTCTGGGTTACAACTGCCCGTCAAACGCCGTCAAAACGCCGAGACTTTTAGCGATTTAGGCCTAAGCCGCAGGCGGAAAAGAGGCGTTTTTCAGTAGGCAAAAACAGCGTTTCTGCGGCCTGAATTATAGCGAAACAGGGCAGATCACCCCGGGCTATGACAGAGATGCGGCACGACATTTCCAGTGTCGCCGCTAGCCATTCGCTTACCCTCCAAACGCATGTTTTTTTGACTCACCCTACCGCTGACCCTACCGCTTTCGGTTTCGGACCAGAGTGACGCGGGCGAAAAAACTGCGTCCAGACTGAGCAAGTTTACCCACAACAGCGGGCCGCTGGAACCCCGGCCAGCCGGCCGCCAGCGTGGGGCCGGTAGGGTGAATCGGTAGGGTGAGTCGGCCGCGGCATCCACCAGCCCGCGGCCCCCTCGGGCGGCGCCGGTGTGCTGCCGGTGTGCTGCCGGTGTGCTGCCGGTGTGCTGCCGGTGTGCTGCCGGTGTGCTGCCGGTGTGCTGCCGGTGTGCTGCCGGTGTGCTCGACGGCGGGCATCGTCGATGGGGCCGTCAGGTGGGCCGGTGCTGGGGCCGTTCAGGAGCCGGCCGGAGGCTTCGGGGGCGGAGACGGAGTGGCTGATTCACCGCCGACCAGAAGTACTTGATGTCTTCGAGTTGCCACGTGGGCTCAAAGCCGCGCTCGACGATGCGAAAATCATGGTGCTCATAGAAGATCCGTGCGACTCTATTGCACGCAAAGGCGTAAAGCCACAAGTTACCGCGGGATTGGCCTGACGCCGTCCCGCCGGCTCCGTGCCGTCGGGCGTCTACCCCCATACACAGTCCTTCGGACGGTATAGCGCGTGCTTGTACTCGTACGTGCGCGTACGCGATGGCGGATGCACAGGGCCGGTCTGTCGGAGGGCACACAACCAACTGAGAAACCGGCGTCATTCATGGGGGCAGGTCACCCCAGCGACTCCCCAAAGCCCCGGCCCACGACCGGGGGGAACACTTTTTGCCCTCGGCACTTATGATGCCGTCCATGGATGCATTCTCGAACGACCTCATCGATCTGCAAATCCGTCTCCGCCGATCCGTCGGGAAATCGGATTTGACATACATCCGCAACTGTGAACTCGCTGGCCGGGCCTGCACGGCTGTTGGCTTTGCCACCGCGTGGCTTTATCTCAACCCACTGTCGATCGTCCTGGTCGCCATCGGCCAGGTCGCCCGCTGGGGCATTGCGCATCACATCTTGCATCACGCGTTCGAGGGCATCGAAGGATGCCCACCGCGTTTTCGTGCGACATCGTTCGGCAAAGGCTGGCGTCGCCTGCTCGACTGGAACGAATGGATGCTGCCCGCTGCTTTTCAATACGAGCACAACGTTCACCACGTCTACACCGGCGAATATCAAGACCCCGACGTGGTCGAGGCCAATCTCGAGTTCCTCCGCACCAGTCCGCAGCCGAAATGGGTGAAATACGTCATGACGGCCGTCATCGCCCTCACGTGGCGATTGTCATACTATGCGCCCGGCACATTCATCCAGCTCCGCCGCCGGCAGCAAGGACAAAAGCCGACTCCGTACGAACTTCACAGCTTGCTGATGTTCGCGCACCTCTTCAGCCCATTTTCGAAAGAGGGTCTGCGATTCTGGAGACTCTGCATCCTGCCGACGCTCACAACCCGCTTCGTGATGCTCCCCGCGGCGTTCCTGTTGATCAGTTCGCATGCCGCCTTGAATGTGCTCATCACGTTGATCGCCGCGGAACTGCTGACCAATGTCTATACGTTCGTTCTGATCGCCTCCAGCCATACCGGCGATGATATCTATCGCTTCAGCGAGCACTCGGCCGGCCGAGGCGGCTTCCACCGCCACCAAGTGTTGGGCACGATCAACTACAGCCGCGGGCCGGTCCTCCGCGATTTTCTTCATATGTGGATCAATTACCAGATCGAACACCACCTCTTTCCCAACCTTCCTCCCAGTCAATATCCCAAGTGCGCCGCCGAGGTGCAGGCCATCTGCGAAAAGCACGGCGTGCCCTATCGCGCCGAACCTCTGCATCGTCGAATGTGGCGCATGCTCGACATTGCCGTCGGCAACACCTCGATGCGCACGGACAACGACGCACGCAGTGACGCACATGCTCACGGGCACGCCGCGGTCGAACCGAAGCCAGCGTTTTCCGAAGCCTTCGAAGCCGCGACGCCTTCACCCGCGTAATCGCAGTAGGTCGGAATGATCCGACGACGACTCCACGATGCGTCGCCCGCCCTCGCTGCAGATGCGTTCTGACTTGCCCCCCTTTAACGGCACCATGTCCGGAGAGAGACTCTGGGGACGCAGCGGCCCAGGGCAGGCAAGCAACGCCGCGCGACCACAGGGAGGCAAGAGGGAACAGCCTGACCAGATCCCGCCCCAGTCGCAAGCCGTACCCGCGCCACACAGGCACGGCGCGCACCACGCAGGCAATGAATGGAGTCGCGTCAGCGGCTACGCATCCCCATGCGGGCTCTCCAGTCAATACATCAGGAAACTCACCTCAGGAAAATCTTCACCAAATCCAAATATTTGACAGCGGCTGTGCCTTCGGTTCTACACGCGACATGGATAGATGAATCTATCCACACCGTTCGAGGTCTCTCGAAGAGAAGACCGAAGCGGAAGGGTGATCCTGACTTCTTCAACGGTAAGGACGTGAGATGAATTGCAGAAACGTTGTTTTGAGCCTCGCCGCCGTGGCGATGGTCGTCTTCGCAGTTGCCACTCCTGCAGAGGCGGGCGGAGGCCGCAGGGCAACCAGCGCGCCCAGAAGCTTCCAGACTGTTCGCGTGACTGGCGATCAAGGGGAAGGCAATCCTCCAAACATCGTGATTTTTGTCTCGACACCGGAACTCCTGTTATCCAACCAGGACAATTTCTATTACATCCGCAAGGGAGGCGCGTACGTGCCGAACGGGGTGACCCGGAATTTCATCGTCCCTGTGGGCTCAGGCCGCGTGTACGTGGTGCCGAATACCGATCAGGAGTGGGCATTCGGCCCCGCGCAAAGCAGGACGTACACCGTCACGAAAGGCACGGTGAATGAGTATGTCGTGACACTGATCGAGGGGGACGTCAACAACCCGACGATCACTCCACAAGTTGTTATTGAATAGTGCCGACAGCGAGATAGTCCGAACAGCCGTCGTTGGACCCACCAGCCGACATGTTCACGACGTCGAGCCGGGCAGAACGCTCTGATGCAGATCCTGCTGCATTCTGCCCGGCTCTTCTTCGTTCTCTCTCCGAGCAGCCAGCTCGTGTCGCTGCCAGGTCGAGTGGTTCCTCCATTGCTGCCGGAAGTCGCCCGTGGTTTCCGGAATGACGACCGCTCGGATCATCAATACGATTCCCATTCCTGCAGTGACCGAAGACGCCATGCAGTTCTGTTGGCACACCGCTCGCCGTTCGTCCCGTCGCGACGGCTTCTCGCTCGTGGAGTTGCTGGCCGTGATCGCTATTCTCGGCGTGATCGTTGGCATGCTCCTGCCGGCGGTGCAGCGGGCCCGTGAGTCGAGTCGTCGCATGGCCTGTGGCAATCAGGTCAAGAACATGGGCCTGGCGATCAGTATGTACGAGTCGGGTCGAAAGGCGTATCCGCCCGGCTGGGATGCCAGACCGTTGAGTGCGTCCCTGCCAGCCGGCACCGCCTTCGCGTGGTCGGCGTACGTCCTGCCTTACCTCGAGCAGTCCGCCATCTTCTCGCAGATCGATTTCAACAAGCGGTGGAACGATGCCGGCGGAAATGCCGCGGTCGCCGATCACGACATACCGATCTACAAATGCCCAAGCAGCATGCTCCAGTTCCCCGGCAAGATGGATTATGGGGGGATCATGGGGCACTCGATTGTGCTGTCGAGCCACACTGACGTGATCGACAACGCCTGGAACAGCGGCATTCTCGTGGCCGTCAACAACCGTTCGATACCGACGGTGCGGGCCGCATCGGTGACCGACGGCCTGAGCCACACGCTGCTCGTTGCCGAATCGGTCGACCGCAAGGGTTACAGCACGTCCGACCAGAATATCCGCTGGGCGTGGGGTGCCAACTCGTTTCCGCAGTGTGAGCCGGTCGTGAACGACTTCAATGTCGAGAATATCCGTAGTTACCACGATGGCGGTGCGCTTGGCGTGTGTGCCGACGGCAGCGTGATGTTTCTCAGCAACAGCCTGGATCGCGATATTCTGGCGGCACTCTGCACGCGCAACTGCGGGGAGCCGAACGCGCCTGCCGGAAACACTCCGTGAGCCGGTTGTCGATGTGTCGGTAGCCCACACGATCGCGCCAGGCTGCCGGCGATCAAGGTGAACTGAGCGACCCCGCTTAAGGGGCTATCGCGGCGGCTCGACGAACCGCCGGCCCTCCTCGCCCGGCGGCGGATCCCAGAGCGGATTCACGCCGGGGGGCAGCGGATCGCAGCGCACATAGAGCCGCTCCGGCGGCGTCTGGAAATAGAGCAGCAGCGCCGGACAGAGCCAGTTCTCCATCCACTCACCGAGAACCTCGCCCTCGTACCAGTTGCCGCCGCCGGCATCCTCCCGCGCCCATCGACGCACGACGTCGTGGCCCTCGAAGGGCGCGTCGGAAAAGGTCAGCAGGAAGCCCTGCGCCGCGTGCGGAATCAGCTTGTGCGCAATGACGCGGCTGATCATCTCGCTCGTGCCCTCGACGAAGGCCTCCTCTTTGAGCCCCGTGCGGGCATCGTCGAACACCCAGCACTCGGTGCCCGGGTAGAGGTAGGGGTGCAGTGTCAGGATTCTCTGCGGGCTCATGCGGATGCTCCTTCCGTTGGTGGCTGCCATTGTCTTTCTATTCCCGGCCAGGCTCAGCCCTCGTCGTAGAAGCGGGGGACGGCCGTGGCGCTCGTCTCGCACCGTGTGCGTTCCTTCTCCAGACCGAGCGACTCGTAGCACGCGGCGGCGGCACTCCACGCCTCGATGGCCAGCAGGCCGAGCCCGGCCTGCTGGTAGGAGCCTGCGGCGGCAACGGAGAGCTTTGCCGCCCGCCGCCACTGTCGTGCGGCCGTGGCACCGGCATCGATCGGCGTGGACGTGAGGCGTCGGCACTCCACGACCGTCGCGTCGGCAGATTCGATCAATCCGCGGCGATGCCGCAGTTCTCGTGCCAAGGAGTTCTTCTTCATGGTTTCGTCTCCTTCCTGCAACGCGTGAGGGACAGGTATCCACGCGTCAGCGGATTGCTCCACAGGGGCGAAGCGATTCACCGGAAACCATTTCCGGTGCGTATCCTCGGGCCCCATTGCTGAGAAACCGAAACCACCTGTGCTATCAGGTTGGTGCCGACGACCACATGGGCCAACGGACTCGAGACGGATACTTCCTGAAAGTATAGCGCTCGCCACTCGATTGGCGAGCGTTCGGTGCGCGGGAAGTGCGTCATAGCAGGGCAACGCACGACGTCATCCGCGGCCAGTCACCGCGGCACCGGCTCGCGTTTGCGGTCTTTCTCGCCGGCCCGCCACGCCCACGGTGGCACCGGCTCACCGTCGGCCCACAGGCCGCTCTTCGCGGACCTGGCGTCGCGCTCGGCGGCAGCCAGCCCGGCATCCTTGCTGTAGCGGGTGTAGTGCCACGCCAGCCCCTCGGCCACGAGACGGTGGCCCAGATCGTCGCCCTCGATGTCCACGCTCGCAAGCACGCGGCCGTAGCGGTCCTTGCCATGCTCGTGGATCGTCGCCTCCTTGCCTTTCGCCAGCGCGGCCAGCCGATCGCGGGCGACCCTACCGAACGGCTGGCCGAGCTCGGGCGCGTCGATGCCCTCGAGCCGCACCTTGTGCTGCGCGTTGCCCGCATCGAGGGCCGTCAGCGTGTCGCCGTCGTGGACGTTGACGACCCGCCAGCGGACAGGCTCTGCGGCACTCGCCGTCACGCCCGCCGCCGCCATCCCGGCCAAGACAGCGGACATCACGCGCAGGCCGCACGCCCCGCGACGCCGCCGATGGTTTTGAGGCCCGCCGCCGTTTGGATTCATGCCCCAGCCGCCATGATGATCCCCCGTGCCCCGTACCAGTTTCGCCCGTCACTATACCGCCAAACGAACATTCGCGGCCCGGGCTGCGTAGAGAGCACGTTCGCGTTTGTGGCCGCATACGCCGGCCACAGACGCCGAGCCGCTCCGCCCCGGCATGCGTCCCCTCGCAGCGCCGGGGTTTTTTGTTGGCACTGCTCGCGGCGCGGCTCGGTCAACACGACCAGCCGCCGCGGGGCCAGGTTCTTGGGCGGGCGGCGGCAGGCGTGGTTCGCTGCCTGCTATCAGTCGGCCCCTCCGCTGGCATGGTCGTGCGGCATGAAGGCCACGCACCCCTGCTCGGAAGGCGAGTCGGGAAATTGGATGTTGGGCAGGGTGTTGATCGCGTGCCGCAGCGCTTGCTCCCAGCGGGAACGGATCTCGCCGAGCTCCGGGTCGCTCGCGTCGAGCCGTCGGTAGCGGCGAATCGCCAGATCGTCGTTGCGGTAGACGAGCAGGTCGATCGGCGGCCCCACGGCCACGTTCGACCGCATGGTCGAATCGATCGAGATGACGGCGTAGGTCACCGCCTGCTCGAGCGTGGTCTGCCCGAACCGCAGCCCGCGGTCGAGGATGGGACGGCCGTACTTGCTCTCGCCGATCTGCAAAAACGGTGACGCCCGTGTGCAGCGGAGCGGGTTGCCCTGGGCGTAGATCATGTAGAGCTGCGGCGGCTCTCCCCGGATCTGCCCGCCGACGAGCAGACTCACCGAGAACCCGATCTTGTCGCGTTCCATGAACTCGCGATCGAGCGCCGACACCGCCCGCACCTCGCTGCCGACGCAGCGGGCCGCATCGTAGAAGTTGGAGACCTTGGCGAGCCCCTCGCCCGCGCGGAACCCCTGCTCGAGCCGGGTCATCACCGACTGCGTCAGTGAGAGGCTGCCGCTGGAGAGGATCGTGAAGATTCGCTCGCCGGGCACCACGAAGTTGTGCATCTTCCGGCAGACATCCACCTGGTCGATACCGGAGTTCGTCCGCGAGTCCGACGCCAGGACGAGCCCCTCGTGGGTGCGGATGCCGAGGCAGTAGGTCATCGCTGTCTCCGGTGGAAAAACGGTGACTCTCGACGGTGGAAAGGACGTCGGCACGCGGCCCGCCCTAGTTTGGCACGCCGCTTGCTGTTCTTTCCAATCCAGGCGGTCTCTCGTGGAGACACAAGCCCGTTCGGAGACTAGCGGACAAGCCGTTTTCGTCAAGGAACAACGACGATGTCGTCAGGCGCCCGGCTCGCGAATGCCCGCGTTGAGGGCACTCCGTGCGCGAATCCCGGGCACGGCAGCCTGCTGGCCGGGTACGAACTCGGCCGGGCGTTCGACGAAATGTTCGTCGACGGCGGCGGGCGGCCCGCACCACGGCAGCACTATGCGGCCCTCCACGACCAGCTCGCGCAGACGAGCCCGGACGACTTTCGCCGGCGGAAGGGCATGACCGACCTCGCCATGCGGCAGGACGGCGTCGGATTCACCGTCTACCGCGCCGAGGAGGGGATCGAGCGGGTCTGGCCGATGGATCCCGTGCCCCGGATCATCCCCGCCGCGGAATGGAGGCGGATCGAGCAGGGGCTCGTCCAACGGCTCACGGCGATCAATCTCTTCCTCTGGGACGTCTACCACGAGCAGCACATCCTGCGGGACGGCGTCGTGCCGCCGCGGCTGGTGCTCCAGGGCGCCTCCTTCCGCCGGGAGTTCGTCGGGGCCGATCCGCCGCGGAAGATCTACGTGCACGTCTGCGGCACCGACTTGATCCGCGGCACGGACGGCGAATACCTCGTGCTCGAGGACAACGCCCGGACGCCGTCCGGCGTGAGCTACATGCTCCAGAACCGGCAGGTGATCAAGCAGGTCTTCCCGTCGCTCTTCAACGACTACGACGTCCTGCCCAACGACGACTACCCGGCCGCGCTGCTCGAGGTGCTCCAGTTCATCGCCGCCCCGTCCGGATCGCAGCCGACCGTCGTGCTGCTCAGCCCCGGCATGTACAACTCCGCCTACTTCGAGCACAGCTTCCTGGCGCAGCGGATGGGCATCGAGCTCGTGGAAGGCCGCGACCTGCTGGTCGACGGCAACCGCGTCTTCATGCGGACCACGCGGGGACGGCAGCGGGTCGACGTCATCTACCGGCGGATCGACGACGACTTCCTCGATCCGCTCACCTTTCGCCACGACAGCGTGCTGGGCGTGCCGGGGCTCGTGAACGCCTACCGGTCGGGCTCCGTGGCGTTGGCCAACAGCATCGGGACCGGCATCGCCGACGACAAGGGCGTCTATCCGTTCGTGCCCGACATGATCCGCTACTACCTCGACCAGGATCCGATCCTGGCGAACGTCGAGACGTTCCGCCCCGAGATCTCGGAGCATCGCAGCCACGTCCTCGCGAACCTGGAGCACATGGTCGTGAAGCGGGTCAACGAATCGGGCGGTTACGGCATGCTCGTCGGCCCGGCCTCGACCCGCGAGCAGCGGGAGACGTTTCGCGCGCTCATCCTCGCCAATCCCCGCGACTTCATCGCCCAGCCGACGATCCAGCTCTCCACGCATCCGACGTTCGTCGACGGCCGGCTGGAGGGGCGGCACGTCGACCTGCGGCCCTTCGTGCTCTGCGGCGAGAGGGTCGTCGTGACGCCCGGCGGCCTGACGCGGGTCGCACTGCCGAAGGGCAGCCTCGTGGTCAACAGCTCGCAGGGCGGCGGAAGCAAGGACACCTGGATCCTCGCCGACCGCAGCTCCTCCCCGCACCGGACGGCCTGAGACCCACGATGCTCAGCAGAGTCGCCGACGCACTGTTCTGGACGAGCCGGTACCTCGAGCGGGCCGACCATGTCGCGAGGGCCGTCGACGTGACGTTCCAGCTCGAACTCGACCTCCAGGGGGCGCTCGGCAGCCCGCCCGACTTCGAGTGGAGCGAACTGCTGTCGCTCCTGCGGCTGCCACCGCCGCCGGCGGACGCGCCGGCCGATGCGCAGGGGGACACGCTGGCCGGCACGCCGCACGAACGCGGCCCCGCGTCGACCGTCGACGTGCAGCGCTGGCTGCTGCTCGACACGGCCAATCCCGGGAGCGTGACCGCGTGCGTGAGCCGGTCCCGCAACAACGCCCGCAGCGTCCGCGGCTCGATCAGTCCGGCGATGTGGCGCGAGCTCAACAAGCTCTACTGGACGCTCTCCGACGCCGCCCTGCCGGCGCTGGTCGCCGAATCGCCCCACGACTTCTGCGAAGAGACCCGGATCGGCGTGCTCCTGTTCCACGGTGCCTGCGAGGCGACCCTCACCCACGACGAGGGCTGGCACTTCATCCGCCTCGGCAGGTATCTGGAGCGGGCTGTCTTCGTGCTGCGGGTGCTCGACGCGAAGATCGGGCTGCTGGAGAAGCCCGAGGCGGGCGACCTCTCCATCAACAGCCTTCGCTGGGGGGCCGTGCTGCGGAACTGCGACGCGTTCGAGGCCTACCAGCGGCTCTTCATCAGCCGCGTCGAGCCGGACCGCATCGTGGAGTTCCTGCTGTCGAACTCGGAATTTCCGCACTCCGTGCGGTTCTGCCTGACCCGCGTCCTCAACTCCCTCGGCGAGATCAGCGGCCGCCTGCCGGATCGCTGCGACGACGAGGTCGTGAGGACGGTCGGGCGGCTGCTGTCCGACCTGGTCTACCTCGACGGCACGGCGGTTCAGGGAGGGCGGCTCTCGTCGTTCCTGCGCGACGCGCTCTCGCGGTGCACACGGATCGGCAGCCTCCTCCAGCAGCAGTACGCCATGCAATGAGCACAGCCCACGAACCTTCGCCACACGGCCGCCACCCGGGCCAGGAGCGACGATGATCCTCGAAGTGCAGCACGAGACCGCCATCGAGTATTCTCAGCCGGTCCGCGAGTGGCTGTGCGAACTGCGGATGGAGCCGATGAGCGACACCCGCCAGCGCTGCCACTCCTTCCGCATCAGCGTGAGCCACAATCCGGTCGTCGGCAGTTATCTCGACGGCTTCGGCAACAGGGTGCATCATTTCAATCTCCTCACCCCGCCCACGGCGGTCCGCATCCTTGCGGCGAGCGTGGTGGAGACCGAGGACACGGCGCTCGAGCCCGGGGCGAGCCAGGTCTCCTTTCCCGCCGCCTCGGCGGTCGACGGCTGGCAGCTGCCCCTGGAAACGCTCGAATACCTGCCGCTGCGGGGGCCCGTCGCCTTCAGCCCGCTGCTCGAGCCGATCCTCTCACAGCTTCGCCCCGCGCCGGGAGACGCCGTGGGACCCTGGGTGCACCGGGTGGCCGAATACATCCGCGGCAATTTCCAGTACGCCCGCGACGTCACCGACGCGACCTCGCCGATCGATCACCTGCTGGCCCGCGGCAAGGGCGTCTGCCAGGACTTCACCCACCTGATGATCGCGGTCCTACGGTCGTTCGGCGTGCCGGCGCGGTACGTGAGCGGCTACATCCACCGCCCGAACAAGGAGTCGCAGAGCCACGCCTGGGTCGAGGCCTGGATGCCCGATGTCGGGTGGACGGGCTTCGATCCGACCAACGGCTGCGGCGTGCACGGTCATTTCGTGAAGACGGCGATCGGCCGCGATTTTACCGACGTGCCGCCGAACAAGGGCACCTACCGCGGCATGGGCGACGAACGGATCAACGTGCGGGTGGCCACTCGCACGCTCGACCGGCTGCCCTCCCTCTCCTGGCACGACCAGCTGCCGCCGCTCGACGCGCCGATGCACACCGTGATGCGCACGGCGCCCGTCTACGGCGACAACGCCGAGGAAGAGCAACAGCAGCAGTAGCGGCATTGGCCACGGAGCCGGGAGGGCCGCGAAGCACGTCCGGCGTTGCGGCGTGGGGAACCCCGTGCGGCGACTGAAGACGACGGCGCGGAGGCCGTCTCAGGAGATGTCGCGGGGAAAGAGCGAGTCGAGCAGCTTCGAGGACGGCTCGAACTCCCGCGTGAACGCCAGCTCCACGCTCGCCGTCAGGCTCTGCCGCATCGACAGCTCGGTCACGATCCCCAGGGGATGCCCGTCGACGAAGGCCCGCACGGGCCGCTTGCCGATCGTGTCGATGCTCGTGATCGTGATGCGGCTCGAGGCCGGCAGGATCATCGGCTTCCAGAACCGCGGCTGGAAGATGTTCGATCCCGCCAGCGTCAGGGTGGGCGAGTCGATCGGCACCGGCACCGCTCCGAGGGCCCGGGCGTACGCCGACGACCCGGGCGCCGTGGCCACGAGCATGCCGTCGCCCACGACCTTCTCGATCTTCGTCGCGCCGTTCAGGTCGATCCGCATCCAGGCCGACTGCCCCTCCGCCCGCTCCATCCATGCGTCGCCGTAGGCCAGGCTCGTCGACGTGCGACCGTCGGGATAGCGGGCGTCGACCCGCAGGAGCGGGAGCGAGACCGACAGCAGCCGCACCCCGGTGAGCGGGCAGGGCAGGGTAGGGTTCATCAGGAACCCGAGGTGCCCGGCGTTGAGGCCGAGGAACGGCAGCCGTCGCGTCCAGTGCTCGCGGATCGCCCGCAGCATGGTGCCGTCTCCGCCGATCACGAGGATCATGTCGGGGGAGGGGCCCGTCTGGCCGCGATACCGCGCCGCGAGGGCCGCGGCGGCGGGATTCCGCTCGTCGTGGACGATCAGCAGCGTCGGCTCGTCGACGCGAAACTCGACAGTGTCGGACTGCAATCCGGGCAGGAAGAGGCGGTGGCGGCGGACGTAGGCGGCGACCTTCTCGGGCACGAATCCGTCGATCGGCTCGCCCCGGGCGTGCATCGCCCGCAGCGACTCCGACGACGGTCCCGCGGGGCCGCGCATGACCATGTGGGTCCGCGGCGTGGCAGCATCGCCGGCCTCCAGCGGCACGTCGTCGAACAGGGCGAACTTGAGCTGGTCCCAGCCTCCGCTGCCGCCGGCGGCGGCAAGCCGCTCCTCGCTGCCCCTCCACGCCGGCAGGGCGGAGACGCCGGCCACGATCCACGGATCACCCTTGGACGCGTGCCGCGCGAGCATCTCGCCGAGCGACGAGCGGCGGCCGAGGCTGATGTCGTCGTAATCGATCTCGACGCCGGGCAGACCGTCGAACGCCAGCGACACCATGGCCGCCCGGTGCCGCGGCGCCGCGTGCTCGTACTCACGCAGCTCCGAACTCGCGGCGGTGGGGACGACGACCACCCGGCCGAATCCCTGCGACAGGATCGCCCCGATCCGCTCCCGCTGCGCCGACGTGGGCGGATCGAACGCGCCCGGGAAGATGGCGATCCGATCGCTCGGCGGCCGGGCCGGCACCGGCGTTGCACTCGCTGCGTCTGAGGAGGCCCGCGCATCGATCCGGGAGAGCGTGTCGGCGACGACTGTGAGCGGATCCCAGCCGCATTCGGTGCACAGCTGCAACACACCGGCCAGGAGATCGCCGGCCTCCGACCTCAGGTGCCCGAGGTCGCGGGAGTGCAGCAGCGCCTGCGCCTGCGCATGGATGTCGGCCACCCGCGCGTCGAGCGACGTGGCCCCGAACGTCGCGAGGAAGACCTCGTTGATCCGGTCGCGTGTGTCCTCGAGCGATCCCATCGCGCCTCCTGCCGCGGTATCGTCCCTTCAAACCGGCGGCCGCGTCCAGTTGGCCGGGCAAAATGCCCCGCCCGGCCCGTTTCCGCAGCCCGGATCCGATCAGCCGGGCAGCAGGCCGGACTCGCGCGGGCAGTGGTGCCGCAGCATCGGCAGGACCAGCCGCAGCGGAAACCCGAGAACCGCCTGCATGTCGCCGGCGACGTCCTCGACGAGCTGGCAGCCCCGGTGCTCGAGCTCGTAGCCGCCGCAGCTGCCGCGACCCTCGCCGGTTGCCACGTAGGCCCGCGCCGTTTCCTCGCCGAATGCGCGGAAGGTGACGGTCACCGCGCAGCCGGCCTCCGCCAGCACCGTGTCGTCCCTGACGAGCGCGGCCGCGGGATGGAACGTATGGCGACGGCCAGCCATCGCCAGCAGCATGCGGACGTGATGCGCGGAATCGCGGGGCTTCTCGAGGAGCGTGCCGTCGTCGAGCGCGCCCACCTGGTCGCCGCCGAGCACGAAGCCGCCGGGGTGGCGCCTGGCGACGTGCCGCGCCTTCGCCACCGCGAGCCAGCGGGCCTGCCGGTCGGGCTCGTGGATGTGGGCCACGAGATCCTCCTCGGGCAGGTCGGCGGGATCGGCGACGAACGCGATCCCGGCGTCGCCGAGCAGCTGGCGGCGGATCGCCGATCCGGAGGCGAGGATCAGGAACTCGGGTGGGGTCATTGGATCGTGCTTCCTGCGGCCTTCCGCCGCAGGGTACTCTACCCGATGCGACGCGGTGCATTCCCCGCTTGTGTCCGCGGGGCCGCCGCCCTTGGCCCCATCGCATGCCGACCGCCTCCATGCCATTCTCGCTCGCATCCTACCGCGACCAGCTCCGGCAGTTTCCCGCGATCACATACGCGGAGTACCGCGACATCCCCGACGACGATGTCCGCCTCGACATCGCCCGGAAGAACAAGGTGATCTCCACCGACACCTACAACCGGACGATGAACCACATCAAGGGCCCGCGGGGACGGCGGCCTGAGGCCTACACGCTCACGTTCCGGCGGTCGACCAACGGCCGCTACCTCGTCGCCAACGGACTGCGGCGGGCGGTGCAGGAGGCCCTCGGCCCCACGTTCACCCATGGCGAGATCGATTTCGCCCGCGACTTCTATGCCGACCAGCGGGCCCGCGGGGGCAACGGCTTCTTTGACGAGGCGATGTGGCGCGACGTGGTCGACCGCCACGGCGGCCGACTGCCGCTGCGGGTGCGGGCCGTGGCAGACGGCACCGTGCTCCTCCCGGGCGAGCCGGTGGCGTCGGTCGAGGGGCCCGGCGAGCTGGCGGCCCACCTCGAGCCGCTTCTCCTGCGGACGTTCTACGAGACCGCCGTCACGACCGACGCGGTCGAGCTGCTGCTCGGCGTCGGGAAGGACCGCGTGGTGGAGGCGGGCAAGCGGGCCGCGATCAGCGAGGAGGATCACGTGCGGGCACTCCGGGCCCTCGCCGTCGCCGGCATCCGGCAGACGAGCAACGACACCGCCGCGCTGGCCGTACCCGAGCTGCTCACGGCCGGCACCACGGCGCACCGCTTCCTGGCCTGCTACGACACCGAACTGGAGGCGATGGAGGCGGCGATCGCGGCCTGCGACCGCGTCACGCTCCTGGTCGACCTGATCGAGCCCAAGGCGGGCATCGAGAAGATCATCTCACTGAAGAGGAAGCACCGCGGCAGCGGCAAGGCCATCTTCATGCGGCTCGACTCGGGCGACCTCGCGGACCAGGCGCGGTACGCGTTCTCCCGGCTTCGCGAGGAGGGCATGCTCGACCCGGCACTCGACCGGATCTCGATCGCCGACATCTCGCGTCCCGAAGATCTCGAGCGGCTCGACGCGGCCGTCCGCGAGAGCGGCATCGATCCGCGGCAGTTCGTCTCCTACGTCACCGGCCAGCTGCTCGTGATGCAGGACAAGACCCGCAACGCCCTGTCGGGCGCCTACAAGCTCACCGAGGTCGACGGCCGGCCCACCGGGAAGCTGGCGGCCGGCACCGGGAAGGGCGCGATTCCCGGCCGTCTCAACGTGGAGATCCGCGACCGTGAGCGGCTGATCGTGCTCGACGACGAGCCGGCGGCGGGCCGGCGGCTGCTGGCCCCGGTGTACGATGGCGGGAGGCTGTTGTACGCAGGAGACGATCGCCGGGCCGTCGCCGACGCCGCCGCGGTGCTGGCCGGCTCGTTCGCCTCCCACCTGCTGCCCGCCCGCCGCAGCGCCGCGGTAGAGGATGCGGTCGCCCGTGTCGAGGAGCGCTTCCTCGCCCAGATCCCGCTCGCCCAGATCCCCCTCGCACAGATCTCACTCCGCCAGGTTCCCGGCTCCGTCGCCTGATCATCGGAATCACACCCGCCATGGCCACGCCCGCCGTCACGCCTCCCGGCGCCCTCGTCGTCTGCCAGATGGAGGTGCTCCCCGGCAACCCGGAGGCGAACCTCGCTCGGATCAAACGCGGCATCGACGAGGCCGCTGCTGGCGGTGCGTCGCTCGTCGTCTTCCCGGAGATGGCGCTGCCCGGCTACCTGATCGGCGACGACTGGGAGAACGACGCGTTGCTCCGCGACCTGGCCGACATGAACGCCGAGATCGTGGCGCACACCCGCGGCCGCTGTGCCGCGGTGTGGGGGAGCGTCGCGGCGATGCTCGACGGCCACGTGCCGGTGCTCGGCCGCGTGCCCGCCCTCGGGCGCCGCGGCGAGGACGGCCGCACCCGCAAGTACAACGCCGCCTTCGTGGCCGCCGACGGGCGGCCGGTGGACAACGGCGTCTTCCCGGGCTTCACGCCGAAGGCCCTCATGCCGAAGTACCGGGAGTTCGACGACGAACGGCACTTCTTCTCGCTCCTCAAGCTCGCCCAGGAGCTCGGGCTCCCGCCGGCCGACCTCGTCGCGCCGTTTCCGCTCGAGATCGCGGGCTCCACGCGGCGGGTGGGCGTGATCCTCTGCGAGGACATGTGGGACGACGACTACGCGTTCAAGCCGGTCGCGGTGCTCACCGGCATGGGGGTGCCGCTGATCGTCGACATCTCGGCGTCGCCCTTCGGCATCGGCAAGCAGGCGAAGCGCGACCGCATCCTCGCCGCGCGGAGCAGGGGCTGCGAGTTTTTCTACGCCAACTGCGTCGGCGTCCAGAACAACGGCAAGAACGTGTTCGTGTTCGACGGCGCCAGCCCCGTCTACGTCGACGGGGTGAAGGTGGCGCAGGGCCCCGGCTTCCGCGAGGCTGTCGTCACGAGCGGCACGCCGGTCCCGCCCGACGTCGGCGACACGGCGGCGATCCACGCCGCGCTGCTCGAGGGCCTGCGGGCGACGCTGGCACAGATCGGCGTCGCCAAGGTCGTGATCGGCCTCTCGGGGGGGATCGATTCGGCCGTCGTCGCCGCACTCTGCACCCAGGTGCTCGGGGCCGCGAACGTGATCGGCGTCAACATGCCCAGCCGCTACAACACGGCGACGACGCGGGGCCTGGCCGCCGATCTGGCAGGCCGGCTCGGCATCCGGTTCCTCGTCGCCCCGATCGAGGAATCGGTCGAGGGCACCCGCCGGCAGGTGGAGGCGCTCACGGCCGCCCCGGTGGCCGGACTGGTCGACGAGAACATCCAGGCCCGCGACCGCGGCAGCCGCGTGCTGGCGGCACTGGCGGCACAGATCGGCACGCTCGAGCGGTGCGGGATCGTCTTCACCAACAACGGCAACAAGACCGAGGTGGCGCAGGGTTACTGCACGCTCTACGGCGACGTCAACGGCGCGGTGGCTCCACTCGCCGACCTCTACAAGACCCAGGTCTTCGCGCTGGCCCGCCACATCAACGCGTCGTACGGCGGGCCGATCCCGGAGGGCATCCTCGCGGTGAAGCCGTCGGCCGAGCTGTCGGACGCGCAGAATCCCGACCGCGGCGGGGGCGATCCGTTCCAGTTCGAGTACCACGACCGGCTGCTCTACCAGTTCATCGAACTGCGCCGTGATCCGGAGGAAATCCTGGCCGACTTCGTGGCCGGCAGACTCGAGGCAGCGCTCGGCCTGGCCGCCGGCCCGAGCGTGGTGGGCACGTTCTTCCCCGACACCGCTGCGTTCATCGCCGACCTCGAGCTCGTCTGGAGGCGGTTCCGGCAGAGCTTCTTCAAGCGTGTGCAGGCGCCGCCGATCGTGGTGGTAAGCAAGCGGTCCTTCGGCTTCGATCTGCGGGAATCGCAGATCCGCCCACACTTCACCCGCCGCTATGCCCGCCTCAAGGCCGACCTGCTGGGTTCGACGTAGCTGGGCTCGACGTAGACGACTCCGCGCCCGCGACCTCCAACGTCGACCGGCCGAGATGCATGCGGACCTCCCGCTCGCCGGAAGGCGGAGGGTGTCCGCTCACCGCACCGGCGGACAAGCCGGGCGATTTGCCGCCGCCGCACGGCACGCGACTGATTGGCCAGGCCCGCGACGGCGATCGCGCCAGACCGGGCGTTGCACCGGCACGGGTGCGGCCCAACGGTTGCGCCGCCCCCGTGCCCTGACACGACGAGGTTCACCATGCACGCGACCATCCGGACTCTTTCCCTGCTCGTGGCCGTCGGCGCCGCGACGGCGGCGTTGTCGGCGGAACCCGGCAGAAAGCCCGTGGCACTCGAGCCCGCTTCGAATATTTACGAGACGGTCGTCGAGTCGGGACACCTGCAGAAATTCGTGATGGCGGTCGAGGCGGCGGGCCTCGTCGACACGCTCAAGGGCGACGGGCCGCTCACCGTGTTCGTCCCCTCGAACGAGGCCTTCGAAGGGCTGACGTCGGCCGCCTTCCACGACCTGCTCCATCCGGAGCACAAGGAGAAGCTCAAGGCGCTGCTGCTGGCCCACGTGATACCAGGCCAGCTGCGGATGGCCGACCTGAAGCAACACATGGAGATCAGGTCGGCGGGCGGCCCCAAGCTCGACGTCGACTACCACTTCATCACGGGCGTGAAGGTCGGCACGGCCAACCACATGGCCCACGTGCAGAACAGCGACGTGGAGGCGACCAACGGCGTGATCCACGTGATCGACAGGCTGATCATGCCATAGCTGGACCATGTGCCCTGCGCGAACGGAACGGGGTCGCGCAGGGCCTGACTCACGAGCGTGGGCCGGATCAGTCGCCCCGCGGCCGCTCCGTGCTCGGGTTGAGCACGAGCGCGCCCGCCTTGAGCGCCCTCTCCTTTTCCCGCACCAGTTGCATCACCTCGGGCGGCAGTCTGCCATCCCAGCCGTGCCAGGGAGCGAGGCCGGCGCCGCCGCGGCCGAGCGTGGAGAAGTCGACGAGGTTCTCCGCGTGCACCATGCCCGCCGACGACAGCGAGATGATGTAGTCGACCACCGGCGTCATGCTCCAGACCGGCCCGGTGATCACCGTGTCGGGCGACTCGCCGTGCTGGTCGAGAAGGTTGCCGAACGCCCGCACGCCCTTCTCGCGGGCCGCGGCGATCGCCCCCTCCCGCTCCGCGTAGATGAGGTCGGCACCGGCCGCGATCTGCTCGAGCGCGGCCTGGCGGGCCTTCGGCGGATCGAACCAGGAGTCGATGAACGTCACCTTCACCTTCACGGCGGGATTCGCGTCGCGGGCGCCCTGGATGTAGGCGTTGACGGTCCGGTGGACGTGCGGCTCCGGCTTGCCGCAGACCACGCCGACGACGGTCGACTTCGTGAGCCGCCCTGCCAGCACGCCACAGAGATACGCCGGCTCGGCGAGATCGCTGTCGAACACGGAGAGATTCGGCGGGGCGGGTGGGCCCGATGTGCCGATGACGAACGCGGTCTGCGGGTGCGCGGCCGCGAGCTGCCGGATCTCGGCGTCGGCCAGCGTGCCGTCGGCGACCACGATGTCGGGCCGCTTGGCCAGCTCCGCCCCGAGGGCAGCGGCCATCCGCGGCGCGTCGGCGAGATCGGCCTGCCAGGAGTAGCGGATGCGGCCGCCCCGCTGGGCCGCCTGGAGCGCGTCGTGAATGACCATGTTCCACGGCTCCTCGAGCGGCGTGGCATACGCCGCGACCACCACGGGCACCTTCTTCGCGGACGGCTGTCCGGCCGAGAGCGGAGCGCCGGGGAGCGACAGGCAGAGACAGACAAGAGCGAGCAGGGTGGCGCGCATGCGCATCAGGACAGCTCCATGGAGATCCGGGGCGAATATCGAGGAAGGGAAAAGCCCGAGGCCAACCCGGGGCCCCGCGCGATGCCAGCAGGATAGGGCCGCGGCAGCCACCCGGGAAAGAGCTGCGCCGGCACCGTACCGCTTCCCGCGAAATGCGGCATGCGCCGCCGCCGCGAGGCATGCCTGCACGGCCGCAACGCGGAGGCATCGTGCCCATCCTGCCATCCTCGACGGAGGGTCGGGACCCGATCCGCAGGTCGATCCGCTCCAGCACGGCGCTGATCGCCTCGTTGGCCGTCGGAGTGCCCACCAGCGGCGGCCGCGTCGTCATCTCCACCATCCGGCGACGACGCTCGGGGCAACTCAGGTGCGCTGCGCCACGCAAGCGTGTGGGCGGGCCGCCTCCCAGACGTCAAGCAGCGGATCAGCATGTCGAGCGACTGACCCGCTGCCAGCGTCTTCAGCCTCGAGCTCTCCTTCTGGAGCTCCTGAAGCTGCTTGGCCATCTTCGAGTCCATCCCGCCGAACTTCGTACGCCAAGGGAGGACAACTGCTGGGAATTCCCCAGCCGTGGGCAGACGCCGGGCAAGCTCCTGCCCTCCCCCCAGGGTCCACGTCAGCCTGCCAAAGCAAGCCCGTGATCTGCTCTCCACTGCGTCGCTTCCTCATCAGAGAATCCCTTCCAGCCCCAGCCGGGGACGCGACGTCTTCATGACGGGAGGCTGACGCCGCGACGTCGCCATCCGCTCGACGAATACCCGTCGCATGGGCATGACGATCCTCTCACTTCGCCTGACCGTGATGCGGGGAGCCTCCCGCCCGGGTTCACGCAATTCTCATCCACTTCGGCGCTTCGCCTCGCCGAGCGATCCGTTAGCCTGACCGCGTTCCGCTTTTCCATAGCTGAGGTTTCGTCTGCACAAGGGAACATCTCATGCGCGTGCGATCGCTGTTTCTCTCGGACCTGCATCTCGGGTGCGGGTTCTCCCGCGCCGACGCCCTTTTTGAGTTTCTCGGCAACTACGAACCCGATCGCCTGTACCTCGTGGGGGACATCATTGACGGCTGGAAGCTGCGACGGCACTTCCGCTGGGACGACACGGCGAGCTTCGTGATTCGCCGGATGCTCGGCATGCTGAAACGGGGAACACGAGTGTTTTACGTCGTCGGCAACCATGACGAGTTTCTCCGCCCCTGGTGTCCGCAGCTTTTGGGCGGGGTCGAATTGGCCGACAAACTCGTCCACGTGACCGTCGACGGCCGTCGGCTGCTGGTCATCCATGGCGATCAGTTTGATCAACTCACGCGGCACGCCCGCTGGATCTACCGACTCGGCGACCGAGCCTACACGCTTGCCTTGCACGCGAACGCTTTGACCAACGCCCTGAGGCGATTTCTGGGCTACCCATATTGGTCATTGAGCGCGCTGCTGAAACAGCGAGTGAAGACCGCCGTGAACTTCGTCAACGACTTCGAGCGATTCGTAGCCCGCTACACCCGCGAGCACGGCTGTGCCGGCGTGATCTGCGGTCACATCCACGTGCCGGCCATTCGCCGGGTCGAAGGGATCGACTACTACAACTGCGGCGACTGGGTGGAGCACTGCACGGCGCTGGTTGAGCACATGGATGGCCGCATCGAACTGGTGCGGGCTGCGGGTGCGGCCGGCGCTCACGCTCGCTCACAGTCGCGCGATGTGGCACGGACGAACAAGTACGGCCTGGAATACGCCAGCGCTGGCGCGGCACGTGCGGATGACGCGTGACGTCGTTTCATGCGGGCGATCATGCGTCGCTCCTCACGGCCGCCTCATGATGAGCCAGGCGACTTTTAGTCTTTTGTGAGTCGCAATCCGCTCACAGATCTTCGTTATCCTCCCGATGCCAAGGAGGACACGACGATGCTGATGCTCCCCGATGCCTACGAACGGATTTCGCAACTGGATGCGATGTCGGCCATCAAGGCGTGGCTGCTCGGAGACTCCACCCGCGGTGAGGAGCACGTGCTGGCCCTCGCCATCCGCCGGGACACCGGCCTTGAATTGACAGATCGCGAGATTCGGGAGGTGCTGGTCGACGCGATCAACGATAACGCGACCGCCATGAGCGTCTTCGAAAGGCTGCTCATGCTGGAGCCGGGCCCTGAGCCAGACTGCCCGGCCAGCCAGCCACGAGAGATCACGACGGCCAAGGCTCGGGGGACCATCACGCCCGGATGACCAGCTCCCTGGCGACGGGCAGTTGCTCCGCCACGCGGCCGATGACGTCGCCGTTGAAAAACCGCGACACGCCGACCCTCGTCGGCAGCTGCATGGAGACCCGCGCACGTTCATCATGTCGTCGGTGCCCAGCGGGTGCCCCTGGGGGTCGATCAGCCTGGCATCCGGCAGCGCGTTCATCGCCGCACCGAGGATCAGATTGAGCACCACCACCTCGACCAGCACCGGGAAGATCGACCGGCGGCTGGTCACCCGCACCGGTGACACCATGATGGCGGTCATGTTGGCGATCGCCTCGATGCCCGAGAGCGCCAGCACGATCTCCGTGAACCCCACCCACGCATCGCCCCAGGCCCCCAGACTGCGATCCCGCACCGGCAGCTCGAGCCGCGTATGGTAGGGGCTGGGCAGGGCACAGATCGCCACGACGGCCGTAAGCGCCACCGTCGCGACCGCCACGACGAGCGCGATCCGCCCCATGCCGCGTGGGCCGAACCAGTTGATCGCCCCGATGATGCCGATGGCCGACAGCATGCAGATCAGTTCGATCCGCACGCCGCCGACCTCGCCGTCAACGCCCAGGTAGCGGAAGGCGTCGAGGCACGAAATCGCCGCGGTCACGGTGTAATCGGCGCAGAGCGACAGGCCGCCCACCACGGCCAGGCCGCGGCTGCTGCTGCGGGCGGCGGAATAGACGCCGCCGCCGTCGGGATATTTGCGGCAGATGATCAGGTAGCAGCAGCCCACCAGCACCAGCAGCACGTTCACGAAGAAGATGTGGAACAGCGACGCGTGCTGCGTGAAGTGGAAGGCCAGCCCGAGCACGTAGAGACGGCTCGTGCCCAGGTCGCCGAAGAGCATCGGCCCCGCGTGGTACCAGCGCAGCTCACGGGGGCGGTCGGCGAGGGCTGCGGCCATGCGCGGGTGGTCTGGCGCGGGTGGTCTGGGATGGAGGCCGGCGGCAGCCGCCGGAAAGTGGCGAGTCTACACTGCCAGCGCCGGCAGCGCACTGCCAACGCCGGCAGCGCGGCCTGGATCTTCAAGGACTTCGCCACGCGACCCGGAGGTGCAGCAAAACATCGCCGTCACGCAGCCGCTCGTGTGGCTCACGGCACGGCCGTGAGATGGCCGCGCGGCAGATGCGCATGCGGCAGCGGCTGGCGCTCTGCGCCATCCTGCTCGCCACGCACCGACACCGGCAGCCTCGCCACGACCGCCGTGCCCGCGCCAGGTCTGCTGTCCACGGTGCATCGCCCCCCGGCGAGCAGTGCCCGCTCTGTCATTCCCAGGAGCCCGAATCCCTGCCCCGAAGCCGATGCCAGGTCGAACCCCCGGCCCGAATCCTCCACCCGCAGCACGAGCTCGCCCCCGTCGATCCGCAGGTCGATCGCCACCCGCTGCGCCCCGCTGTGTCGGCGGGCATTGGCGACCGCCTCCTGCACGATGCGAAATGCCGTGGTCTGCAGGCCGGACGAAACGCCGTCCACGCCGTCACCGATGGCGACGTCGATGTCCGCCTCGGAACCGGCGAGCGTCGTGGCGACCTCCTCCACCGCCGCCTTCAGGCCCAGATCGTCGAGCACGGCGGGCCGGATGCCACGGATCGTGCGCCGGCCGTCGGCGATCCCCGCGGCCAGGCAGTTGATGGCGTCTTCGATCGCCGCCGCCGCGACGCCGGGATGATCGCGCAGAAAGGCTTCGAGAGACATCTTAGCGCCGATCGCGTACTGAATCAGCCCGTCGTGAAACTCGTGGCAGAGAGCCTGCTTCTCGCTCTCCTGCACGTCGATCAGCCGCCGCAGCAGCGACTCCCTGCTGCTGAGCCGCTGCCGCATCTGCTGCGCCTCGGTAACGTCGACCGCAATGCCTCCGACGCACACGCAGCCGTCCGCGTCCAGCACCGGAAACTTGAACGTCGACCAGTGCTTCACGGTCCCATCCGGACCGGTCGCCACCTCCTCGCAATGCACCGGCGCGCCGCCGCTGCGCACCAGGTCGTCGTTGCGGGTAAATTCCCGCACCTGCTGCTCGGGAAACGCGGTGTCGACGGTGCGGCCGACCTCGACGTCGGGATAGACCTCGCGAAGATGCCGGTTGACGAAGGCGAACCGGCCCGCGGAGTCCTTCACGTAGGCGCAAAACGGGCTGCTGTCCATGAACTGGGCAAACCGGCGGCGGCTGTCGTCGAGCTCCGCCTCGGCCCGCCGACGGCCGGCGACCTCCTGCTCCAGGAGCACGGCCCGCTCACGAAGCATCGACACGCTCCGCGCCACCACGATGCCCGCCACGACGCTGGCCGCCAGTGGCAGCCGATCCCGCCAGAGCATTCCCGGCACGTCGGCCGCCGGCTCGGCGAAGAGCGCTTCGCTGACCATCAGGCTCGCCGCCAGCGCGATGCACGCAGGCCCGAACCCGCCCCAGCGGGCCACCATGACGACGGCCACAGCCGCGGGCAGCGTGGCGAGCTCGTGCCCCATGAGGGGATGGATCAGCCACCGCACCGCGACGCACGCCGCGGCGATGGCCAGGCCCTGAAGGGATGCATGCGTCGGCAAACGCGTCGCGGTGTGCATATGGCTGCGGCGGGCCCGGCGGTGCGCTACTTGTCTCGTTCCGCGTCGCGGACGTACTTGTGGCACTGCACGCACTTCATCGTCACCTCCATCCACGCCAGCGCCGCGCCGTCGAGGTTCTTCGCCTTGGCGGCGGTCCGCAGGGCGTCGCAGGAGCGGCGGAACTCCGCGCTCTGCCGGGCGTAGTCCTCGGTCTGGAGCACCTGCCAGCTCGAGGCCTGGCTGGCGAGGGCGAGATCGTGGGCGCCCCGCGCGATGAGGTCGTAATCCTCGAGCGCCAGCCCCTCGAGCACGTTCTGCGAGTGCGCGAGCTTGGCCCGCATGAACACGGCCACCTGATCGGGCTGCTCGCCGGCGGCCCCGGCGACGTCGACGCCCACGAGCCACGCCGCCAGGATCGCAACCGAGGCCGCGGCAGCCGCGGACGCGATCAGCCCGGTGCCCCGCCGTGCCGCATTGTTCGTCGCCATGTCCATGTCCTGCCTCGAGTGTGATGCCGTTTCAGGGCCAACGTGTCAGGGCCGAAGAACCGCGGCCACTCCGTCATCATGGCCTGCCGCGACAGCGGTCATCAAGAGAAAATCGCGGGAAGACTGCCGCGGGCGTTCCCGTGGCACAGCCCTGCGGCTCACGGAACCTTCGGCGGGCCGACGGCGGCCCGCATGATCGCCGCAGCGATCTCGGGCAGCGGAACGACCCGGTCGACGACTCCCATCTCGACCGCCGCCCGCGGCATGCCGTAGACGACGCAGCTCGACTCATGCTCGGCGATGGTCGTGCCACCCGCTCGGTGGACGGCGGCCATGCCGATGGCGCCATCCGATCCCATGCCGGTGAGCAGGGCGGCGACGGCGTGCGGGCCAGCCACGTCGGCCGCCGAGCGGAAGAGGACGTCGACGGCCGGCCGGCAGTGGTGCAGGGGAGGGGTGCGGAGCAGCCGGGCGCGGTAGCCCTGCCCGTACCGCTCGATCGCCAGGTGGTGCTCGCCCGGCGCGATCAGACAGGTGCCGGGCAGCAGGGGCGCCTCGTCCTCGGCCTCGCGGACGTCGAGCGGGCTCACGGCGTCGAGCCGCTCCGCCACGATTCGGGAGAAATACCCGGAGATGTGCTGCACGACGGCGATCGGCGGCAGCCCCGCGGGCAGCTGCTGCAGGATGACCCGCAGGGCCTCGAGCCCGCCGGTCGAGCAGCCGATCACGATCAACCGGCGGCCGTCGACGGCGGCCGCCGACGTCGGCATCGGCACCGGGGCGGCGGTCAACGGGCTCGTGGTCCCCGCGGCGTCGCCCGCCTGGCCGCGTCGCCACCTGCTCGCCGCGGCGGCGGCCTTGACGTGAAACGCCAGCCGCTCGCCGAGAGCCCCGATCGACATCGTGCCGTCGGGCTTCGCCAGCACGTCCATGGCGCCGGCCTCCATCGCCTCCATCGCGGCCTGCGACCCCGCCTGCGTCAGCGAGCTGACGACGACCACCGGCATCGGGTTGTGCTTCATCAGGATCCGCAGGAATGTCAGGCCGTCCATCCGCGGCATCTCGAGGTCGAGCGTGAGCACGTCGGGCTCGAGCCGCACGATCTTCTCCCGGGCGACATAGGGATCGCACGCCGACCCCACCACCTCGATGTCGGGATCGCGGCTGAGGCTGTCGGTGATCGCCTTGCGGACGAGCGCCGAGTCGTCAACGACGAGCACACGGAGTCGGCGGGCTGGCGTGGTCATGGGGCGGTGCCGGCGGCATTCGCCAGCCGGGAGCGGGATGCGAGGGCGATGGCGGTGTTGGAATCGTTCACGAGGGCCTCACGTAGACGCCCGGCCAGGCGGTCTTGAAGCGGTGGCGCAGCCCGAGCAGGCTCTCCGAGTGCCCGACGAAGAGATGTCCGCCGGGCGCGAGCTGCTCGTAGAGCCGCTCGACCAGTTCCCGCCGTGAGTCCACGTCGAAGTAGATCATGACGTTTCGGCAGAAGATCACGTCGAGGCCGCGGGGCAGGGGATACGAATCCTGGAACAGGTTGACGTGCTCGACGCTCACGAGCCGGCGCAGGTCGGGCTTCACGCGGTAGAAGCCCTCCCGCTCGCCATGGCCGCGTTGGAAGTAGCGGGGCAGCAGGTCGTGCGCGGGCAGGACGACCTTCTCCGACTCGTAAATGCCCAGGCGGCACCGCTCCAGCATCCGCCGGGAGATGTCGGAGGCGTGCACCGTCCAGGCGAAGCCCGGGCGGGAGCGGGCGAACTCCGCCAGCGCGATGGCGAGGGAATACGCCTCCTCGCCGGAGGCCGCCGCCGCACTCCACACCCGCACGTCGCGGCCGGCCGTGATCGTCGTCCGCGCCAGTTCGGGAAGCACCCGCTGCCCGAGGATGTCGAAGTGGGCGGCCTCGCGGAAGAATTGCGTATGGTTCGTGGAGATCAGGTCGATGAGGTCGCCGATCTCCTCGCTCCCCTCGGGCGACGCGAGCAGTCGGCAGTAGTCCTCGAAGCTGCTGCAGCCCAGCGTCTGGATCCGCCGTCCCAGCCGCCCCGCCACGAGCGACTGCTTGTCCGGCCCCAGCCGGATGCGGCTGCGGTCGTACACGAGCGCCGCCAGGAAGTCGTAGGCGGCGGGCGACAGCGGTGGGTCGACGAAGGGGAGCATCTCAGGAATCTTCCCGGACGATGCCGCCACGGGCACGGTCGCCGATACGAGGGAAACGCGGTGCGTGGGGGCGGCGGCGGTTCCCGGCTGTTCGTTGTCGCATATCGGCCGCCCCGTCGTCACCCGCGGCACGGCTCCTGCCGCGGCCCGCTGGCGGGACGATCCGCAGCGGTCGGTCAGAAATTTGTGAAATGACGGTCCTCGTCGTCGCGGAACGATCCGCGGGAGGGATCGCGGTGCGCGCCCGCGTCGCCGGGCATCGGAATCCGCACGGAGGCCGGCAGTGGCGCCGCCGAACTGCCCCCCACACGTTCCGCAGATGCGGCCGTCGGCCTGACCGCGCAGCCCTGCTGCTCCGCGTCCCGCGACGCGTGCCCGGGCAGGAACTGGCGGGGGGACGGCTCGGCGGCGGCCCCCACCCGGACACCCGCGGCCCGGCCGGCCGCACCACTCCGAGCGGTTCCCATGAAAAAGCCGCGCAGGAAGTCGACGCTCTCCTGCAGGAAATGGGCCTGGCTGTTGAGTTCCGCGGCGGCGCTGGCGGTCTCCTCGGCGCGGCCCGCATTGCTGCGGGTCACGCCG
>JBILVO010000263.1:0-2524 GCA_044370415.1 Pirellulales bacterium
CGGCGGGAAGTCGCTGCCGACGATGACGGTGACCTGACGAGGCCGGCGATACGACATCGGCGACCCGAGCGGCGGGAACTCCTGCCGGCTCTGACGATTCGCACGGCCCACCACGTGTCGAGCGTGGACTGTGGCGGAGGCCCACGTGCCCGCGCCCGTCGTGTCTCCCTTCAGCGCTTGAGGGCCAACACCAGCACCCCGCCGCCCACCATGAGTATCCCGAGCCATTCGCGGACGGATGGTCGCTCGTTCAGAAACAGCACGGCGAACACGGCGATCAGAACGAGGCTCAGCTTGTCGACCGTGGCGACCTTCGCAGCCTCTCCCACTTTCAACGCTCGGAAGTAGCAGACCCACGACGCTCCGGTTGCCAGGCCCGAGAGAGCCACAAACATCAGCGTTTTCGCGGGGAGCGTCAGCGGGTTCGACCACTTTCCGGTCGCGATGACGAAAGCGGCCAGCACCACCGCGATGACACCGGTACGCACCAGGGTCGCCAGGTCGGAATCGACTCCCGCGAGCCCGATCTTGGCGAACACGGCCGTCAGGGCCGCAAACACCGCTGACAGCAACGCCCAGAAAAACCAGGTCCCGCCCGCTTCCATCAATGCAGTCTCCGTTCCCGAACACCGGCGTCTGTTCCACCCGAGGCCGACAGCATATCGCGGCCATTTCCACGGTGACGAAGGTAGGGTGTTCGCTCCGGCGTCATCGACCGCCGCGGGCGTGCCGCTATGCGTGGCGTCTCAGGCACCGCGGACAGCGGCGCGGGCGATCCCGGCGAGCATCCGCCGGAAGACGAGCTCGTGGAGCGGCCAGATCGCATACCAGTAGGCCAGGCCGCCGAGCCCGTGCGGATCGAAGACGGCCGTCTGGTGGATCGTGACGTCGCCGTCCCGCGGCACGACCTCGAACTCCAGCCAGCCGCGGCCCGGCATCTTCATCTCGGCCGCCAGCCGCAGCCGTCGCGGCGGGTCACAGATCTCGACGTGCCAGCAGTCGAGCTTCTCGCCGGCGGCCAAACGCTTCGGGTCGCGGCGGCCTCGCGCCATCCCCGGCCCACCGATCAGCGTGTCCATCCAGCCGCGCACCTGCCAGAGCCAGTTGCAGGCGTACCAGCCGTTGACCCCGCCGATCCGCTCGATCGCGGCGAACGCCCTGTCGGGCGCCACCGCCACGACCTGGTGCCGGTGGTCCACGAGCCGCGTGCCCTCGGTCTTGCCGCCGTACCGCCGCGGCAGGTCTTCGAGATCGGCAAGGTCGGCCCAGCGTTTTCCCGCAAACGTGGTGTCCTCGTGGACCATCGCCTCGCCGACAGCCACCCGCAGCGAGCGCGGTCGGATCGCGAACTGACGCAGCGCCGCGTCGTTGGTGACCACCGTCGGGTTCTTGAGTCCGTCGATCAGCTTGCGTCCCACCTTCGAATACCTCGGCGTCACGAGCTTCAGCCACAGGCTCGAGAGCCGCGGCGTCAGCACCGGCACGGGGATCATGAGCCGATGGAGGCCCCGCTGCCCCGCGTACTCCCGCATGATAGCGCCATACGACACCCTGTCCGGGCCGCCGATCTCGAAGATCCGCGCCGGCCCCGGCGGCAGTTCGGCGGCGGCGGCCAGGTAGGCCACCACGTCGGCGATCGCGATCGGCTGGGTGGGCGTCGCCAGCCAGGCCGGGCAGATCATCACCGGCAGCCGCTCCACGAGCGTCCGCACGAGGTCGAACGAGAAGCTCCCGGCGCCGATCACGATCGATGCCCGGAATTCGACCACGTCGAGGCCGCTGGCCCGGAGGATCGCCCCCACTTCGTGCCTGCTGCGCAGGTGCGGCGAGAGCGTGTCGTCGTCGGCGCCGAGCCCGCCCAGGTAGACGATCCTGCGCACTCCGGCCGCCTGGGCCGCCGCGGCGAACCGTTCAGCGGCCAGCCGGTCGGCCCGCTCGAAGTCCACGCCGGCCTCCATCGAGTGGACCAGCCAGTAGGCCACGTCGACGCCGGCGCAGGCCCGGGCGAGAACGTCCGGGTCGGCCGCGTCTCCCGCGAGCACCTCCGTGGCGGCCCCGGTGCGGCCGGCGAGCTTCTCCGGCCGGCGCGCGAGGCACCGCACGGCGTGACCGGATGCCTCGAGCACGGGCAGCAGTTCGCCGCCGACGTACCCTGTGGCGCCCGTGAGGAGAATCTTCATGCTGCCCGCCCGGCCGAAGCCGCTCACCACGGGCCCGCCGCCCTGTTCATAGGCTCATCGGCTCATTGGCCCATCGACTCATCGGCCGCGATGGCCTGGACCGGATCAGGGCTCGTCGACCTCGAACGCGCGGTCCATCAGCTCCGGGTTGCCGGTCTTCAATCCATAGAGAAACCACCGCACCCGCTGCTCGCTCGTGCCGTGCGTGAACGCGTCGGGCACGACATAGCCCTGCGACTGCTTCTGGATCCTGTCGTCGCCGATCGCGGCAGCGGCGTTCACCGCCTCGCGGATGTCCTCCTCGTCGAGGATGCCGGCGTAGCGGGCCACGTGGTGCGCCCAGA
>JBILVO010000006.1:0-63733 GCA_044370415.1 Pirellulales bacterium
GGCCGGGAGGGCCGAGCCCAGTGTGAAGCGAATGCAGCGCCGCTCCATCGCGTCGCACGGATGCGACGCTTAGCACCAGCGACCGGAGGTCGCCAAGCCGGGGCGGCCGGGAGGGCCGAGCCCGGCGTGAACACGGATGCGACGCTTAGCACCAGCGACCGGAGGTCGCCAAGCCGGGGCGGCCGGGAGGGCCGAGCCCGGCGTGAACTCAGAGAATCCCGCCGTGCGTGCGGTAGAGCGTCATGTGGGACGGCTGATCCAGGAACCAGATCCGCTCCCACTCATCGGTGATCGCCCGCAGGTCCTCCGACGTGTAGATCAGTTCCTCGGCGCGCCGTATCGGATCTCCCGAGTACATCGGGATCAGGCAGCCGGTGCTGGCCGAGAGCATGACGGCTGCCAGGAGCACGCATGCTGCACGCCCGATCCTGCCGCCTGCGGGAACGTTGGCCTTCATGACCGTCACCTCCATGATCCGATGTGCGCCGCCACGAGGCCTCGCGGGGAAGCTCCCCGGCCTGCGGCCCGATCACCGGTCACCACCATGTGGACCGGGGATGTAGCGGACGACGTCCCGTCGCCGCGATGTTGATTTTCGGGAAACGAGGCGGGGACGCGTGCCCGGGCCGGACGGGCCCGACCACCCAGACTGCGTGCTACCCCTGCCCGACCGCATCCTGCCCGGGCGTGTGACCCGTTCCACCCTCTGCCTCCGGCCCGCCTTCCGCAGCTGCCGCGGCGGACCGATCGAGCTCCCGCACCCGGGCCTCCATCTCCTTGCCCGGCTTGAACGTGACCACGCTCTTCGCCTGCACCGGTACCCGCTCCCCCGTGCGGGGGTTGCGTGCCATGCGGGCGTCCCGCTTCTTGATCTGGAAAACGCCGAAGTTCCGCAGTTCCACCCGGCCTTCGCGGACCAGCGTGTCGATGAGGGCGTCGAACGTCCTCTGCACCAGTTCCTTGGTCCGCAACTGTGGCAGGTCGATCTGCTCGGCGATCGTCCGCACTATGTCTTTCTTCGTCACGGCTTCCACACTCCGCACAGGTGGTGCGAGTCGACGGAAGTCTATGGCTGGCAAGCATTAGTGTCAACGATCCACCTCGTCTGGCACCCGGACCTGCAGAACTCCAACGGGGGAGTTATCGGCCGTACAACCGGCATTCTTGACACAATCGGCCATTTTCCCCGCGCTGCCGTCCTGCCACTTCGTTGTCACTCGGGGCAGCCACGGATGCCGCCCACCGGCCCTGCCACGGCTCCGCTGCGTCGACGATCTTGGGGACCTGGGAAAACCCACTACACTCGGACGGCTCCGCTGGCAGGCCTCCGCACGGGCCTCCCGGTCGCCTTGCATGCACCAGGCTTCCGGTCTTCACAGTCCCAGTCTCCACGTTCCCGTCTCCACGTTCATGACCGCTCCCCTGCAGACTGCCCCGCGGTCGCCTGATGCGCAGCCGGGCCTGGCGGTGTCGCTCGGAAGGCTGCGACTGCCCAACCCGATCATGGTGGCGTCGGGCACCTTCGGCTACGGCCGCGAGATGACCGGCTTCGTAGACCTGTCGCGGCTCGGCGGCATCGTGCCCAAGACGATCACGCCGCTGCCCCGGCAGGGCAACGTGCCGTGGCGGACGATCGAGACGGCGGCCGGCCTCCTCAACTCCATCGGGCTCGACAACGACGGCGTCGACGCCTTCCTCGACCGCCAACTGCCGTGGCTCGTGCGCTGCGGCGCACCCGTGATCGTGAGCATCGCCGGGGCCTCGCAGGCCGAGTTCGTCGCGCTCGCCTCGCGGCTCGACGGCGTGCCCGGCATTGCCGCGATCGAGCTCAACATCTCCTGCCCCAACGTCAGCCACGGCGTCGACATGGGGACGGACGCCGCCGCCTGCCGTGGCGTCGTCGCGGGCGTCCGCGGTGCGACGTCGCTCCCCGTGCTCGCCAAGCTCACGCCAAACGTCACCAGCATCGTCTCCATCGCGCAGGCCGCGCAGGAGGGCGGCGCCGACGCCGTCACGCTGATCAACACGTGCCAAGGAATGGCGGTCGACTGGCGCCGCCGCCGGCCGCTGCTGGGCAACGTGGTCGGCGGCCTCAGCGGTCCCGCGATCAAACCGATCGCGCTGCGGTGCGTCCACCAGGTGCGGCAGTCGCTCGGCATCCCGATCGTCGGCGTCGGCGGCATCATGACGCTCGACGACTGCATGGAGTTTTTCGTCGCGGGGGCCTCCGCCGTGCAGATCGGCACCGCGAACTTCGCCGAGCCGATCGTGTCGACGCGGCTGCTCGACGGTCTCCCCGCCGCGCTCGCCGAGCTCGGCGCCGCCGGCATGGCCGATGTGATCGGCACGCTGTCCCTGCCCGCGACGGCGGGCTGCGCCGCCGCCACTCCCGGGAGCCGTCCGCATGCCAGCTGATGCCACCCCGCCCGCCCCGGTCCGCGTGCTCTCGGGCATCCAGCCGACCGGCCGATTCCACTGGGGCAACTACTTCGGGGCGATCAGGCAGTACATCGACCTGCAGCCGGGCGATGACCGGCCGCAGGCCGAGGCCTACTACTTCATCGCCGACCTGCACGCCCTCACGACAGTCCGCGAGCCGGCACGCCTGCGGTCGCTGGTGCACGACGCCGCCGTCGACCTCGTCTCGCTCGGCCTCGATCCGGCACGGGCCACGCTCTTCGTGCAGTCGGACGTCCCTGAGGTGACGGAGCTCACCTGGCTCCTGATGACCGTGGCCCCGATGGGCCTGCTGGAGCGGTGCCACGCCTACAAGGACAAGAAGTCACGTGGCCTGCCGGCCGACGCGGGCCTGTTCACCTATCCCGTCCTCATGAGCGCCGACATCCTCGCCTACGACGCGACGGTCGTGCCCGTCGGCGAGGACCAGGTGCAGCACATCGAGGTCTGCCGCGACCTGGCCGGCACGTTCAACCATCTCTATGGCCCTGTGTTCACCCTGCCCGCCCCGCGGCTGGTGGCCGGAGGCGCCAGGGTGCCCGGCACCGACGGCCAGAAGATGAGCAAGAGCTACGACAACACGCTCGACGTGTTCGAGCCGGCGGCGGCCCAGAAGAAGAAGATCATGCGGATCACGACCGACTCCCGGCCGATGGAGGAGCCGAAGAACCCCGACGACGACCACCTCTTCGCGCTCTTCTCGCTCGTGGCCACCGCCGACGAGACGCGGCGGATGGCCGATCTCTACCGCCGCGGCGGCTTCGGCTACGGGGAGGTCAAGAAGGCCCTGGCCGAGGCCGCGGCACAGTTCTTCGGCGAGGCCCGGGCGCGCCGGGCGGCACTCGAGGCCGATCCGGCGCGGATCGAGGGGATCCTGGCCGACGGGGCGCGGCGGGCGCGGGCGAAGGCAGGCGAGGTGCTCGCGCGGGCCCGGCGGGCCTGCGGCCTGGAGCGTCGTGCCGGAGGAGGCCGCCCATGAACGTGCTCGGCGTCGGCACCGACATCACGGAGTGCCTGCGGATCGCGCAGATGATCGAACGGCACGGCGAGCTGTTCGTGGAACGGGTCTACACGCCCGTGGAGATCGAGTACTGCCGCAGCCGTCGCATGGCCACGCAGCATTTCACCGGCCGCTGGGCCGCGAAGGAGGCGGTGCTCAAGGCGATGGGCACCGGATGGCGGCGGGGCATCAGCTGGCGGGACATCGAGATCAGGAACGGCCCCGGCGGGCGGCCGCAGGCCTTTCTCAGCGGCGGCACCCGCGAGATGGCCGACAAGATGGGGATGCAGTGCATCCTGGTGAGCATTTCCCACTGCCGCTCGCACGCCACAGCGTTCGCCGTAGCGCTCGACGAAACGCCCTCGACGTTCACGGGCGACCTACCCTGGCTGTGAGCCGGCGGTCATTGGCTCCTCGAAGAGCGCGAGCTCCGCGATACCACCCTCCATGGTGAGCGCCGACAGCGGCGTGCCCTCGGCGACGGGCGTCGTGCCGTCGCGGCGGGTGAGGGTCAGCCGCGTCTGGCCGCTCATGTGCGTCGCCAGCTCGCGATCGAGTTCCTTTTGCCGGGCCTCGGGCAGCTTGGTGAAGGTCTCCCGGCCCCGGCACTTCGGAAACGCGCGGCAGCCGAGCCAGGGGCCGCGTTTGCCACCGCGGAGGTTCATCACGTCGCCGCACTTCGGACAGGCGATGTCGGTCACGAGCGGCGGGGCCGCGGGAAACTTGAGGTTGCCCTTGCGATCGAGGTTGAGGATGAAGGGCGGCGGTTCCGTCGGCACCCCCTCTGCCTTCCTGCCGCGGGGCTTCACGGGCCGCGGCTTGTCCTCGACGAGGAAGTCGCCGAACCGACCGGTCCGCTTCACCATCGGGACTCCGGCCGGAGAGAGCAGGTCGATCTGCTCCGGCAGCAGCGGCCGCCGCTGCCGGTCGACGGGGATCGCGTACGAGCAGGCGGGCACCTCCTTGGGCTTCGCCGCCTTCCTCTTTTTCCCCTTCCCGGTCTTCGCCGGCGGCGGTGGCACCGGCACCTTCTCGTTGTAGCCGCTGCAGGAGAGGAACTCTCCCTTGCCGCCGAGGCGGTACTCCAGGCGGCGGCCGCACTGCGGGCAGGCGTAGGGCGAAGGATCCGCCTTCGCCTTCTCGTGCTCCTGCTGCATGGCCGTGTCGAGCTTCGGCGCGAGCTCATCGTGGAACTCGTGGAGCATGTCGGTCCAACGCTTCGTGCCCTGCGCGACCTGGTCGAGCTCCCGCTCGATCTCCCGCGTGTAGCCGATCTCGATGAACTGGTTCTCGAAGCCCCGCTTGAGGAAGCCGGTCACGGCCTCGCCGATCGCCGTCGCCTGGAATCTCCGGTCCTGCTGCACGACGTAGCCGCGGTTCTCGATGACGTTGATGATGCTGGCATAGGTGGACGGCCGGCCGATGCCCTCCTCCTCCATCTTCTTCACGAGGGTGGCTTCGGTGTACCGCGGCGGCGGCGCCTGGAACTTCTGCCGCGGCTCGATGTCGAAGGGCGCCAGCTGCGCCCCCTTCTCGAAGGAGGGGAGCACCTGCTCGCCGTCGTCACGGGGCGCCCCGCTCACCGCATAGAAGCCGTCGAACCGCAGGACGCGGCCGGTCGCCTTGAGGACGGCGCCGGTGTCGCGGTCGCTCCGCCGCATCCGCACCGCCGTGGAGTCCCACTCCGCGTCGGTGGCCTGGCAGGCGACGAACGACTGCCAGATGAGGCGGTAGAGCTTCAGCTGATCGGCTCCGTCTCGCGTATTGCTGAGAAACGCGGCGGCGATGGCGTCCGGCTCGCGGCTCACGTCGGTGGGACGGATCGCCTCGTGGGCCTCCTGCGCGCTCTCGTTCGAGCTCGTGTAGACGCGGGGCTTCTCTGGCAGGTACTTCGGCCCGAGCCGATTCTCGATGTACGCCCGGGCCATGGCGACCGCCTCGGGAGAGAGGTTGGTCGAGTCGGTCCGCATGTAGGTAATGAGGCCCACCCGGCCCTCGTCGGGCAGATCGATCCCCTCGTAGAGCTGCTGGGCGATCCGCATGGTGCGGTCGGTCGACATGCCCAGGCGGCTGCTCGCCGCCTGCTGGAGCGTGCTCGTGATGAACGGCGGAAACGGCCGCGAACGTGTCCGCGTCACGTCGATCGACTCGACCGTGTAGCGGGCGGCCGGATCGGGCCGTCCGGCGATCCGCACCACGTTCTTCCCGCGACCACGGCCGTCTTCTTTCCGCTCGCGGACGGTCCGCACGTCGAGCAGGCCGGCCGCCTCGGCAGCAGCCTGCACGGGCGGCGCGAGATCGACCTCCGCCGTGTTCTCGGCCTCGATCCGCACGGGCTTGCCCGCGACCTCCACCAGGTCGCAGGCGAGCGCCCGGTGGTCGGCGAGCCAGGCCATCCGATCCCGCACCAGTGGCCCGCGGTCGCGTTCGTCGCGCTGCCCCATAAAGGCCGACCAATCGCCGACGAGGGCGGCGGCCCGGGCGACGTCGAACGTCATGCAGGCCGAGATCTCCCAAGACTCGGACGGCGTGAACGCCCTGATCTCCTGCTCCCGCTCGACGACGATCCGGGTGGCCACGCTCTGCACCCGGCCGGCGCTCAAGCCCCCGGCCACCTTCTTCCACAGGATCGGCGAGACCCGGTAGCCGACGATCCGGTCGACGATCCGGCGGGCCTGCTGGGCCTCGACCCGGCACATGTTGATGGCCCGCGGCGACTGGAACGCCCGCTGGATCTCCGCCTTGGTGATCGCGTCGAACGTCACCCGCTTGGCGTGGGCCGGGTCGACGCCGAGCACCTGGGTGAGGTGCCAGGCGATCGCCTCCCCCTCACGGTCGAGGTCGGTCGCGAACCAGATCTCGCTGGCCCCCTTGGCGAGCCGCTGCAGCTCCGCGACCTTCTTTTTCTTGTCGTCGTCGATCTCGTAGGTCGGCGCGAAGTCGTGGTCGAGATCCACCCCCGGGACGGGCTGCTTGGAGCCCTTGGGGGCCTTGCTCGGCAGGTCCCGGATGTGGCCGATCGAGGCATCCACGACGTAGCCGGGGCCGAGATACTTGCCGATCGTCTTCGACTTCGCCGGGCTTTCGACGATCACCAGCTGGTAGTCGCCCCGGGATGCCTTCCCCGATCCGGCCGCGCCGGAACGCGGCGTGGCGGCACGGCGCCGCGGCGTTCCGGGTCGCTTGGACGACTTTTTGGCCATGTGTGTTGGAGCCTTTGGTGGGCCGCCGGAGGGGGCCCGGGTGGGGCCGCCGGTGGCGGCTCGGAGGGGACATCGGGATTGGCGCCGACACGGCCGGCGCTACAATCTTCGACCTGTCTCGGGCCGGACTCGACGGTCCCCAGCGTTACCCTCCGCTCTCTTTCCTTGTCAAGTCTCCACGGTTTCGCCGTCGGAGAAACAGCCCACAGGCGGTGCCATGGTCGGCTCCTTCGAGATTTTTCGGAAGTACCAGCGTTCGCTCCTGGCGATCGTGGCGATCCTGGCGATGCTCGCATTTTTCGTGCTGCCGCCGTTTCTCCAGATGGGCAGCCAGGGGGGCGGACAGGATCCGGTCGCGGTCAGCTGGAAGGGGGGAGAGTTCAGCGAGGGCGGCCTGGAGCGGGCCGTGGCGACCCGTAGGGTCGTGAACCTGTTCCTCGCGGAGGCGGCTGCCCTCGGAGGCCGCCGGCCGGCCCGGCAATTCCTGCCCGAGCAGGAGGAGCAGGTCGTCCAAACGATGCTGCTGGCGCAGGATGCCCGGGACAACGGCGTCGTCGTCAGCGACCGCGCCGTGAACGACTTCCTCGCCCAGTGGACTGGGAACCTCGTCCGACCGGAACAGCTCGATGACCTGCTTTCCCGGCTGCGGGTCGGCCCGCTTGCCGTGTCCCAGCAGGACGTGTTCGACGTCCTCCGGACGGAACTGGCGGCCCAAACGATCCTGATGCTGCACCAGCCCGCCTTCGGCGGCACGCCGCCGGGCTGGCGGTGGGAGCAGTACCGCCGCCTCGACCAGCAGGCCAAGGTCGAACTCGTGCCCGTGGTCGTGGAGACCTTCGCCGATCAGGTGCCCCCGCCCACCGAGGCGGCCCTGCGCAGCCTGTACGAGAAGCACAAGAACGCGCTCCCCGAGGCCCGCAGCTCGACCCCCGGTTTCCGCGAGCCGCACCGGGTGCAGTACGCATATCTCGTCGCCAAGAGAGGCGTCTTCGACGAGGAGGCCGCCAAGGATGTCACCGACGAGCAGATCGCGGAATACTACGAGAAGAACAAGGTCTCGATGTTCCGTGCCCAGCCTGCCACGGAGAAGGCCGCTGGAGACGCCTCTGCGACCACGGACAAGGCTGAGCCTGCCACGGACAAGCCTGCCACGGACAAGCCTGCTGCCGACAAGCCTGCTGCCGACAAGCCTGCTGCCGACAAGCCTGCTGCCGACAAGCCTGCTGCCGACAAGCCTGCTGCCGACAAGCCTGCTGCCGACAAGCCTGCTGCCGACAAGCCTGCTGCCGGCTCCGACGCCGGTGCGTCCAGCACCGGCCCTCGGGCGACCCTCGCGGCTTTCAAGCAGCCGGCCGGCGACAAGCCCGCCCCGGAAAAGCCCGCGGCCGACAAGCCCGCGGATGGAAAAGCCGCCGAGCAGCCGAAGGCCGCAGAAGTGGCCGAGAAGGCCACTCCGGCGGCCGAGGATCCGTCCCAGTTCGAGCCCCTGGAAAAGGTGAAGGACGAGATTCGCCGGCGGCTGGCGCAGCAGCGGGCCGATACGCGGATCGATGCCATCTTCACGAAGGTGGCCGGCGATCTGGGCAGCTACGCCGAGGACTTCGCCCTGTGGCAGGCGCGGCGGCCCAGCGGTGTCGAGCCGCCTCGGCCTCCCGATCTCGAGAAGATCGCCGAGAAGCAGGGGCTGGGCTGGAGCCGCTCCGAACTGGTCTCGGCCGACGCGGCCGTGGCAGCGGGTGGCATCGGCAGTAGCTTCGAGCGGTTTTCCGACCCGACCAATCCCTTCGGGTTCCGTGCCTGGCTCGATCAGATGTACGGCTCCAACACGATGACGCTCCGCCCGATCACGTCCCGTGACGTTGAGGGCAACCGCTACCTCTCCTGGAAGACCGAGGACCAGCCCGAGTTCACGCCGTCGTTCGCCACCGCTCGGGCCGACGTGGAACGCGCCTGGCGGATCCTCGAGGCCCGGGGGCTGGCCAAGCGGCGGGCCGAAGAGATCACCCGCCAGGCCGCGGCCAAGGGGCAGCCGCTGGCGTCCACCGTGCAGGAGCTCTCCAAGGACGATGCCCGTGGCGGCGGCCTGCAGGCGACCGAGGTCGGGCCGTTCTCCTGGTTCGCTCAGGACGCCGTCGCAGCCGGCGGGCCTCCGCGAATGTCCGAACCCGAGGGGGTGTCGATGGCCGGCGAGGAGTTCATGCGTGCGGTGTTCTCGCTCGAGCCGGGCGGCACCGCCGTCGCCTTCAACGAGCCGCAGACCGTCTGCTACGCAATCCGCCTGGTGGCGCAGGATCCGGCCCCGGAGCAGCTGCGGGAGCAGTTCGTGACGGCCCGCGGCGACCGGCAGCGGACGGCGATGCTCGAGCAGGGGGAGATGTCACGATCGTTCCAGGCGACGATCGAGGAGATGGAGAAGCGACGCGGCCTCGAGTGGAAGCGGCAGCCCCGCGGCTTCGACCGCTAGCCGGCCGTGGAAAAAGCCGTCCACGGATTTTTTTCACGAGAGCGAGCGGAGGCCAGGATGGCAGAAGCAAGCGTCCGCATCAGGCTCAGCGCGGCTTGAGCATAATCGCCGCCAAGGGGGGCAGCGTGAGCGTCAGCGAGTGCTCGCGGCCGTGGTGCGGCTGTGACGTCGTCTGGATGACGCCGCCGTTGCCGACGTTGCCGCCGCCGTACCAGGCCGAGTCGCTGTTGAATATCTCCTCGTACTGGCCGGCGAAGGGAACGCCCAGCCGGTAGCCCTGCCGGACGACGGGCGTGAAGTTGCAGCAGACGATCACGCACTGCCGCGGATCGCTCCCCCGCCGCAGGAACGCCAGCACGCTGTCCTGCCAGTTGTGGCAGTCGATCCACTCGAAGCCGTGCCCGTCGAAGTCGAGCTCATGGAGCGCCGGCTCGCGGCGGACGAGGGCGTTGAGGTCGACGACCGCCCGGGACAGGCCGCGGTGGCTGTCCCACTGGAGCAGGTGCCACTGCAGGCTCTCGTCGAAGTTCCATTCGTGCCACTGCCCGAACTCGCCCCCCATGAAGAGCAGCTTCTTGCCGGGATGGGCCCACATGTAGGCGTAGAGCAGCCGCAGGTTGGCGAACTTCTGCCACAGGTCGCCCGGCATCTGGTCGAGCAGCGACCCCTTGCCGTGCACGACCTCATCGTGCGAGAGCGGCAGGACGAAGTTCTCGTGGAACGCATAGATCAGGCTGAAGGTCAGCTCGTCGTGGTGGTACTTCCGGTGGATCGGATCGTGCCGCATGTAGCGGAGCGTGTCGTTCATCCAGCCCATGTTCCACTTCAGGCTGAAACCGAGCCCACCCACGTAGGTCGGCCGCGACACCCCCGGCCAGGCGGTCGACTCCTCGGCGATCGTCAGCACGCCCGGATGGTGCGCGTGCACCTGGACGTTGAAGCTCTTCAGGAAGTCGATCGCCTCGAGGTTCTCGCGGCCGCCGTGGACGTTGGGCAGCCACTCACCCTCCTTGCGGCTGTAGTCGAGGTAGAGCATCGACGCCACCGCGTCCACCCGCAGGCCGTCGATGTGGTAGCGGTCGAGCCAGAACAGCGCGCTCGACACGAGATAGTTGGCCACCTCGTTCCGCCCGTAATTGAAGATCAGCGTGCCCCAGTCGGGGTGCTCGCCCTTCCGCGGATCCTCGTGCTCGTAGAGCGCCGTGCCGTCGAACCGCCGCAGCCCATGGCCGTCCCGCGGGAAGTGGGCGGGCACCCAGTCGATGATCACGCCGATGCCCGCCCGGTGGAGGCCGTCGATCAGCGACATCAGGTCCTGCGGCGTGCCGAACCGGCTGGTGGCCGCGAACAGCCCGATCGTCTGGTAGCCCCAGCTGGCGGAGAGCGGGTGCTCCGTGGGCGGCAGAAACTCGACGTGCGTGAAGCCCATCTCGACGCAGTAGGGCACGAGCTCGCGCTCGAGCTCCGCGTAGGACAGCCACCACCGCGGGTCACCGCCCGGACGCCGCCAGCTCCCCAGGTGCACCTCGTAGACATTCAGCGGCATCCCCAGGCCGTTGCGCTCGGCCCGCCGCGCCATCCATTCCTGGTCGCGCCACTCGTGCGCGGTGAGGTCGATGACCTTGGAGGCGGTCCGCGGCGGCACTTCGGCGCCGAAGCCATACGGATCGGCGCGGTCGCTGGGGCCTGTGGCGGCATGGACCCGGTACTTGTAGAGCGTGCCGGCCGCGAGCCCCGGCACGAACAGCTCCCAGATGCCGCAGCCGCCGCGATGGTGCATCCGGTGGCTGCTGCCGTCCCAGCCGTTGAAATCGCCGACCACGCTCACGGCGGACGCGTTGGGCGCCCAGACGGCGAAGTTGACGCCGGCAGTGCCCTCGACGGCGTGCAGCTGCGCACCGAGCTTCTCGTAGCTCTTCCAGTGGCGGCCCTCGCCGAGCAGATGCAGGTCGTAGTCGGTCAGCATGGCCGGGGCGGGCGGGGGAAGTGGGCGGGGGAAGGTGGGCGGGCCGTCGCCGGGTGCGCCCATGGTATGTTCCCGGGGGTGGGGCGGCTACGGGAGCCGCGGTTCGCGGCGACCTGCCGTGACGCGGGCGTTCCGCCCGCCACGAGCCCGGCAGGCGAGACGATGACGTTCGAACGATTCACGCCGGTGGAACGACGGCTCGAGATCGCCGGGGCCGCGCTCTCGATGTGGTGCCCGCCCGACATGGAGGCACTCATCGACCTCGCTGCCTTCGAGGCGGACGAGCGGATCCCCTACTGGGCCAACGTCTGGGAATCGGCGATCGTGCTGGCGGAGGAGATCGCCGCGATCGATGGCACGGGGCTGACGCTCCTGGAACTCGGCTGTGGCCTGGGGCTGCCGTCTCTGGTGGCCGCCCGCGCCGGCTTCGACGTGACCGCCACCGACTACGAATCGGCCGCCCTGGAGGGCGTGCGGTTCAACGCCGCCCGCAACGCGCTGCCCGCGGTCACGACCCGCGAGCTCGACTGGCGTCACCCGCCCGCCGACCTCGGCCACTACGACAGGGTCGTGGCCGCCGACGTGCTCTACGAGTCGCACCATCCGGCGGCGCTGGCGGCGGTGATCGCGGCGACGCTCGCCCCCGGCGGGCAGGCGCTCGTGGCCGACCCGTGCCGGCAGAAGGCGGCGGGGTTCGAGCCGGCCGCCCGGGCCGCGGGCCTCGGCGTGGTCAAGAGGCGGGCCCGTCGGCCGCACGGCGCGACCGACGGGCCCTCCGTCGAGGTCTACTGCGTCACGTTTCCCCGCTAGCTGGCCGTGGGAAAAAGCCTTGCATGGCCTTTTCCCACGATGGCGAGCCGCGAACAAGCCGAGGTTTTCGGCGCTCGCGGCCGCCGCCTCCGGCGACGGATGACTGTGTCCACGGACGACTCGTGTAGCTCAGGCGACGAGCTTCATCTCCGGCACCTCGCCGGTGATGCCGATCACGAACTCCTCGAAGATCTTCACGTCGAGGGCCGAGGCGGTCTCGGCCTCGGGATGGAACTGCGTGCCGATGGCGACCCAGCCCTCGACCGTGCTTTCGATCGCCTCGATCACGCCGTCCGGAGCCCGCGCTGTCACCTTGAAGCTGCCGGCCACGTCGTCGACGGCCATGTGGTGCATGCTGTTGACCCGGATCTCGCCGTCGCCGTAGACCCGCTCCATCACCGATCCCGGCTCCACGAGGAGCGCGTGGCGGTGCCCCTGGTCGATCGGGTCCTTGTGCGGGATCGCCTTCGGCAGATCCTCGGGGATGTGCAGGAAGAGCGTGCCCCCTTCGGTGATGTTGAGCAGCTGCATGCCGCTGCCGACCGCCAGCACCGGCATGTGCCGGGCGCAGATGTGCTTGGCGAGCAGGCGGTCGAAGTCCTCGCGGCGGGCGTCCATCGGCCGCACCGCGGGATGCGGCATGTAACCGTCGCGTCGCGGATCGAGGTCCGCCCCTCCCACGAGCACCACGCCGTCGAGCATGTCGAGCAGGCGGACGACATCATCCTCTTCGGCCAACGGCGGCAGGATCACGGGAATGCCACCCGCGGCGGTGATGCCGTCGTAGTAGCCGGCCGCCACGAACGAGAGGGCGGCGTGCTCCTTGCGGGTGCCACGGTAGTCGGTGTTGATGCCGATGAGAGGTTTGACAGCCATGAGGGTCCCCTGGAAAAGCGACTGGCCGGCGTCATGCCGACCGACCCGGCGACGTGGTGGTCTGGGAGACCCCCGCCTGCCCGCGCCTGGCATCCTCCCTGCGGGCGGTCCCGTTGCCCGACAGCCGCTGCGCCGGACCACGCCTCGCGTCCCCGTGAGCCCTCGCGGGCACGGGGAGGAGGAGCGCCGTCCTTGACGCTGCAACCCTCGAACAACCGGGACCTCACGTCGGGCGGATGCCATCCGGGCAGCCGGGCCGGCTCCCCACCGGGGTGCCGGGCCAAATCCGTCGTACGGGCCACGATCCGATCGATCCGTTCCGAAACGGTTCCTTCCGTTTCCATCGCGACCGGCGGTCCACCGGAGCGGCCCGCAGCCGCGACAGGGGCTGAACGTAACGGGCGGTCGTCGCAAGGCAAGGATTTTTTCGATTTTGTGGCCGGGCCCGCGGGCGACCACAACATCCGGTGCTAGCACGGCGAGTGCTAGCAATCCGCGGACACAGTCCGCCCCGACCTTTGTCCACGCCAGACGCTGGCTGCGCGACCGCCGCGGCGGGCCGACGTTCAGGCGGTGATCCACACGGCCGAGCGGAAACTGCGGAGCCAGGTGAGCTGCCGCTTGGCGAGCTGGCGGGTCCGGCGCTGGGTGAGCCGGACGGCCTCGGGCTCGTTGATCCTGCCCGCCACCACGTCGAGCGCCTCGGCATAGCCTGCCGCCTGCCGCGCCGTGGGGCCGATGCCGCCGGGGGCTGCATCGGCCGCCCGGGCCTCGGCCACGAGCCCTGCCGCGAACATCTCTTCGACCCGCCGATCGATCCGCTCGTAGAGCAGCCGGCGCGGGAGGTCGACGATCATCATCCGCTCGGCGAACGTCGGCTGGACGGACGGAGGCTCCCGCCAGGAGCCCGGCGCGGGCCCGCCGCCGTGCGTCACGACCTCCAGTGCCCGGATAATCCGCCGGGCGTCGTGCGGATGGATCCGTGCCGCCGCGGCAGCGTCGGCGGCCGCCAATCTGTCGTGCAAGGGAAGCGTGCCGGAGGCGGCCAGTTCTTCCTCGAGCCGTCGTCGCAGTTCCAGATCAACGCCGGGCAGCGGATCGAGGCCGTCCCGCAGCGCCCGCAGATAGAGCGGCGTTCCGCCCACGAACAAGACCCGCGTGCCCCGGCTGCGGCACGCCTCAACGGCGTCGGCCGCGTCGGCCAGCCACCGGGCCACGCTGTATGCCTCGCCCGCGTCGACAATGTCGACCAGATGGTGCGTCACCGCCTCGCGCTGGGCCGCGGTCGGCTTGGCCGTGCCGATGTCGAGGCCGCGATAGACCGCCATCGAATCGACGCTCACGATCTCGGCGCCCAGCCGCCGGGCGAGCGACACGGCCAGGGCCGTTTTCCCCGAGGCGGTCGGGCCCGAAAGGATCCAGCAGTCGACCCCCAACTGCGGCCGCCGGACCGCCTGGGGCGGGGTTTGAGGGCCGCCTGAGCCTCCATCCGGACATGCTACAGTTGATGACCCGGCAGGATCGTCTGGCCGGGATTCCTGGTGCTGGTGTCCGAGTGGAGCCATCGATGCGTCGGCTGGGCGAAACCTTCGAAAGCCTGGAGCAGGTGGTGGCTGCGCGGAAGGCCGATCCCTCCGCACGATCCTACACCAGCCGGCTGCTGGCCGGCGGCGTGCCCGCGATCGGCGCCAAGGTGACCGAAGAGGCGGGCGAACTGGTGGCGGCCGCGGACCATGAAACCGACGACCGCGTCGTCTCCGAAGCCGCCGACCTCGTCTACCACATGCTCGTCCTGCTCGCCTGCCGCGGCGTCGGGCTCTCGCAGGTGGAGGACGAGCTCGCCCGCCGGTTCGGCATCTCCGGCCTCGACGAAAAAGCCTCCCGCACCGCCGGGGCCGGCCACCAGGCCCCTCCCCACGCCCCCCAACGCACCGACGGAGCCACCCCGTGAGTGATCACGCCAAACCACCGCTGCTGCGGATCGGCGTTCCCAGCAAGGGACGCCTCGCGGAAATCTCCGCGCAGCTGCTCAACGACGCCGGCGTCTCCTTTCGCCGCAACGAGCGGAGCCTCTTTGCATTGTGCCGGGGCATGCCGGTCGAGGTGATCTTCCTGCGCACCGACGACATCCCGGTGCTCACGGCCGAGGGGGCGATCGATCTGGGCATCACCGGCGCCGATCTGGTGGCCGAGAGCGGCGCCGCCCTCACCCACAGGCTCGACCTCGGCATCGGCTCCTGCCGGCTGGCGCTCTGCGTGGCCGACGACTCACCCGTGACCGACGCGCGGCAGCTCGCCGGCAAGCGGGTCGCCACCAGCTTCCCGCGGATCACGCGGCAGTGGCTCGCGGAGCGGGGCGTGGAGGCACACTTCGTGGAGCTTTCCGGCAGCGTCGAGATCATGATCACGCTCGGCGTCGCCGACGCGATCGTCGACCTCGTCGAGACGGGCAGCACGCTCGCGGCCAACCGGCTCCGCGTGCTCGACGAGATCGGCCGCTACGAAACGGTGCTCGTGCAGAACCACACGGTCCGCGATGCGGCCACGGCCGACCGGATCGTGCGGCGGCTGGAGGGGATCGTGATCGCCCGCAACTGGTCGCTGCTCGAATACAACGTGCCGCGAACACGGCTGGCGGAGGCGGAGAAGATCACGCCCGGCTTCAACTCGCCGACGGTGAGCGGCCTGGAAGATCCCGGCTGGTGTGCCGTGCGGGCGATGGTGAAGCGGGGCGAGGCCCACGCGATCATGGAGCGGCTCGACGCCATCGGCGCCTCGGCGATCATCGAGACGCAGATCGCCAATTGCCGCCTCTAGGGCGCATCCGAGATATGTGGAGCGTTTCGGCAGGGAGCGATCACCGCCGGGCCTTCCCCTATTTCCCCATAACTCACTATGCGGCGACCTTTGGAATACATCCGCTTGTTTTCAGACGACGCGGGTGAGTCGCACATTGAAACTGCGACCATTGCGGTCCAGTCAGAACGATTTGCACCGCCCGCACCACCGCTCGATGTCTCTGCCCTGAGCCGGACTGATGGGTGGCACCTCCTGAGATTCCCTGCGGACTGGGTCGGTGGCTGGCATTGCACGCCCTCCAGGCAATGGATGTTCGTGCTCGCCGGACGAGCCACCGTGCGCGCAAGCGACGGCAGCCAATGCGACCTCAGAGCAGGGAGCATCTGTCTGCTCGAAGACACGCGGGGCAAAGGGCACCTGACGACGATCATCGGGACCGACGAGGTCGTGCTCGCCGCCGTTCGCATTCCGAGTGCGTGAAAACGGTTCTGGCCAGGCCGGCCATTGGCGACCATCGCGACTGTCGCGAAACAGTCGGGCGAGTGTCTCCCGTCCCTTTTTTCAGGGCACTCGGCCGGCGATGACATGGCCGCGGCGGAGCGTGGCGACACTCTGCGTGGCGGGATCGAGCACGGCTTCGCTGGGGTCGGCGTGCCGCGAAGATGGCCGGAGGATGGCGAGGTCGGCGGAACGTCCCGGTGCGAGGATGCCGCAGCGGCGTTCGAAGGCCAGTGCCCACGCGCCCTGCCGAGTGGCCATCGAGAGGGCTTCACGCGGACTCACTCCGCCGCCCTCAACGAGCGTGCGGCACTCGGCCAGCACCGAGAGGTCGGGGTTCGACGCACGGCTGTCAGTGCCGATCGCCACGCGGATGCCCGCGGCCAGAAAGGCCTCCACCGGCGGCAGCCTGCCTGAGAGCGCCAGCGTCGTCCGCGGGCAGACGACCAGGCAGAGCCGGTCGCGGTGGCGGGCCAGTCGCGAGAGCGCGGCCTGATCCTCCGGCAGAAACGTGCCGTGCACGACGGCGCCCCGCGGTGCTTTTGCCAGCAGCGTGATCCAGTCCGCCACTGACAGAAGCCGCGGCGGTGTTTCAGGCTGCCACGCCCCCAACTGCTCGAGCAGCGTGCGGAAGGCTCCGCCGCCCGTCGCGAGCAGCTCCGCCTCGTCGCGGCTCTCGGCCAGATGCATCATCACCGGCAGCCGCCGACGCACCGCCTCGCCGACCACCTGGCGGCCCAACGATTCCGCTACGGAATACGGGGCGTGGGGGGAGATGCCGGTGCAGGTCCCCTCCGAGTGCATCCGCTTCAGATCCCGCATGAGCGCCGACCCGGCCGCGGCCATCGCGACAGGTAAGAGGCCGAGCGTCTCGCGAAACACCCGCACGAGCGGCCCGGCATGACCGGCCAGCGGATGCGATGCCGTCGCGATCTCCCCGATCGCCGTCACTCCGGCTGCCGCTGACTCTTCGAGCCCGCTGGCGACCGCGGCTTGCAGCCGCGCAGTGTCATCGGCGCCGGCAGCGGCCCGCGACCGGCGCATCGCCACCACCCGTTCGATCCACGCCGGCAGGCCGCCGCCACCGGGCAACGGGCGATCGAGATCGGAAAACTCCAGATGCGTGTGGGCGTTGACAAGGCCCGGAAGGATGATCGCATCGCCGAGATCATGCACCGGCCCCGACGGCCGGCCGCGGCCGACGCCTACGATCCTGCCCCGCTCGATCCGCACCCAGCCATTTTCAATCGCGTCCGCGGCGATCGGCAGCACATGCCGCGCCCGCAGCGCGATCGGCGTCGCGCCGACGTGCCCCCGGCTCACGGCGTGGTCGCCGCCACGGGCAGGTGCACAGCCCGGGCTTTGTCACGCGCGGAATCGGCCGGTGACACAGGCTCATCGTCCTCGAACAGCTCGTAGAAGACGTTGCGACGCCGCGGAACGAAGCCCAGCTCGGAGATCGCCGACCGCATCTGCTCGAGCGTCAGGTGGTGCACCGTGCCTGCCGCGCTCACAACGTTCTCCTCGATCATCAGGCTGCCCATGTCGTTGGCGCCGAAAAGGAGCGCGAGCTGGCCGATGTCGCGGCCCTGCGTCACCCAGCTCGACTGGATGTTGGGCACGTTGTCGAGGTAGAGCCGGGCGACCGCCTGCGTCTTCAGGTACTCGAATGGCCCTGTCGGAGGGATCTCCGCCATCTCGGTGTTGTCGGGCTGGAACGACCAGCAGATGAAGGCCGTCAGCCCCCCGGTCTCATCCTGCAGGTGGCGCAGCCGCTCGAGGTGCTCCACCCGCTCGGCGAGCGTCTCGATGTGGCCGTACATCATCGTGGCCGTGCTGCGGCCGCCGATCGCGTGCCATTGCCGGTGCACCTCGAGCCAATCGTCGGAGAGCACCTTGCCGCGGGTCATCGCGCGACGCACCCGGTCGACCAGGATCTCGCCGCCGCCGCCGGGCAGCGACCCGAGCCCGGCGCGTGCCAGCCGCTCGAGCACCTCGCGCAGGGGCCGCTTCGAGACCTTGGTGAAGTGGTGGATCTCGGGTGGCGAGAACCCGTGCACGTTCACCTGCGGGAAGCGGTCCTTGATGTCGCGGAGCATCTCCTCGTACCACTCGAGCGGGAGGGTGGGATGGAGGCCGCCCTGCAGCAGGATCTGGTCGCCACCGAGGGCGACGGTCTCGGCCACCTTGTCGAGGAGCACGCCGCGATCGAGCACGTAGCCCTCGGCGTGCTTCGGCGGCCGGTAGAACGCGCAGAAGTCGCACACCGCGGTGCAGACGTTGGTGTAGTTGACGTTGCGGTCGATGTTGTAGGTGCGGAAGGGCTCGGGATGGAGCCGCCGCGTCACGGCGTCGGCGGCACGGCCAATCGCCGCCAGTTCCCGCGACTCCAGCAGTCGCACTGCGTCGTCAGGCCGCAGCCTGCGTCCCGCCACCGTGTCGTCGAGGATTCGTCGGATCGCCGCTTCCAAGGGAGCACCACGTCGGGGCTGAGCCAGAGACCACCGTTCCGAAAGACGTATCATACCCGGGACGCGAGCGACGCCGCGATGTCGAAGCCAGCCGGCGCCAGCTCCAACGCCTTGGCCCGTCGGTAGAAGACAGCGAGCGCCTCGCGTTCCTGCGCGGCCAGATGGTAGTGGAGATTGTCGCGCAGGTAGCCCAGGCACTGGGGAACGGTGAGCCCGTGCGGTGCCGCCTCGGCCGCCGCGATGGCCGCGAGGTTGGCGACCCCCGCATCCCGGGCCTCCGCGAGCACTGCCCCCACGCCCGCCGCGTCGACGCCCGCCCGCGCGGCCCACACCGCGAACACGAACGGGAGCCCGGTCCATCGGCACCACTCGTCCCCGAGATCCCAGACGAGCTGGAACGAACCGCGGTGGGAGCCGATCGCCCGATCACCGATCAGCAGCACGGCGTCGGCGGCCGTGTCGTCGAGTCCGGAACCGATCGGCAGCGACTCGATCTGCGGCGTCACCCCGTGCCGTTCCGCCAGCAGGATTCGCGCCAGCGTGCCGCTCGTCCTCGACCCCTCGTCGACGGCGAGCCGAGCCACCCGCTCGGGACGGGTCCGGAAGAACAGCTTCACGCTCATGACGGGCCCGCGGCAGCCGATGCAGGCGTCGGACACGACCGTGTAGCCGTTGCCACGAAAGAGCTCGATCGACGGGATCAGCGCCACGTCGAGCCGGCCGGTCGCCAGATGGTCGGCCAGACGGCTCGGCAGGTCGTACACGACGTCAGCGCCCCGCGCCGCCAGGCCGTGCACGAGGGGCCGGGTGTTGAGGTATTGCACGGCACCCATCCGCGCGGCGGGGAGGTGCCTCTGCAGTCGGTTTGTCATGACGAACTCCCCGAAGGGGTCTTTCCACGGCGTCTGACGGGCGGCTGACGCGACTTGTCCCCATGGAAACCGCACCCCGCAGGCCGCCGTAACCGCGGGGGGCCGCGGGTCAGAGCTCCAGCCGGCGAAACGCCCGCCGGCCGAGTTCCAGCGGCACGGCCGTCCCCACCACGCCCAGGATGGCGACGAGGAGGAGGCTGGCCGCAGTCCCCTGCGGCCCGCCCAGCCAGCCGATGAATCCGGAGGTCACGGGCCGGCCGCCAAAGGCCTGCGCGGCCGCTGCGATGTGCGTCGGCACAGCGGCCACGATGACGACCGCCATGATGTAGAGCGAGCTGAGCACGAGGCACAGGGTGCCCCCGAACCCGGAGGAGATCTTGGCCGGCGACGACTCCCGCAGATCGGGCATCCGGGCACCCAGCCCCACGGCGATCCCGGAGAGCCCGAAGCAGAGAGCGACGCAACAGAGCTCGTGTACGAGGATCAGCGTCCGCGGGATGCCGAGCATCGAATCGCTCAGCAGCACCAGCCCGCAGCAGGCAGGCAGTCCGCCCACGAGCGCGAAGACGAACTTCGACATCACGATCTGGTCGCGGTGCACGGGCAGGAGGCCGAGGATCCAGAACCGGCGTCCCTCGAGGCTGATCATCGGGAAGATGAACCGCGTGGTGAAGGTGGAGAGGATCAGCCCCGCAACGGCGAGGTTGAGGAAGCTGATCATCGACGCGTACGTGTTGTTGTAGTGGAACGACCGCAGGTTCAGGAAATAGAGGCCCAGCAGCCCGAAGAAGATCACGAACTGCGACCACTGGGCGATGTCCCGGCGGAACAGCCGCAGATCCTTGACGATCAGCAGCCGCAGGGGCCGCCCGGCCGCCGAGCCGCAATTCGAGAGAAACTCGTCGAACCAGCCGCCGCGGGCCTGCTGCCGCCGGGACGGCACCTCGCCGGCGAGCTGGCTGTACCCCATCCGGTAGGTGGCCCGCGCCAGCCAGGCGGCGATCACCTGCAGCATCAAGCCGTTGGAGAGCAGCAGGGCCAGGAACTTGGCGGCCTCCACGAGGGCCGCCAGGCGGACCTCGGGCCGCGGGCTCGTCCGTGCCGCCTCGAGCAGGCCCGTCGACAGCCACCAACTCGGGAGAAACCGCTGTTCCATCACGCCCAGCTTGAGGAACATCCGCTCAAACCATTCCGCCGACGTGCCGTCGACGGGCCCGGATCTGAAGAGCGACCAGCCGAGCCAGGCGAGCGCCGCGCAGCCCGCCGCCGCCGCGATCGACAGCGTGTGCACCCGCAGGCGGCCCAGCCACGCCACCAGCGCCATGCAGAGGATGCCCCCCAGCGTCGCCGGAATGACGACGAACGCCACCATGAAGGGGAGCAGCAGCACGTAGAACGTCCAGGGGGCGCCGCGCACCACGCCGTAGGCCACGAGCATCGGGCTGCCCAGGAGCACGAAACCCCAGCTCGAGAACCACATCGCCTCCTGGAACTTGTGCGCGAAGATGGCTTCCGGCCTCACCGGCAGCGTGAGGAGCAGCCGCGCCTCACGGGAGCAGTACATGCTGCCGTAGAGAAGGATGCCCGTCGACAGCACGAGCATCAACAGCAGCGAGGAAAAAAACGCGTTGAACAGCAGCGAGATCACCTCGGCGTGGATGGAGTCGAGGAACGTGAACCCCTCGGCGAACAGCCCGTAGAGGGAGCCCCAGAAGACGAGGCTGAGCAGCGACACCAGGGTCAGCCGCAGCCGCGCCCCCTGCAGCATCGAACGCAGCGTCTCCCAGGCGATCGTGGCCCGCAGCCACCAGAACAGCCGCGACTCCGCCTCGAGCGGGATCGCCGTGCAAGATTCGCTGATCGCGCCGCGGCCGGGCATCGGCATCTCCTCACGCGCCCCGGGCCGCGCCGCCGGTACCGTCGCCGTCCTGCGGCGAGGCGGTGATCCGGAGGTAGAGATGCTCCAGGCTGGTCGTCTCCAGCGCCACCTGTCCACGCAGCTCGTCGAGCGTGCCGAGGAAGCGGAGGTCGCCGCGCACCATGATGCCGACGCGATCCGCCAGCTCCTCCGCCATGGCCAGCGTGTGGGTCGACATGAACACGATCATGCCCTCCTGCGTGCGGGCGCGGATGAGATCCTTGACGATCTTGACACTGCGCGGATCGAGCCCGACCATCGGCTCGTCGAGCACGAGCACCGCCGGATCGTGCAGCAGCGAGGCGGCGAACACGAGCCGCTGCTTCATGCCCAGCGAGTAGCTCTCGGCCAGTTCGTCGGCGAACTCCGCCAGCTCGAAATTCTCGATCTCGCGATCGATGTTCCTGACGGCCAGATGCCGCGGCATGCCGAACATGTCGGCGATGAACCGGAGGAACTCCCGGCCGGTGAGCTTGTCATAGAGCGTGGGCTCGTCCGGCACGTAGCCGGTGTGCAGGTGCGCCCCGCGCGGATCCTTCACGACGTCGCAGCCGCAGACCCGCACGGCGCCGCGGGACGGCCACAGCAGGCCCACGAGCATCTTGATCGTGGTCGTCTTGCCCGCGCCGTTGGGCCCCAGCAGGGCGAACAGCTCGCCTCGGGGGATCGCCAGGCTCAGGTCCGAGACCGCCGTCTTCGCGCCGTATGTCCGCGAGACGTGATCGAACTCGATCATGTCGGCCCCTCCACTGCGGACGGCTCCTCGGCGGCGGCGTCCGCCGGCAGCTCGAGCCGGGCCGGCAGCTCGAGCCCGGACGGCTCGACTCCGATGGTGGAGAGCAGACGTTCCGCCGCCTCGTCGGTCCGGCGCATGAACACCAGCCGCGAGCCGAGCAGCACGGACTCCTGCTTGAGCACGTTGCCGCTGCGATCGACCCACACCCGGCACCGCGGCTCGTGGTGGCCCGCCGGATCGTCCCGGTAGTGCACCACGTTGACCCGCACGAGCGCGTCGCCCCAGTACAACGCCTCCTCGGCGGCCACGTGCGCGTGCAGGATTTCGACCGGCGCCTGCCCGGGCCGCAGCGGGCTGTAGACCGGCACGGTCCAGCGACGGTTCGGGAAGAGCCCCGGCAACCGGGCCTGCGGCGACAGTTCGTCGCCCAGCGAGATGTTGGTCGGCAGCCGCCGGCTCGTCGAGTAGTGCGCGTCACCGGCACTGACCAGCACGGTCACCTGCCCCTTGTCGATCATCCCGTTGAGGACGACCTGTTCGGCGGACAACGGTGAGCCGATCACCGACCGGAACGCCCGCAGCGAGCCCGACGGGTCGATCGACAGATGCCCGCGGGCATCGAGGGCGCAGATCGCCTTGGGATCGAAGCTCGGCCCGAGAATGAGCTTCGCCCAGGAGGGGAGGATGTCGTTCATCGGCAGACGGTCGAAGTGGAGCGTGTTCTCCACCTCCATGCCGCCGTCGTCCTCGCGATGCGACTGGCTCAGGGACCAGCCGAGCGGCTGGTCGTTCCAGTACACCGTCCAGGCGACAGGCATGCCCTGCGATGCATGGAGCGACTGCTGTCCCGGCGGTGTCCCCGCGGCGAGCGTCGGCAGGATCTTCTCGAACAGCAGCCAGCCGCTGGTGGCGAGCCAGAAGAGGACGACGAAAGGCGTCAGCCAGGGTCGGACGAGCATGTCGGCACCGCCTCGCACAACGCACGGGACCGCCACGCCGCCCGTGCAGTTCGTTCGACGGGGAAACGACCCGCGGAATATCCCTCGCGGCATCCTACCAGAGCACGCCGATGGCGGCGAAGCGGCTCGCACCGGCCACGGCGGCATCACGGCCGCGGAGTCGCGGCCGGTTTTCACGCTGCGGCCCAGTTTCACACGGCGAAATGCGCTGACCGAAAACGCAAGGTTGTACGGTTTCGATGCCCGGCGTAGAATTCCCACCCATCCGGGGTGTGCTCGTGTGACGCTCGTCCGCTCGGAGCGACCGAAGCCCATCCTCCGAGAGCCGTCGATGAACCATCCAATCAGCTACCACCAAAACTGCCCCGTCTGCGGCCGCAGTCTCCGGATCGGCGTGAGGCTGCTGGGCCGACGGGTCTACTGCCAGCACTGCGGGGGCGGCTTCATCGCCACGGAGGTGGCCGAGGGCCGGAAGGCTGCCAGGAGGAATGCAACGCCGCAGTTGGATGCCGTGGATGCGCTCATCGAGCGGGCCGAGATGCTGCTCGAACGGGGCGAAACCAACAGGATGTCGTAAGGCCCGGCCCCGCGTCTCGGACGGCCCATTCTCGAGCGGCCCGTCCTCGAGCTCCATGCTGCCCCCTGAGGCGAGTCTGCGTTCCAGCCAGGGTCACGTGCCGACGAGCACCGCCAGCCGTTCCCAGTAGTCGGGAAACGTCTTGCCGACGCAGGCCGGATCGGCCACCCGCACACCGTGCACGCGGAGTCCGACCAGCGCGAGGCTCATCGCCATGCGGTGGTCGTCGTAGGTCGAGACCGTCGCCCCCGCCAGCCGCGCGGGCGAGATCGTGAGGCCATCCGGCCGCTCCGTGACGGCCCCACCGAGGCGACGCAGCTCGCAGGCGAGATCGCCGATCCGGTCGGTCTCCTTGTCGCGGATGTGGGTGACGTTCCGGATGGTCGTGGGGCCGTCCGCGAACAGCGCCACGACGGCGAGCGTCGGCACGGTGTCGCTGATCGCGTTCATGTCGATGTCGATGCCATGCGACGCCCGTCCGCTCACGGTCACCGAGCCATCCCCCTCCTCCGACCAGGCGACGCTGCACCCCATCCGCTCCAGGGCGTCGGCGAACCCCACGTCGCCCTGCATGCTGCGACGCGACAGCCCGTCCACGCGGACACTGCCGCCGGTGATCGCCGCCGCCGCGAGGAAGTAGCTCGCCGCCGACGCATCGGGCTCGATGGCATAGGTGCGGCCGCGGTAGCCGGTCGGCGCGATCCGCCAGCCCCGATCGTCCAGCGGCTCGCAGGAGCCGCCGAAGGCCTCCATCACCCGTCGCGTCATGTCGAGGTACGGCAGCGACACGAACGCGCCCGCGAACTCGATCTCCATCCCGCGAGGCGTGCAGGGGGCGATCATCGCCAGGCCGCTGGCGAACTGGCTCGACGTACCGCCGCGGACGCTCGTGGCGCCGCCGGTCAGCCCCCGCGTGCGGATGACCACGGGCGGGCAGTCGCCCGGGCTCTCGGCCACCGCGTCGACCCCGAGCGCCCGCAGCGCCGCGAGCAGGTCGCCGATCGGCCGCTTCCGCATCCGCGGCGTGCCGTCGAGCCGGTAGGTGCCATGCCCCACGGCGCAGACCGCCGACAGGAAGCGGATCGTCGTGCCGCTGGCGGCACAGTCGATCGTGGCCTCCGTGGCGGGCACGCCGCCGCCCGATCCGGTCACGCGGATTTCCCCGCGCTGCCAATCCGTGTCGACGCCGATGCCCAGTGCCGCCAGCCCGGCGGCCATGACGCGGGTGTCCTGGCTGTCGAGCGCGCCGGTGAGCAGGCTCTCCCCCCGCGCCAGGCCGGCGCACACCAGCGCCCGGTTGGTGATGCTCTTCGAGCCCGGCGGCCGGATCGAGCCGCGGATGGGATGTTGGCAGACTGGGATGTCGATAGCGTCGTGCATGGTCGTGGCCGCGGCAGGGGACCGGAGGGGACCATGGAGGACCCGTCCCGCGGACGGCTAGGATACCACCATGCCACGACACGCAGACGAACTCGCGACCGGCTACGACTTCGCGATGCCGCCCATGATCCGGTTCGGCGCGGGCCGGATCGGGGAGATCGGCGAACTGGTCGGCATCTGGGGCCGCGAGGCCTGGATCGTCGGCGGGGGCCGCAGCCTCGTCGCCTCGGGGGCGAGCGACCGGATCGACGCCGCGCTCGCGGCCGCCGGCATCCCGCAGCGTCTCGTGGCCACGGCCGCGGGTGAGCCGACGGTCGACCACGTCGCCGGGGCGTTGGCGTCCCTGCCGCAGAGCGATCGGTCAGGCGTCGTCGTCGTGGCCGTAGGCGGCGGATCGACGATCGATCTGGCGAAGGCGGTGGCGGCCCTGGCGCCGCTCCTGCCTGCGGGTGCCGCTACGGACGGCCTCGACTCCCTCGTCGTCGACCACCTGGAGGGCGTCGGCCGCGGACTCGCCATCCGGCACTGGCCGCTGCCCGTGGTCGCCGTGCCGACCACGGCGGGCACGGGCGCCGAGGCGACCCGCAACGCGGTCATCTCCTGCCCCAGACGCGGATTCAAGAAGAGCATGCGCAGCCCGCTCATGGTGCCCCGCGCCGCGCTGGTCGACCCGGAGCTCACGGCCTCCTGCGATCGAGGCACGATCATCGCATCCGGCCTCGACTGCATCACGCAGCTCATCGAATCCTACCTCTGCCGGTTTGCCAGGCCGTTGCCCCGCGCGCTCGTCCTCCAGGCGCTGCCCGGGGCGCTCGAGGCGCTGCCCCGCCTGCTGACGCCGCCCGCCTCGCCCGCCGCGCACGGCGACGACCGCGCGGCCGCCCGCGCCGCGATGAGCCATGCGGCGCTCGTGTCGGGCATGGCCCTGGCCAACTCCGGCCTGGGACTCGCCCACGGGGTGGCCGCGGCCCTCGGCATCGCCTGCGGCACGCCGCACGGCCTCGCCTGCGCGACGATGCTGCCGGCAACGCTGCGGGTCAACCGGCCCGCGTGCGGGCACGACCTGGCCGCCCTGGAACGGGCCGCCGACCCCTCCGCCCCGCCGTCGGACGACGAGGCGGCCGACGCCTTCGTGGACCGGATCGACCGGCTGTGCGCTGACGCTCCGCGGCGGCTCGGAGAGATCGGCGTCCGTGCCGACCAGCTCGACTGGCTCGCGGAGAACTCCGGCGGCAACAGCATGCGGGGCAACCCGGTCCAGATCGACACCGCCGCGGTCCGCAAGCTTCTCGCCGGCATGCTGTAGCGGGGCGGCCGTCCCGGCGGCGGCACGGGCATCCATGACCTGTGTCGACCTGCGGAAACACCGCGGGCTTCCCCGGCCGACGCAGGTCGCATCCTGCTGCGGCAGACTCGTTCCGCGGTCTGCTAACGCCCTGCGGCCACAGCAGGTTCCCCGGCGAAGAGCGGGTCTTCACAGAGCGACAGCAACGCATCCACGTCGGCCCCCGCGTCGCGGGCCTTCTCCAGATGCTCGCGGGCCAGCCGCACTTCAGGCTCGTCCCGGGCCAGTTGGAACGCCGCGATGGCGAGGTCGCCGGCGGTGTCGTCGCCGAACCACACCGCCACGATGGCCAGCACGATCCCCGCCGGAATTTTCTCCCGGGCGACCGTCCGCGCCGGCCCCGACGCCCGGTAGACGCACTGCGTGTCGTCGAGCTTTTCGATGACGACGCTCCTGCCGCCGACCTCGTAGCGGGCCCCCGGCTCGACGGCGTCGAGGGCGGCTGCCCGGCCCTCGAGAAACCGGCCGTGGCTCTCGGCGAGCCGCTGCCAGCCGGCCAGCCTGTCGCGGGCCGGCGCCCCTCGGACGGCGGCCGCCGCGGTTTCCAGAAGCCGCGAGGCGGTGGAGTCCTCACCGGCTCGCAGCGCGGCGAGCACCTCGCCAAGCGTGCCGTCGAGCCGGCCCGCCTCCTCCGCCGCGGCCTCGTCCGACATGCCGGGAGCAGGCTTCGGTTTCGCAGCGTCCTTCGCGGCCGCCGCCTTCCCCTTCGGCGGATTCGTCGACCGCTGGTCGGGCTTCGCCGTCGGGACGTCCTCCTCGCGTGCGGCCATCGTCGCGGGCGATGCGGTCACCTGCACCGCATCGGACGACGGGCTTCGCGGCCGCCGGGGCCGGGCCCGCGGCGGCGGCCGGTCGCCGTCGACGGCCGCGTCTGGTGCGGCGGGCGACCGCTCATGCCCCACGGCCTTCTCGTCGTCGTCATGATCGGCCTCGGCAGCGGCATGCTCTCGAGCGGCGTGGGCGACGCGGGCGGCCTGCTCCGGCTTCACCACCAGTGCGTAATAGCCGAGGCCCCCGGCCACCGCCGACAGGCCCACGAGCGCGGCCGCGACTCCCGCCACCGGGGTCTGCTTGCGGTAGACGGTCCTGCGGATGACGATCGGCGCGACCGGCGTCGATTCCGCCACCGCGCCCGGGGGCGGCGGTACGGGCGGCACGGGCACGGCTGCCCTCGGCACCGGCGGCGGAGCGGCCGGAATGGCAGGAGCGACTGGCATGGCGGGACGGGCGGCGGGCGGCGGGGCCAGCGTCGACGGCGCGGGAGGCGGGCGAAACGCGGGTGCCGTCGGGGCCGCGGCAGCGATCTCCGCCAGCACGCTCTCGCGGGCCGCCTCGACACGCTTCATGAAGCCCGTGCGGACGAACTCGAGCGATCCCGCCCGCGCGGTCCGCAGGCGGGCCAGCCGCTGCTCGGCAGCCCGCAGCACGACCAGCGGATCCCGCTCCTCCGGCGCGACGCCGAGCACGCGTCGATGGTCGCCGAGATCGGCGGCGTCGATTCCCAGCCATTCGCGGCAGGGATCCTGGGGGACATCGGAGGACATGGTCCGGGCGGGATGCGGGATGGAGGGTCGCGCTGGGCGCGGGAGTGTAGCAGATGTGCGGCCGAAGATCAGGAGCGGATCCAGACTGTCATCTCGGCGACGGTGTGCTGGTGCTTGCGGGCCGTCTCACGGATCACGAACGGGACGTCCTCGCGATGCACGAGCCTGAAGTGCGGCTCGAGCGCCCGCGAGAGCCCGATCAGCGTCGGCAGCGGCTCGCCGTGCTCCCGCCGGCCGCCGAGCCACTTCGCCTTCGGCGTGTACTCCTCGAGCCAGGTGTAGGGGGACGTGAGCACCAGGAGCCCGCCGGGGTGGATGCGGCCGCGCATCCCCTCGAGGAACAGCTGCGGATCATAGAGCCGGTCGACGAGATTGCCGGCGAACACGAGGTCGTAGCCGGTGTAGAGGGCCTTCAGGTTGCAGGCGTCCCCTTGCATGAAGAGCACGCGTGGGCCGGTGCCCTCGAGCCCGAGGCTCTCCAGCGACGTGGTCCTGGCCAGCGTCAGTTCGCCCTCCGTGGGAATCTCGTAGAGGACGTCGCCCCCCTGCTGCAACCGCACACCCGACTGGATGAAGCGGGCGGAGAAGTCGATGGCGTCGACGTGCTCGAAGAAGCGGCCAAACTCGAAGGCCGACCGCCCCACCGAGCAGCCGATGTCGAGGCAGCGGCGGCGACGGTCCGCCGGCACGTGCCGCATGGCCACCTCCACGCACGCACGGGGAAAGTTGGGCACGCCCAACGCCTCGGGGCCGTAGTGGAACTCCAGGTACTGCGTGACGAGCTGGTCGGTCTCGTAGAGCCGCGCCCCCTCGGTCTCGGCCTCGCCGCCCGGTTCCTCCACCACCGTGCGGAATCCCGCATGCTGGAAGAAGTGCCGCCGGAAGGCGTAGCGGGCGCTCACCAGCGCCTCGTTGCCGGTCGAGATCCAGGAGCCGCCCTTGATGAGGTTGTGGCGGCCGTCGAAGGTCGGCACGGAGAAGTCGTCGTATAGCGGGTGCACCTCGAAGCCCTTGAAGGGCATGATCGGCGTCCGAGTCCACTGCCAGACGTTGCCGACGACGTCGCAGAAGTCCCCCTGGGGAAAGGCGTCGACGGGCGTGCTCGACGCGCCGTGCTCGAGGTTGATGTTGCCCGGCGCCCGCTCCCACGCCGGCTGGTCGGCCGCAAGCGCCGCCGGCAGCGTCTGCCGCAGGGCATACCAGTGCGGCTCGGTCGGCAGCCGCACGTTCTCCCCGGTCCGCGCCGCGAGCCACGCGCAATATGCCTGGGCCTCGAGACAGTTGACCTCCACCGGCCAGTTGAGCGGCAGCGGCACTTCCTCGAGCAGGTTTCGCTGCCGGAGGTGTCCGGCGGCGTCACGCAGCCAGAACTTCGGATGCCCGGCCCGCGTGTAGTGCAGCCAGCCGCGGCCCTCCTCGGTCCACCACCGCTCCTCGCGGTAGCCACCGTCCTCCACGAACTCGAGAAACTCCTGGTTGGAGACGAGCCGGCGGGCGGCGCGGAAGGCAGGCACGTGCACGGTGTCGGTGCCGTACTCGTTGTCCCAGCCGAACGTGCGGTCGTCGGCGGGCTTGCCCAGACGCACCGTGGTCGCGGCGACCGGCAGCCAGTCGTTCGCGGCCGCCGGCCCGCTCGTGCCGCAGGAGGCCCAGAGCCGCCGCTCCTCGGGCGACAGCTCATCGCCATGGCGCAGCTCGTCGAGCGGCATCTGCCGCATGATCACGCTGGAGGTCTCGAGGTGGATCCGCTCGTGCTCGATGCCCATGAGAATGATCCACGCCGGCGCATCCTGCCGAATGGGAAGCTCCAGCGGCATTGCCTGGATAAAATCGTCGATGAGCTCGCGCATGGCGGCCCGGTAGTCGCGGACGGCGGACACGCTCGGCCAGTCGTAGTGCGCCGTGTTCAGATCGTCCCACGACATCTCGTCGACGCCGACGGCCATCGTCGCCTCCAGCCGCGGATCGAGCCGTGCGGGAATGAAGCGGCCAGCCATGAGCTTGTTGACGTAGAAGACAGCGGGATGCCCGAAGTAGAAGATCAGCGGATGCCGCAGCGGCTCGTACCGCTCGTAGTAGGAGGCATCGTCACGGATCAGGGCGAAGAGCCGCTCGTAGATCTCGCAGGTCTGATGGAAGGAGCGGCGGATCTCGGCACGTTTGGCCGCCACCGGGTCGGCCGCCGCCGGATCGGCGTCGAGCAGCACCGTCTTCGTGGGCACGAGCGGTGTCGAGAGCGTGGCGAACCGGGAGGCCGCCGTGGCCGCCGGGCGGGGAGCATGGGCCGAGGTCGTTGCTGGGCGATTCATGGCTGCGGGGTGTGGGAGGGAAAAACCTACCCCGACACTCTAGCAGCAGACCGCAGGCCTACCACGAACCGCTCCGGAATCGGTGCGGCGGCCCCCAAGAGCGAGCCGACGACGGTTCCCCGATGGCAGTTGTCGCCCCCCACGCGGGCGTTGGCGCAGACGCCCGAGGCGAAGTCTCGCGCGTAGCGCCAGGCCAGGAAGAGGGCGGCCGGGAACGCCTCGTGGATGTAGCAGGCGGGGCTGAGGATCCTGCCCACGACCACGTCGTCGGGGTGGCTGTCCCACTCCCGGATCTTCGCCGCGGAGATCCACCGCGACGCCCGCTCCACGATCGCCGTCCGCAGGTCCTCGCCGCGCGTCACCCGGACCAGGAGCTGCGTCAGCGTGTCGGCGGCCTCCAGCACCTCGGGATCCTTGTGGGTAAGCCCCACGTGGGTCCGCACGATCTCCCGCAGGTCGTGCCGGCGCGGCCCGACCGCCGATGTGCACATCGGCGACGCCGCAGTTGATCGGCTTGCGGCCCGCGCCGAGGTTCGTGAAGAAGTCGCGATGATACTCCTCGACGTAGGTGTCGCGGTGCCGTCCGGGCTTGAGCATGAACCGCATGTAGCGATCGAGCCAGCGCTCGACGTGGTAGTCGCGGTCGAGCCGCAGCAGGTCGTGGAGCTCGAGTGCCAACTGCTGGTTGAGGGTGTTCTCGCCCGCCTCCAGGAACTGGTGGTAGTGGACGCCGCGGCGGCCCCAATACTCCGCCTGCTCCCGCAATATGTCGCTCTCCGGGCCGCTGGCCACGTAGCTCGACCGCCAGAGGATGCTGTCGGGGTGCGGGTTCCTGGGAGCGAGATAGCCGTCGATCGTGCCGTAGTCGCGGGCCAGCGCACGCCGGTCGTAGTACCAGTGCACCGGCATGGAGACCGCGTCGGCGACCAGCGACCCGAGAAAGGCCCGCGCCGAGGTGTCGACCCCCTCGGGGTGCTCGTCTGCATTCTGCGGTGCCGGCGTGCCGTGGGTCATGACTCGACGAGGATCCTGGAGAAGAAGCCGCGCACGCGGGGCTCGGCGCACTGGTCGATCACCGCGCCGGGCGTGCCGTGGGCCAGCACCCGGCCCTCGCCGACGAAGGCCATTTCGTCGGCCACCCGGCGGGCGAAGCCCATCTCGTGGGTGACGAGCACAAACTGGGTTCCCAGCGACTTCAGCTCGCCGATCATCTGCAGCACCTCGGCCGTCATCTCGGGGTCGAGCGCCGAGGTGGGCTCGTCAAGGAACAGCCGGCGCGGCTGCACGACGAGCGCCCGCAGGATGGCGATCCGCTGCTTCTGGCCGCCGGAGAGTTCGGCCGGCCGCTTGTGGGCGTGCTCCGCCAGCCGGAACCGCTCGAGCGGGCCCCGCACCCGCTCCCGCGCCTCGGCCTCCGACAGGCCGTGCACGTGCACCAGCGGCAGCAGCAGGTTGTCGAGGCCGGAGAGGTGCGGGAAGAGGTTGTAGGCCTGGAAGACCGTGCCGACCGTGCGGCGATAGCCGCGCAGGGCCTGCTCGTCGCGCGGGAGCGGCTCGCCGTCGAAGGCGACGCTGCCCGCCACGGGCACGTCGAGCCCAGCGAGGATCCGCAGCAGCGTCGACTTGCCGCCGCCCGACGGGCCCACGAGCACGAGGGCCTCGACGTCGGGCGTGACGAGGTCGACACCGTCGAGGACGGTGGCCGTACCGAACCGTTGCACCAGTCCGTCTATCACCAGGTTCATCGGTCCACCAGGTTCATCGGTCCACCAGGTTCATCGGTCCACGAGATTCAGGGGCCAGCACGTTCATCGGCGTCACGTCTCGTATCTGAAGCGTCGCTCGAGCCACCGCGACAGGGCCGAGAGCGGCAGCGTGATCGCGAGGTAGCCGACGGCCAGCGGCAGGTAGCTCTCCAGCGTGGAGTACGTGAAGGAGTTGACCTCCTGCGCGGCGAGCGTGAACTCCGACACGGCGATCACGGAGAGCAGCGAGGAGTCCTTCACGAGCGACACGAACTGGCCCGCCACCGCCGGCAGGACGATCCGCACCGCCTGCGGCAGGATGACCAGCCGCAGCGCCTGCCAGGGGGTGAGGCCGATGGCCCGGGCCGCGTCCCGCTGCGTCTGCGGGATGGCGGCGAGGCCCCCGCGAAAGATCTCGGCCATGTAGGCCCCGCTGAACAGCGCGAGCAGGAGCACACCGACGACGTAGCGGTTCTCCAGGCCGATGGCGCTGGCCACCACGTAGAAGCCGATCAGGAGCTGCACGAGCAGCGGCGTGCCGCGGATGAGCTCGACGTAGACCCGGGCCACGGCCTCGACGAGGACGTTTTTCGAGCCGAGCATCAGGGCGGCCACGCCGCCGATCACCGTGCTCGCGACGAGCGCCGCCGCACTCAGCGCCAGGGTGACGGCGAATCCCTGCAGGAATTTCGCCCGGTACGCCCAGACCCCCTGCCAGTTCCACGCGGTGTCGACCCGCGCGAGCGCGGCCGCGATCAGGACCGCGAACAGGAGCACGACGATGCAATGGGCGAGCCACCGGGGCATGATCGAGCAGACTACCACGCGGCGGCGATCACGCGGCGGCCGGCGGCGGGGCGGCGCGGGAAACCCACGCCCGCGCGGAGCTCCGCGCGGCCTCAGAAATAGAACGGGATGCCCTGCTGCTGGAAGAAGGCCTTCTCCTCGGCGAGAAACTCGTCGCCGAGCCGGCCGAACCCCCCATCGGCGCGAAACACCTCGAGGAACCGGTTCACCTGCTCCCGCAGCGCGGCATCCTGCAGCCTCAGGCCGACGGCCCAGGTCTCCTCGCGGAAGGGCTGCAGGAGCGGCCGCGTCGTGCCGGGGTGCCGCTTGTGGTTCTGGTAGACCGACAGCGAGTCGTAGATGAAGGCGTCGGCCTTCCCCTGCACCACCTCGAGCACCGCCGCCGATTCCTTGTCGAGCACGAGCAGTCGGGCCTGCGTGAGCGCCGTCGCGGCGTACTGGTGACCGGTCGTGCCCTTCTTGACGGCGACCGTCCGGCCCGGCGCGTCGAGGTCGGCGGCGGACCGGACCGGCGACTTCGCCCCCACCAAGAGCGCGAGGCCGGTCTTCAGGTACGGCTCCGAGAAGGCGATGGAGCGGCTCCGCTCCGGCGTGGCCGTCATCGACGAGATGATGCAGTCGATCTTGCCGGTCTTGAGCGCGGGAATGAGCCCGTCGAAGGCGACGTTCTCGATCGCCACCTCGCGGCCCAGGTGCCGGCCGAGCGCCTCGGCCAGCCGCACGCTCACGCCGGTCGGCTTGCCCTGCGGGTCGGTCATCTCGAACGGCGGATAGGAGAGCTCCATGCCGACGCGGAGCGGCGGCGCCGCGGCCGCCGTGGCGGCCCACGCCAGGGCGGCGACGATCGCGACGAGCGGCGGAAGGGGAGAGCCTCGCATGCCGCTGGTGATACCCGCACGGCGGGCCGGCCGCCAGCGGGCGGGGCCCGGCCGCGTCGCGAATCGCGGCCGTGGGCGGGCCGGCCGGGTCAGGCAGCCGGCCGGTCTTCGCGGGCCTCGGCAACCCGCCGCAGGAGCGCGGCCTCCACGCTCTCGGCGAAGCGGCAGCCCAGGTCTGCCAACCAGGTCTCGTGCATCGACCGGTTCTTGTGGGTGTTGTTGGGGAGCAGCGTGACCTCCCGGCCCGCGTGCAGCCCCGCGATCGCGCAGTGGAGGCGGTCGGTGATGATCCGGCGGTAGCGGGCCGCCAAAGCCATCGCCTCGACGGGCGAGCGGCAGATCGTGGCCGGGTCGCTCGCGTGCACGAGCCGCCGGCCCGTCCGCTGCCCGTCCCGCCGCATGAGGATGCCGAGCTCGCGGGACGGCGGCCCCTGTGGCTGCCAGGCGAGGCCGAGCGCCAGATCGGGCGCGAGCAGCGCGTCGGGCCGCAGCCCAAGGCTCGCCCGCTCCCGGACGAACACGCGGGCGAAGGGCCTGTCCTCCCGGTCGGTGAACGACTGCGGCAGGATCACCACCGGGGGCCCCAGCCGCAGCGCCCGGCCCCGCGCCGCGTGGTCGACCAGGGTCCGGTCGCCCATCCCGCAGCCCCCGCCGAACACGATCACGTCGACGTTCGCGGGCCGATCCAGGTCGAGTGGCACCCAGCGGACGCCGTGCAGGCGGAAGAGCTGCGCCATCGCCAACTCGATCAGCGATCCGCCGACGTGCCCCGCGGGACGGACGTAACCGACCTTCCGGCCGAGCAGCGGCTCCAGCACCGCCGCGAATCGTTCCGGCCCGAGCAGCGCCTGGCGGGCGCTTGCCTGGCGGGCGCTTCGATGGTGGTCGGCGCGTGTGCTGAGAAGCCCCATGGCGGGTTCATCGTCGCACGGACAGGTTTCGGTGACGCGGCCGTCTCAGGGTCGGATTCGGCAGACCTGCGGGGAGGTGCGCGTCGGGCAAGCTGGGTAATGCCCGGGACCGATCGCGCCGGGCCGGACGGGGCGATCGGCGGCCGCCGTCGTCACTGCGGCGCCTCCTCGAACGGCCCGGCGAGCACGGCCTCGGGCCGCGTGCGAAGCCCCGTCGCGTCGACGAGGAACCGCGTCTGCTCCAGCAGATCCTCCGGCATCCGCCAGCGACCGCGGTCCACGCCCGGCGCCGCGAGGTTGACGACGAAGTACGGGGCGATGACGCCCGCGGTCTCGCGGATCGGCACGGTGCGCGGGTCGGTGCCCTCGAGGAGATCCGCCGCCAGTCGTCCCGCCGCCAGGCCGATCTCGCGGAAGTTGTAGCCCACGTCGAAAAGCGTGCCCCGCTCGGGCGGGCCGGGATTCACGCTGAAGACGGGCACGCCCGCCTTGGCGGCCGTGGCGATCACCGAGTCGATCGCGCTGATCACCGTCGTGTCGCCGGGCACGAAGATCGCCTCGGCCCCGCGCGATATCGTCGACTGCACCGCCTCGATCACCCCCGAGGAGTTCTCCACGGGCGCCTCGAGGAGCTCGATGCCGAGCGCCTTGCAACTGGCGCGGGCCAGTTCCATGAACCGGCGGGAATTGCTCTCGGCGGGATTGTGGGCCGCGCCGACGCGGGCCAGCCGCGGGTTGACCCGCCGCGCGATCCGAAACGTCGCGTGCACCGGGGCGAGGCTGCCGTAGCCGACCAGGTGCGGCGGGTGCACGAGAGGATCGGCGCGGTCGAGGCCGACGCCGGCCGAGAACGGATCGGCGACCGCGGCGAACACGTGCTTCAGCCGGCCGCGGGCGTTGGCCGTGGCGACGGCCTGCAGTGAGGGCGTGCTCGAGGTGAGCACCATGTCGAAGGGGCCGCCGACGATCTCCCGGGCGATCGCGTTGGCCTGGGCGAGATCCCCTTCCGCGTTGTAGCGGCGGATCGTCACGGTCTTGCCGTCGGTCCAGCCGCGTTCCGCGAGGCCCGCGATCATCCCCTTCACCGCATCCTCGAGCACCATGGAGCTGGTCTGTTGGAGCACGGCCACCGCAGGCAGGTCGCGGCTGGCCGACTGCCGATCAGTCAGGAGCAGGAGCGCCGACGCCCCGGCCAGCAGGGCGATCGTCGGCACCGCGCGGCGCAGGCCGGCGAGCAGGGTCTGGGTCATCGCGGGTGCCTCCCCGGGGCGTCATGACGGACGGACTCGGCGAACGTGGCGGGCATCGCGAGGGTGTGCACTGGAGTCATGCGTACCGTTCCGCCAGGGTGCGGGCGGCGTCGTCGTCGAGCTGGTCGGCGGACCGCAGACGATCGAAGCGATCGGCGAGGTCGTCGGCCGAGAGCCGCCGCTTCGCGGCCCCCTGGGCATCGAGCACGATGCGTCCGCGGTGCACGAGGAGCAGACGATCGCCGAGCGAGGCGGCCTGCGCGAGCGAGTGCGTCACCATCAGGGCGGTGAGATTCTGGGAGCGGATGACCCGCGCCGTCGCCTGCACCACGCGATCGGCGGCGGCGGGATCGAGGGCCGCGGTGTGCTCGTCGAGCAGCAACAGTTCCGGCCGCCGCCAGGTGGCCATCACGAGCGTCACGATCTGCCGCTGCCCGCCGGAGAGCGATCCGATCGGCTGGTCCAGCCGTCCTTCCAGCCCCGGCACGATCGCGCCCAGCCGCGCCGCCGCCTCGTCGCGCAGGCTCCGGCTCGTCGCCCAGGAGAGACCGGCTCGCGTGCCGCGGCAGGCGGCCACGGCGATGTTCTCCAGCACGGTGAGACTGGCGGCCGTGCCGGCACGCGGATCCTGGAAAACGCGGCCCACGAGCCGGGCCCGCTGATCCTCACGCCACCGCGTGATGTCGTGGCCGGCCAGCCTGATGCTGCCGCCGTCGACACGGACCGTGCCGGCGATCGCCCCCAGAAGCGTGCTCTTGCCCGAGCCGTTCGTGCCGATCACGACCACGAACGAGCCCGCCGACAGCGTGGCCGACACACCGTCGACCGCGCGGACGAGCGGCCCGCCTGGGGCGGAGAACGTGACGGTGACGTCGGCCAGTTCGAGCATCGTCGCCTTACCTCGCCGCGGAAGCCTGCTGCCGCCGCACGACCAGCCGCGGCGCCACGAGCGCCGCCAGCACCACCACGGCCGTCGTGAACTTGAGCCAGTCGGGGTCGAGCCCGGCGCGGAGGGCCGCCGCCACGAGCAGGCGGAAGGTCACGCTGCCGGCCAGCGCCGCCACGAGCGCCCCACCCAGCCGCACCGTCCCCACGAGGGCGTTGCCGAGGAACACGCTCGCCATCCCCCAGACCACCATGCCGATCCCCATCTGCACGTCGGCGAATCCCTGATACTGCGCGACGACCGCCCCGGAGAGGGCCGTGAGGGAGTTGGCGATGGCCAGGCCGGCGATCGTGAGCGCGCCGGTGTTGCGGCCGAGCGCCCGGGCCATCGTCGGCGTGTCGCCCCCGGCCCGCATCGCCGTGCCCAGCCGGGTGCTGAAGAACGCGTAGAGCAGCACCACGAGCGTCACGGCCGCGACGAGCACGAAGGCCAGCCGGGCGGCCTCGCCCGCCTCGGCGTCGGCGAAGCCGGCCAGCCGCACAAGCGGCAGGAGCTTCTCCTCGGCCCGGTCGAGCAGCGTCGTCACGCCCGAGAGCGGCACGTTGCTCCTGCCGAGCAGGACGAGGTTCACACTCGCCAGCGCCGTCGTCATCAGGATGCCGGCGAGGAGCGGCTCGATGCCGAGCAGCGCATGGAGCATGCCGGTGCAGCAGCCCGCCGCTGCGCCGGCCGCCATGCCGGCGAGCGTGGCCAGCGCCGGATCGACGCCCGCCACGAGCAGCGCGGTCGCGACGACCGCGCCCAGCGTGAATGAGCCGTCGGTCGTGATGTCGGGAAACGAAAACAGCCGGTAGCTGACGAACACGCCGATGGCGACGAGCCCGAGCGCCACGCCGAACGTCCAGGTCGAGAGAAGCGTGATCATGCCCCGCCTCCCCCGTCGATCGCGAGCGGCGCGAACCAGCAGCTGCCGCGAACGAACTCCGACTGGCCGCTGCCGAGCACCGGCTGCGGGTCGCCGAGCAGGTGCATGACGGCCACCGGCTCCGACGCGGCGAGATCGTCGACAGCCGCCATCAGGTCCCCTGCCCCGCGCTTCAGCGGCCGCAGCGGAAAGACCACGGCATGGGCATGGCCGTGCGCGCCGTTGTCGCCGAGCGGCCGCACGAAGTCTCCCAACGGTCCGGTCGGCACGCCCCGCGTGGCCACGCCGACGACCAGGGCCGTATGCCGCGCGTGCACCGGCTCGCGGGAAAAGCTCAGCCACCTCGTGGCGACGGCCGCCGTGCCCGCGCCGGAGTGATCCTCGGGCGTCGCCTCGGCGAGCGGACGGATCAATTCGGCACCGACGAGACCGTGCACCTCCCCCACCAGCACGAAGGCCACGCACTCCGCGTCGGCCAGTTCGAGAAGCCGTGCGGACAGTTCGTCGAACCGGACGGCAGGTTCGTCGTCCGCCGGCTCGAACGCGGCGCGGCCCCGTGGCACTCCCTCCCAGACCAGCCCCGACGCCAGCCGCACCACCGGCACGAGGTTCTCCGCGCCAAGGAGATAGTCGATCGCGGCGAACGGCTGCGGCGGCCGGTGGAAGACGGCGCCGCACGCCGCCACCATCTCTCCGGCGATCGTGGCCCAGGCGACGTCGTCGGCGATCGCCGCGATTCCCAGGCCGCACGCATGGCGGGGCACCCGCACCGGCACGGCTGCGGCCGGCACGCCACCGCTCGACCCCGAGGGCACGGCCAGCACGCCTCGCAGCAGGCCGCTGCCGGGCGGGACGATGCCGCTGAACAGGATGCGGCCCAATCGCGTGTCGTCCGCCGGCGCGTTGGCGGCCGCAGCCGCTCCTGGGGGCTGTGCGACTGCAGCCGGTCGGCCGGCCGCCTGTTCCATGAGGATCGGAGCCAGCTTCGTGAGCTCGAGCACCCGCGTCACCGGCTCGCTGGCCGCGGCGATCAGACAGCTGCCGCCGGCCGACTTCGCCGCCCGGTGCACGTTGAAGAGATTGCGGATGCCGGCGGAGCTGAGGAAGCTCACGTCGACGAAATCGAGCCGGATCACGTGCGTGCCGCGGTGCAGTTCCTCGGCGACGGCATGCTCAAGTTCCGCGCCCGACTCGGCATCGAGCCGGCCGCTGACGACGAGATCGACCGGCTGGTCGCCGGCGTCGACGTCGCCCTTCGCTCGCCGCTCGATGGTGAGGTGCATGCCGTTCCTTCGCGCCAGTCCTTCGCCACGCCGCCGCAGGTCCTTGCGCAGGTCGTATAGTAGCGGGTCGCCCCGAGGAGGACCCATGGAAACCGTCTGGATTCTGCTCGCCTCCGCCGCGGGGGCATGCATCGCGCTGCAGGCGGCCGCCAACGGGTCGCTGCGGACCAATCTCGGCGACCCACGGTACGCCGCGTTCTTCTCGATCTCCGGCACGATCGTCACCGCCGTGGCCGTCATGCTTCTGCTCCGCCCGGCGCCGCCCGCCGCAGCCGCCATCCGGGCGGCGCCCTGGTGGAACTGGATCGGCGGCCCGCTCGGGGCCGCGATCGTGCTCGCCGGCGCGGTCCTCGCGCCGAAGCTCGGGGCAGCGGCCTTCATCGCGGCCGTCGTCGCCGGTCAGCTCTGTTGCTCGCTCCTGCTGGACCACTTCGGCCTGATGAACCTGCCGCGGCAGGAGCTGACGGCCGTGCGGCTCCTCGGCGCGCTGCTGGTGTTCGCCGGCGTGCTCCTCGTGAAGCAATGACCTTTCCGCACGCGGGCACCCGCGAACTCACTTTTTCCGGGCCGCGAAGCCGTTTCATGACGCCACAGCCCACGGGTTTACAGGATCTGCTCGACCGGCTCGCCCGGGCGCCAAAGGCCGAACTACACGTGCACGTCGAGGGCACGCTCGAGCCGGAGCTGGCCTTCGCGATCGCCCGCCGCAACGGCCTGACGCTCCCCTACGACTCCCCGGAGGCGATGCGGCGGGCGTTCGCCTTCACGAGCCTGCAGAGCTTTCTCGACATCTACTACGCCGCGGCCTCGGTGCTCATCACCGAGCAGGATTTCTTCGACCTCGCCTGGGCCTATCTGGTTCGGGCGCGGGCCGACAACGTGGTCCACGCCGAGATCTTCTTCGACCCGCAGACACACACCGCGCGGGGCGTGCCGTTCGAAACGGTGATCGGCGGGCTCAGCCGTGCAGTCGCCCGGGCCCGCTCCGAACTCGGCATGACGGCGGGCCTGATCATGTGCTTCCTGCGGCACCTGACGGAGGCGGAGGCGTTCGCCACGCTCGACTCCGCCATCCCCTTCCGCGACCAGCTGCTCGGCGTCGGCCTCGACTCCGGCGAACGTGGCAACCCGCCGCAGAAGTTTCGCGGCGTCTTCGACCGCTGCCGCGGGCTCGGCCTGCACACCGTCGCCCACGCCGGCGAGGAGGGGCCGCCGGCGTCGATCGTCGACGCGCTCGACCTGCTCAACGCGGAACGGATCGACCACGGCGTCCGCTGCCTGGAAGACGACGCCGTCGTGAGGCGGCTCGTCCGCGACCGGACGCCGCTCACGGTCTGCCCGCTCTCCAACGTCCGGCTGCGGCTGTTCGACAGCCTCGCCGACCACTGCCTGCCGCGGCTCCTGGCCGCGGGCCTGCGGGCCTCGGTGCACTCCGACGACCCGGCCTACTTCGGCGGCTACATCACCCGTAACCTCACGGAGAGCTTCTCCTCGCTGCCACTTTCGGCGGCCGACGCCCACACCCTGCTCAGGAACAGCTTCACGTCGAGCTTCCTCGACGCCGCCGTGCAGGCCCGGCACATCGACCGGCTCGCCGAGGTGTTCGCCACCTGACCGCCCGGCCGAGGGCCCCCGCGGTCATTTGCCGCCCGACTGCCGCAGCTGCTCCTCGATCTTGCTGAGGTTGAAGGAACCGGGCGTCTGGCTCGGAGGAAATTCCTTCATCGTCATCAGGAACTTCGTCGCCATCGCCTGGAGCGGCACCGCGACAAAGGCCCGATCGAGGAACCAGTCGTTGTAGGTGTTGGAATTGTGCTGCGACTTTTCGAAGGGGTCGCGGCGGAGGTTGAAGAGCAGCGGCACCCGCAGCTCGACGAACGGCTCCCGCCACACGCCGAACGCCTCGCCACGATTCTCCAGGAAGACGAGCTTCCAATCGGTGTAGCGGGCGGCCACGATCTGTCCGTCGTCGTTGACGTACCAGAACTCCTTCCGCGGCGACTCGGCGGCCCGCCCGGAGAGGTAGTCGTTCATGTCGTAGCCGTCGATGTGGTTCTTATACCGGCGGCCGTTGATGTCGGCCCCCGTGAGCAGCTTCTCCTTGACATCGGGGGCGCCGGCCGCGGCCGCGAACGTGGGCAGCCAATCCTCGTGCGCCACGATGCCATTGAGCGTGGTGCCGGCGGTGTAGCGGCCCGGCCAGCGGACAAACGCGGGCACGCGATACGCCCCCTCCCAGTTGGAGTTCTTCTCGCTGCGGAACGGCGTCGTGCCGGCATCGGGCCAGGTGTTGTAGTGCGGGCCGTTGTCGGTCGAGTACAGCACGATCGTGTCGTTGGCGAGCCCGAGGTCGTCGAGCACCCTGAGCAGTTCACCCACGTGCCCATCGTGCTCCACCATGCCGTCGCCGTATTCGTCCTGGCCCGACTTGCCCAGACTGGCCTCCTTGACGTGGGTGCGGAAATGCATCCGCGTGCCGTTCCACCAGCAGAAGAACGGCGTGCCGGCCTTCGCCTGCCTCGTGATGAATTCTTTCGCAGAGGAGAGCGTCTCCTCGTCGATCGTCTCCATCCGCTTCTTCGTCAGCGGGCCGGTGTTTTCGATCGCCTGCCCGCCCTTGCCGTCGGCCTTGCACTTGAGCACGCCACGGGGGCCGAACTTCCGACGAAACTCCGGATCCTTCGGGTAGTCGCGGTTCTCCGGCTCCTCCTCCGCGTTGAGGTGGTAGAGGTTGCCGAAAAACTCGTCGAAGCCGTGCATCGTCGGCAGGTGCTCGTCGCGGTCGCCCTGGTGGTTCTTGCCGAACTGCCCCGTCGCGTAGCCCTGCCCCTTGAGGATCGTGGCCATGGTGACGTCGGTCTTCTGCCAGCCCTGTGCGGCACCGGGGAGGCCGACCTTCGTCATGCCCGAACGGATGGGCACCGACCCGCCGATGAAGGCCGCACGGCCGGCGGTGCAGCTCTGCTGCCCGTAGTAGTCGGTGAAGGCGACGCCCTCGCGGGCCAGGCGGTCGATGTTGGGGGTGCGGTAGCCCATCATGCCGCGGTTGTTGTGGCTGATGTTCCAGGTGCCGATGTCGTCGCCCCAGATGACGAGGATGTTGGGACGCTTCTGTGGCTGCTGCGCGGACGCGTCACCGTTCATCGCCAGGCCGACCGCCACCGCGGCCACGGCAGCCAGTCCTCGCTGCCAGCGCCGACACACGCGGCCGGAACGTTCGTGAATGGGTCTCATGACAACTCTCCCTCGTGGTTGCTTCGATCGACAGGAATGAGCGGGGGCAGAAAACTACCACATGCCGCCCCGACGGCAAAACCGCGGGCCGTGCCGACAGCTGCTCGCGGCTACTCGAGCTCCTCCCAGCGGCGAAATGCCGCCGCCAGCTCAATCTCGCGGTCTTTGAGGCGTCGCTGGGTGGCGGCGATCTCGGCGGCAGGCTGCTTGTAAAAGGAGGGCTCCGCGACCTGCCCGTGGATCGCGGCGATCTCGGCCTCGAGCCTCTCGATCGTCGCCGGCAGCGAGTCGAGCTCCCGCTGCTCCTTGTAGGAGAGCTTCCGCCGGCTGCCCGTCGGATCGACCTGCACGGCTGCCGACGCCGCGGCGGGCGGCGGGCGGCGGACCGGCTCGGAAGCGATGGACGTGGCCGCGGACCGCTGCCGCACCCAGTCGGTATACCCGCCGACGTACTCGCGAACGCCCCCGTCCTCGTAGGCGATCACGCTCGTCGCGACGTTGTCGAGAAACTCGCGGTCGTGGCTCACCACGAGGATCGTGCCCGAAAACTCCACCAGCCGCTGCTCGAGCAGCTCCAGCGTCTCGGCGTCGAGGTCATTGGTCGGCTCGTCGAGCACGATGACGTTGGCCGGCTGCGTGAAGAGCTTCGCGAGGAGGACCCGGTGCCGCTCGCCGCCCGACAGGAATTTCACAGGCGTGCGGGACCGCTCCGGAGAGAAGAGGAAGTCCTGCAGGTAGCCCACGATGTGCCGCCTGCGGCTGTCGATGGTGACGGTGTCGTTGCCGCCGGCGACGTTGTCGGCGATCGTCTTCTCGTCGTCGAGCTGCCCGCGGAGCTGGTCGAAGTAGGCCACGGCGAGGTTCGTGCCCAGCCTGACCGTTCCCGCGTCCGGCGCGAGCTCCCCGAGGATCAGCCGCAGGAGCGTGGTTTTCCCCGCCCCGTTCGGCCCGATAATCCCCACCTTGTCGCCGCGGAGGATGTCGGTGGAGAAGCCGGCGAGGATCCGTTTGTCGCCGTGGCTGAACGACACGTCGTCCATCGAGCAGACGAGCGTGCCGCTGCGGGCCGCCTCCTGGATCACGAGCGTGGATGTGCCGAGCTGCTCGCGGCGCCGGCCCCGCTCGAGCCGCATCGCCTCGAGGGCCCGCACGCGGCCCTCGTTCCGCGTGCGCCGGGCCTTGATCCCCTGGCGGATCCACACCTCCTCCTCCGCCAGCCGCTTGTCGAAGAGCGCGTTCTGCTTCTCCTCCGCGGCGAGCGTGTCGGCCTTCCGCGCCAGGAACGTGTCGTAGTCGCACGACCAGTCGAGCAGCCGGCCGCGATCGATCTCCCAGATCCGGGTCGCCAGCCGGCGGAGGAATGCCCGGTCGTGCGTCACGAAGAGCAGCGTGCCGGACCAGGATCCGAGAAAGTCCTCCAGCCAGCCGATCGAGGCGAGGTCGAGGTGGTTGGTCGGCTCGTCGAGCAGGAGGATGTCGGGCCCGGTGACGAGCGTTCGGGCCAGCAGCGTCCGCCGCTTCATCCCCGCCGACATGCTGGACAGGTCGGCATCGGCCGCGATCTGCATCCGCGCAAGGGTCTGCTCAGCCCGTTGGTCCGCCTCCCACGCCTCTACGGCATGCGCGTCCACGGCCGCATCCAGTGCCGCCCGCACCACGTTCCGCGCCGATCCGGCCACGCCCTGCGGCACCTCCTGCGGGAGATACGCCACGCGCACGCCGGGCGACACCGTGCACCTGCCCCGGTCGGGCTGCTCCGCGCCGCAGATCATCTTGAGCAGCGTGCTCTTGCCGGCGCCGTTGCGGCCCAACAGCCCGATCCGCTGGCCGGCCTCGATCTGCCGGGTGACGCCGTCGAGAAGCGGCGGCCCGTGGTAGGCGATCGTCAGGTCGTCGAGATGCACGAGGGCCATGGACGGACACGCAGGCGGAAGGGGAGGTCGCGGCGTCGGACTTCGCATCGTATCGCGGCCGGCGGCGACGCACACCGCGAACCGCCGCCGGCCGGTGCGGCGGGCTTGGTATGCTCGATCCGCCTTCCAGCCCCGCCACGGGCCGGACCCGCGGGCGCCCCTCACCACCGCTTCCACCGCCGATGAACGTCCTGCCGACCACGATCCCCGGAGTCCTGATCCTGGAGCCACGTGTCTTCACGGACGACCGCGGCTCCTTCCACGAGAGCTTCAACCAGCGGGCGTTCGAGGACGCGGTCGGCGGGCCGGTCTCCTTCGTGCAGGACAACCACAGCCACAGCCGCCGCGGCGTGCTGCGGGGGCTTCATTTCCAGGAGGTGCAGCCGCAGGGAAAGCTCGTGCGCGTGGTGAACGGCGTCGTCTTCGACGTGGCGGCCGACATTCGCCCGGGTTCGCCCACCTTCGGTCGCTGGGTGGGCGTCGAACTGTCGGCCGCCAACAGCCGCCAACTCTGGATTCCGGCGGGACTCGCCCACGGCTTCCTCGTGCTCTCCGAGACGGCCGACCTGCTCTACAAGACCACCGACTACTACGCCCCGCAGCACGAGCGCTGCGTGATCTGGAACGACCCGACACTGGCAGTGGCATGGCCGCTCGCGGGGCAGCCGATTCTCTCACCGCGTGACGAGCGCGGCGAACGGCTGCAGGCGTGAGAGATCGCACCGGCACGTGGCGGCGCTCGTGCGCCGCCCCGCCGGGTGCAGTGCCATCGTGCGCATCGCGGACGACGGAGCCGAGGATCCCGAGCTTTACGCCGCCGCGGCGTACGCGAAGGAACTCGTGCCGTCCTCAGCGGCCCAGCTCTCAGAACGGTCACAATGCGGAAGAGTCGGTTGTAACGATTGGAACGGTGGCGCGGGCAGGCCCGCCGCCAGGCCGACAAACTGTCGAGCCGCGCCGGAACGTTGCTTGACAGGAGTTTTCGCGGCCATACTGTTGAAAAAGTGCCGCGGCCACGCGTTCCGCCGTCCCGCGCCCCCCTCATCGCCGCTTCGCTGCTGAACCACCATGATCCTCGTCACCGGCGGCGCCGGCTTCATCGGCAGCAATTTCGTCCTCGACTGGCTCGGCTACAGCGACGAGGCGCTCGTGAACCTCGACTGCCTCACCTACGCCGGCAATCTCCACAACCTCGACGCGATCGCCGGCGACCCCCGGCATCTCTTCGTGCGGGGCGACATCCGGGACGACGAGCTGGTGGGAACGCTGCTCCGGGAGCACGCGGTGCGTGCGATCGTCCACTTTGCGGCCGAAAGCCACGTCGACCGGTCGATCCGCGGCCCCGAGGACTTCATCCAGACCAACATCGTGGGCACGTTCCGGCTCCTGGAGGCGGCCCGACGGCACTGGATGGGGCTCGCGCCCGATGATCGGGCCGACTTCCGCTTCGTGCAGGTGTCGACCGACGAGGTCTACGGGTCGCTCGGCCCGTCCGATCCGCCGTTCACGGAGTCCAGCCCGCACCAGCCCAACAGCCCCTATGCGGCCAGCAAGGCGGCGGCGGACCATCTCGTCCGCAGCCACCACCACACCTACGGCCTGCCGGTGCTGACGACCAACTGCTCGAACAACTACGGCCCCTTCCAGTTTCCCGAGAAGCTGATTCCGCTCTGCATCCACAACGCGCTGGCGGGCAAGCAGCTGCCGATCTACGGCGACGGCAGGCAGGTGCGGGACTGGCTCCACGTGCAGGATCACTGCGCCGCGATCCGCCGCGTGCTCGAGGCGGGCACGCCCGGCGAGACCTACGCCATCGGCGGCGGCTGCGAGATGGCCAACATCGACCTCGTCCGCACGCTCTGCGCGATCCTCGATGAGGAGCGGCCTCGCGACGACGGCCGCAGCTACGCGGAGCAGATCGCATTCGTGCAGGACCGGCCCGGGCACGACCGCCGCTATGCGATCGACGCCTCCAAGATCGCCGCGACGCTGGGCTGGGAGCCTGCCGAAACCTTCGAGACCGGCCTCCGCAAGACCGTCCGCTGGTACCTGGCGCACGGGGAGTGGGTGGCCGACGTCACCAGCGGCGGCTACCGGGAGTGGATCCAGCGGCAATACGCCTGAGCGTTCGCCTTTCGACACGCATCGCAGGACTGTCGATGAAACAAAAGACACTGCTCGTGACCGGATCTTCCGGCCTGATAGGCAGCGAGGTGGCCACCCACTTCGACGCCCTCGGCTGGCACGTCCATGGAGTCGACAACAACCAACGGGCCGTGTTTTTCGGGCCATCGGGCGACACCCGCTGGAACCAGCAGCGGCTGTCCGCGTCACTGCGTTCCTTCACGCACCACGAGCTCGACATCCGCGACCGCGACGGCGTGCTGCGGCTGATCGACGAAGTCCGCCCCGACGCCATCGTGCACACCGCGGCCCAGCCATCGCACGACCGCGCCGCGGCCATCCCCTTCGACGACTTCGACACCAACGCCGTCGGCACGCTCAACCTGCTGGAATCCGCCAGACGGTTTGCAGCAGGCGCCCCGTTCGTGCACATGAGCACCAACAAGGTCTACGGCGACGCCCCCAACGAGATCCCGCTCGTCGAGCTGCTCACCCGCTGGGAGTACGCCGACGCCTCGTATGAGCACGGCATTCCGGAGACCTTCCGCATCGACGCGAGCAAGCACTCGCTCTTCGGCGCGTCGAAGGTGGCCGCCGACGTGATGGTGCAGGAATACGGCCGCTACTTCGACATGCCCACATGCTGCCTGCGGGGCGGCTGCCTCACCGGGCCGGCCCATTCGGGCGTCGAGCTCCACGGGTTCCTGAGCTACCTCGTGAAGTGCAACCTCGAGGGGCGGCGGTACACGGTGTTCGGCTACAAGGGGAAGCAGGTCCGCGACAACATCCACGCGGCCGACGTCGCCGCCTTCATCGCCCGGTTCATCGCCGCGCCACGGCCCGCGGCCGTCTACAACATCGGCGGCGGCAAGGACAACAGCTGCTCGATCCTCGAGGCGTTCGATCTCGTCTCGAGCCGGACCGGCCGTCCCATGGACTGGGTCTACTCCGAGCAGGCGCGGGCCGGCGACCACATCTGCTACTACTCCGACCTGCGGCGGATGCAGGCCGACTATCCCGGTTGGCGACCGGAGACATCGCTGGTCGAGACGTTCGACCAGATCGTGGAGGCCCACGCACGTCGCACGGAAGCCCGCACCGCGATCCCCGCATCACCGTGACGGCGAACGGTCGCGTCCGTTGCCGAAACACGTTTCGCCCCTCCGCCCTCCTCGCTCAGCCATGGACATTCTGGTCACCGGGGGCTGCGGATTCGTCGGAGCGGCGCTGTGTCGTCGACTGCGCGAGGAATCCGCGGCACACGCCGTCACGGCGCTCGACAGCCTGAGGCGACGCGGCTCGGAGACCAACCGTGTCGTGCTGGAAGGCATCGGCGTCCGCTTCGTTCACGGCGACGTGCGGCTGCCGAGCGATATCGCCGCCGTCGGCCCGTTCGACTGGGTGATCGACGCCGCCGCGGAGCCGAGCGTGCTGGCGGGCACCGCAGCGGCGGGCCGTGGCGCCAGCCGCAGGCAGCTCGTCGAGCACAATCTCGTCGGCACGATCAACCTGCTCGAGGCAGCGGCTGGATGGAACGCCGGCGTCGTGATTCTGAGCACGAGCCGCGTCTACTCGATCCCGGCCATGGCAGGGCTTCCCCTCGTCGAGGTTCGCGACGCGGCTGGGGCGCCTGCATATCGGATCGACACGACGAAGCCGTTGCCACGCGGCGCGCGCGAGCAGGGCCTCGCCGAGGCCTTCGACACGGAAGCGCCCGTGTCGCTCTACGGCGGCACGAAGCTCGCCAGCGAGACACTGGCGAGGGAATACGCGTTCGCGGCCGGCACGCCGCTGATCATCGACCGCTGCGGCGTGATGGCGGGGGCCGGGCAGTTCGGCAGGGCCGACCAGGGAATCTTCTCATGGTGGATCCATTCCTGGGCGGCGAGGCGTCCGCTGTCCTACATCGGCTTCGGGGGCCGGGGCCTGCAGGTGCGGGATTGCCTGCATCCGGAGGATCTGGGCGACCTGCTCGTGCGGCAGATGGCGGCGGCCCGGGCAGGCGCTCCCGAACTCGTGAACGTCTCGGGAGGCAGCGCGTCGGCCACGAGCCTCGCCCAACTGTCGGCTTGGTGTGCCGGCCGGTTCGGGCCGCACCCGGTCGGATCGGCGGCCGAAACCCGCCCCTACGACGTGCCCTGGGTGGTCCTCGACCACGGCTTGGCCTCGGAAAAACATGGCTGGAAACCGGCCCGCGGCCCCGAAGCTATCTTCGAGGAGATCGCCGCGCACGCGGCGCGGCACCCCCACTGGCTCGAAACCTGCAGCTGACATGACGACGGAAATGCCCCTTGCATCCGGAAGTCCCGACACGGCGCAGCAGCCTCTGCGGCTGCTGTCGGTGGTCATTCCAGCCCGCGACGAGGAGGGCTGCATCGCGTCCACCGTGCAGCACCTGCACCTCGAGCTCAAGCTCCACGGTATCCCGCACGAGATCGTGGTGGTGGACGACGGCAGTTCCGACGCCACCTGGCAGATCCTCCGCGACACGGCCGAGCGGATCGAGGAGCTCGTGCCGGTGAAAAACGCCGCACCGCACGGCTTTGGCCGGGCGCTGCAGCGGGGGATCGTCGCCGCGTCGGGCGATGCCGTGGTCTTCATGATGGCCGACGAGAGCGACGACTGCCGCGACGTGGTCCGCTACTGGAACGTGCTCAACGAGGGATACGACTGCGTCTTTGGCAGCCGCTTCATCCGGGGGGGCGGCACGATCGACTACCCGCGGATCAAGCTGGCGCTGAATCGCATGGCCAACGCGTTCATCCGGCTCATCTTCGGCATCCGGCTCAACGACACGACGAACGCCTTCAAGGCCTACCGGCGTGAGGTGCTCGACGGCTGCATGCCGATCCTCTCGCCGCACTTCAACATCACCGTCGAACTGCCGCTCAAGGCGATCATCCGCGGCTACTCCTGGGCGGTGATCCCGATCACCTGGCGGAATCGCCGCAGCGGCGTCGCGAAGCTGAAGATCCGCGAGATGGGCAGCCGCTACTTCTTCATCGTGGCATACGTGTGGCTGGAAAAATATTTCAGCCGCGGAGATTACCGGAAATCCGCGGCGCGGCATCCGTTGACCTAGAACGTCCGCCCACTTCACGCCACCGACGCCAGGCCTGCCGTGTCCACGAACGACATGTCGACTTCAAGCGAACGGCCCTCGGCGGCGAATGTCCTCGATTTCAAGAGTTCGCCGCCCTCCTCATTCCCCCGCGCGCATGCGACCGAGACCGCATCACGATCCGGTGACCGATCGACCGGCCGCACGTGCGTCGTGGTGCTCGGCATGCACCGGTCGGGCACGAGCGCGCTGACGCGCGTCATCAGCCTCCTGGGGGCGTCGCTCCCCAAGAACATGATGCCGCCCGCTGCGCAGAACAACGCCCTGGGATTCTGGGAACCTGCGCGGCTCGTCGCCCTCCACAACGAACTGCTGTCTGAGGCCGGCAGTTCGTGGGACGACTGGCGCAGGCTCGATCTCGGCGGCCGGCTCCCGGCGGCCCGCCTAGCCCACTACAAGATTGCCATCGCCGGCGAACTGTCGGAGGCATACGACGAGTCCCCGCTTTTCGTCCTCAAGGACCCGCGCATCTGCCGTTTCTTCCCGCTCTATCGGGAGATCCTGAACGACATGGGCATCGCGGTGCGGATCGTCGTGCCGCTGCGCGATCCGGCGGCGGTGACCGCGTCGCTACGGGCGCGAGACGGTATTCCCGAGGCCGTTGGCCAGCTCTACTGGCTGCGTCATATGCTGGACGCCGAAGCGAACACTCGCGGCGTGCAGCGGGCGTTCGTGGCTTACGAGTCGCTGCTGGCTGACTGGAGACGAGCGATCGCTCCGCTCACCTCCGGCCTGGGTGTCGACTGGCCTCGTGGCCCGGAACAGGCCGCCGGCGACATCCAGGCGTTCATCTCTCCCGAGCACGACCACCACCCGCGCCCGGTGTCTTCGCCATTCGGCGGCTCCGAGGCCGACTGGACCTCCCGCTGCTACTCGGCCGTCCAAAGGCTGGGGCTCGATGAACCACGGGCGATCACGGAGCTCGACGAACTTCGCGCGGAGTTCGAGCCGATGGCCGCCGTGTTCGGTCCGACGCTCGAGGCGGAGCGTTCCGGGCGGCACTACGCTCTGGCCGCGGAACGTGCCAGGGTGGACGAGATGCTGCAGACGCTCCGCAGCGAGGCCACGTCCGAAACCGAACGCCTCGGCGCGGCATGGCTCGCGGATTGCCGTGCGTCTGACGAGGCGCTGGCGGCGCAACGGTCTCAGGCCGCCGAACTGACCGCCCTCCGCGCCGAGGCGGCGACGGCGCGTGACGAGGCGGGGAGATTGTCCGCCACGCTCGCCGAGCAGCGGATCGCGTCCGACGCAGCATCGGCCGCGGCCCGTGCCGATGCGGAACGGGCACTGGCCGCAGTCCGCGACGAGAACGCCCGGGCCTGTGAGGCGTTTCGCCGGGAACTTGCCGCGCAGCGTGCGGAGGCTGAGGCTGCAGCTGCTGCTGCAGCCCGGGCGCTGCGCGGGAACGAGTATCGCGTGAACTCCCTGATGCACCAGACCGGCAAGCTCCACCGAGAGCTCGCCGCGTTCCCGCGGCTGCGTCGCTGGCTGAACGCCATCCACAACCTGCGCCTGCAGACCGTCGGGCGCAGCATCGTCCTGCAGCCGACGAACGATCTCTCGGTCGTGGAAGAGGACGCCACGGGCGCGACGTGGCGGATCACGGGCAGCGATCCGTGCTTCGACATGGACTGGGGCGTCGCTACGCCGCTCCCCCCCGGACACTACCGCCTCACCATCCACGCTGACGGTTCCGGCCGGACCGTCCGCCGTGCGCAGCTCTACATCGACACCGGCTCCGGCTACACCGAGGCAGAGTCGCTCCACCTGGTCTTCTTCGCCACGGCTGCCGATCGCTGGCACACGACGTTCGTCCTTCCGCGGGGCGCACATGCACTGCGGCTCGATCCGAGCACGGACTCTCCGACGGTGAGAGTGGGTGCCGTCAGGCTCCGCAGGGTGCCACGTCTGAGTCGGGCTGTGGGCCTGGTGGCGGAGATCGTCTCCACGAACCGGCGTCATCCCCTGCGTCTGCTGACCATCCCGCCGACGGCGCTGCTCCGCTTTCTCCGCGGGGGCCGCGAGTCGCTCGTCCGTTTCCTCCGCGAAGCCGCGGACCGGCCGGCCGCACGGCCCGCGACGTTCTGGGAGGCGCGACCCGTTCGGCTGAAGACGACGGGGGCCCGCCACATGGCCCGCCGCCCCCCCACGATCGCCGTCCACGCCCACGTGTTTTACGTCGACATGCTCGACGAGGTGGCGGCATGCATCGCCGCCATCCCCCACCCCGCGACCGTGTGCGTGTCGACGACGACCGCCGACGACGCGGCCGTGACCGCAGCCCGTCTCCGCGCGCTGCCGCACGTCGCGCGGCTCGATGTCCGGGTGGTGCCCAATCGCGGACGCGATATCGGCCCCATGCTCGTCGACTTCGGCCCCACGCTCGCGGAATCCGACCTGGTCGCCCATCTGCACACGAAACGATCGCCGCACAACCTCGATCTGCGGGGCTGGCGCACCTACCTCTTCGACGCAGCTTTCGGCTCGCAGGATGTCGTCCGGACGATCCTCGAGCGGTTTGCGACCCGCCGCGACCTGGGCATGCTGTTCCCGGCCACCTATCTGCCCGTGCGCCCCTTCATGCGGATCGGCGCCAACGGGCCCGCGATCGAAGGCCTGCTCGAACGGCTCGGTGATGCCCGAGTGACGGCGGCGGTTCGGGACGACTTTTTCCCTGCCGGATCGGTCTTCTGGTGCCGGGGCAGCGTCATCCGCAGGCTCGTCGACCTGGGCCTGACGACCGACGACTTCGAACCGGAGGAGGGCCAGGTCGACGGGACGCTCGCGCACGCCCTCGAGCGAATCCTGCCGGCGGTCGCCGCGATCGACGGTCAGGTCGCCGAGGAGTACGTGCTCGACGACCGCAAGGTCGGCGAAAGCCGGCCCGATCGGATCGCAGACGTCACCGACCACCTCTTCCTCGACCACGACCTCGGCGGCGGCACGAAGGTGTTCACGAACCACACCGTGAGGAACCTGCTCGACGCGGGACAGACCGTCCAGCGGATCATCTTCGACGCGCACAACGACCGATACGTCCTCCAGTCCGCGGATGAGACCGACGGGGCGGTCGTGTGCTTCGACGGCTTGGACGCTGCGCTCACATGGTACCGCGCCCGGCCGGTGCGCCGGATCGTCGTGAACTCTCTCGTCGGATTTCCCTCGCCCGATGCGTGTGTCGTGTTCGTCGAGAAGCTCAAGCGGATCCATCAGAGCACCGTCTTCTACCACACGCACGACTTCTACTCGATCTGTCCGTCCCAGCACCTGCTGGATGGTGACAACCGATATTGCGGCGTGCCGACGGATCTCGCGGTGTGCTCCGCGTGTGCCGCGGCCAACTCCCACATGTGGCACTTCCGCGGCCGGGATTTCGGCATCGCACGCTGGCGCGAGACCTTTCAGCGGCTGATGGACTCCTGTGACGAGGTGGTTGTCTTCGACGAGTCGTCGATCGAAATCATGCGGCGTGTTTTTCGCCTTTCCGACGAGCGTCTTCGGGTGAGGCCTCACGATCGCACGGCCGCGCTGAGGCCGGTCCGCCCCGCGCGCGGCGGGGGGCTGCACATCGGCCTGATCGGGACGCTCAACCACTACAAGGGCGCCGACATCGCGAACACACTCGCCCGCTTCATTGCCGACCACGGGCTCGGCACACCCCTGACGCTCGTTGGCTCGAGCATCATCCCGTTGGCGGACACCATCACACCACTCGGCCCCTACGAGATTCCCGACCTGCCGAAGCTCATCGAGTCGCACGGCATCACGGTGTTTTTCATCTGCTCGATCGCCCCGGAGACATTCTGCTACACGCTCGACGAAATCATGGCGATGGAATTGCCGGTCGTGTCCTTCTCGCTCGGCGCGCAGGGTCGGCGCACTGCCGCATATGCGCACGGCACGACACTTCCACCCAACGCCCCGATCGAATCGGTGTATCGGACGATCGTCGCGGCCCACGAACGAGCGCAGGAAGGCCTCTGAGATGCTCGTCTACACGTCGGTCACCCGCAGTTACCTTCCCAAAGCCCGGGTGCTGGCCGAGTCGCTGAAGCGGCTGCATCCGGAGTGGAGCTTCGCGGTCCTGCTTTCGGACGTCCTTCCTGATGAGTGGGATCCGGCCGCGTGGCCGTTCGACCACGTCGTTCTCCTTCCGGAACTGGGAATCCCTGACTGGAAAAGCTGGGCGTTCGGCCACACTGTCGTCGAACTGTGCACGGCAGTGAAGGGCCGGGGAGCGCTCGTGCTGATCGATCGGGTGCGGCCTGACAAGATCATGTATCTCGACCCTGACATCCAAGTCTATGCGAGCCTGCAGCCGCTGAGCGACCTGCTGGACAGCCACGACATCCTGCTGACGCCGCACCTTCTCGATCCCGAGACGACTCCAGGAGCCATCGTCGACAACGAGTTGTGCACGCTCAGGCACGGCACCTACAACCTCGGCTTCTACGCGGCGACCACGGCGGGCCAGGGACTGGCTTTCATCGAATGGTGGGCCGACCGCCTGTCGACGCACTGCATCAGCGACATTCCCGGCGGGGTTTTCACGGATCAGCGCTGGTGCGACCTGGCGCCATGCTACTTCGACACGCTGCACATAGTCCGCGACCGGGGCTGCAACGTCGCCACGTGGAACGTGGCGCATCGTCGCATCAGCAGGACTCCGGCGGGCGACTGGATGGCCGGCGACGTCCCGCTGCGGTTCTACCACTTCACGGGCTACGACAGTGGCGACGGCATCGGCATGCTCGAGCGCTACGCGTCCGACCAGCCGGCCGCCTTCCGGCTGTGGGACGACTATCGCACGAGCCTGCTCGAGGCCGGCCAGGGGCAGGACCGCTTCAAGGCCTGGGAATACTCACACTTCTCCAACGGGGCGCCCATCACCGCAGGCATGCGCCGCTTGTACAGGGCGCGGCGGGATCTGCAGGAGGCGTTCCCGGACCCTTATCGCGTCGAGGGACTCCACTGTTACTACGAGTGGTGGCAGGCCGAAGTGCGTGCCGGCCGCATCGACGCCACCAACCAGCCGTCGGATTCGACTCAGCACGTTCACGGACCGCTGGTGCGGAGCTCCGTCGCGCTGTTTCGGTCGACGCTCGGTCGGATGCGCCGCGCATCGTCGCCGAGTGAATTGCGGGCAAACGCCCTCCGCCTCGCTGCACCATGCATCTCGCTTGTGATCGCCGTCGCAGTGGTGTTGCTCGCGATCTACGGAGTTGCCAGACACTTCACGACGGTTCCGTCGTGGGACATGTGGGACGGCGGCGTGCGCTTCTTCCTGAACAGCGGCGATCCTGCAGCGTGGTGGAAGCCGCACAACGAGCATCGGATCGTACTCGCCAAGGCGTTGTTTTGGCTCGATTATCGGCTGTGGGGAGGCACCGGAGCGCCTCTGGTCGCACTCAACTATGCGATGCTCGGGGTCTTCGCGTTGACCTGGCTGGCACTGCTGCGCAGCTCCCCAGGGCTCCACCCGTCGCGCCGTGCGTTTTTCGGAGCCGCGCTCGTCGCCTGGTCGTTCCAGTGGATGCAGTGCGGCAACCTGATCCTGCCGTTTCAAGTGCAGTTCTTCCTCGCATATCTCGTTCCGCTGCTCTCGTTCCTCGCCATCGGAGTGAGTGCAGACAGGAGAAGCGACGCTCTCTTCCTGGCCTCCGTCATCGGCGGAGTGCTGAGCCTCGGAACGATGGCCAACGGCGTTCTCGTCCTGCCCATGCTGGCGGTCATGGCCGCACTGCTGGGCTATTCCCGCATGCGTGTCGTGTGCCTGACAGCTCTGTCCTGCTGCGCATGGGCGCTGTATTTCTGGAAGATAAAGGCGGGTGGCGCGATCACTGGCACACCGGCGGTGATCAGGACCCTAGACCAAGCCTGGTCGCTCGCAGGCTACGTGTTCCTGTTCCTGGGCTCTCCCATCTACCACTTGGCGGGAGGCGGCAGTGTGGGCACGGCTCTGGGCATCGCCGCTGGCGTGGTCGCCTGCGCGATCACGATCTGGCTTGCCCGGCCCCTGCTGACCTCCCGCAACGCGGCACGCGGCATCGACACGGCGATCGTCGCCTTCGCGGTCTATGTCATCGCTTCGGCAGCCGCCACCGCCTACGGCCGCCACGACCGTTTCGGGCTGGAGCAGGCGGCGACGTTCCGATACACGACCCCTGCCGTCATGCTGTGGGCGGCGCTGTTGTGCGGATCGCTGAGATCACATCACGCCGCCGCATTGCGACAGGGCAGGATGGCGATCGTGCTCGTGCTGGCCGTCGAGTGCATCGTGCTGAATCGACAATGGGACGCCGTGCGGTGGCCGAATGGCAACGCATTCGAGAGCCGGGTCGGCGGACTCGCCCTGGGTTTGGGTGCCCATGACGACGAGGCGATAGCGCCCCTTCATCCCAGACCCGAGCAGCTGAATGACGTTGCCACTGCCGCACGCCAGGCCGGCGTGTCGATCTTTCGATACCCACCGTTCAATGTCCTTGCCGAGATCGATGGGAACATGATCACGAGACCGGACGTCCTTCCGTGCAAGGGGAACATCGACCGCATCGAGGAGCGACAGTCCGACGATCGCTTCACACGCATCGACGGCTGGGCGATACCGCCCTGCAGCGAGCACCCCTCCTGGGGTCGAATCGTCGATTCCGACGGCCGGGTCGTCGGTGCGGTGGTGTGTGGTCGCGTGCGCACCGACGTCGAGGCTGTCTACGGCGAGAAGGGGCGGCACGCGGGCTTTAGCGGGTACATGCTCGCGGGCACGCGGCCCTTTTCCGTGATTCTGATGGGACAGGCGCCGCTCGGTCGCCTCGACGTTCCTCACGTTGGCGCGACTGCTGCGGAGCATGGCCCCGCGACCGACACCTCGTCGCCGTGACCGAGCGAGTTCCCGCGCGCAGCGGCCGGTCGTCACCCGCAGGAGACGTTCGTGACGGCCGGAGCGGCACTCACCGCGGTCGCGCAAGGCACGGCATCCCCCACCACCTCTCCGTGCTGGAGTTCCAGCACGGAGGTGCATTCCTTGGCGATCAGTGCCCGTGAATGCGACGCGAGCACGAGGATGCCGGCCTTCGAAACGATCTCTCGAAGCCGCCCCTCGGCCTGCCTCTGGAACTGCTCGTCTCCCACCGACAGCCATTCGTCCATGAGCAGGATGTCGGTGCGGATCGACGTCACGATCGAAAATGCCAGCCGCATCATCATGCCCGTCGAATAGGTTCGCACCGGCATGGAGAGATACTCACCCAGACCGCTGAATTCGGCGATGTCGGGCATGACCCTGCGGATCGTCGCCCGGTCGATTCCCAGCACGAGGCCGCGGATGAGGATGTTCTCGTAGCCGCTGGCGTCCAGTTCGATGCCCAGCAAGGGATTGACGAGGCTCGCGATCGTGCCCTCACGGCGATAGGTGCCGCAGGTCGGTGGATAGACGCCCGCGAGTGTCTGCAGCAACGTCGACTTTCCGGCGCCGTTGTGGCCGACGAGCCCCAACCGATCGCCCTCCCGGAGGTGGAGCGTGATGTTGCGCAGCGCCTGGACCACCGTGACGCCCGTACTGACACCGATCCGCCCTCCGGTGGCCGCCGAGGCGATCGTCGTCTTCAACGACGTGGCGTGGGCGCCGAAGATCGGAAATTCGACGGAGACGTTCTCGAGCGTCAAAAAGGTCGGCACGGGGCTATATCCAGTAGATCAACTGCAATCGCTTCTTCGCGTAGAGCGCGGCCGCGACCGCGATGTTCAGGCACGTCAGGCACGCCAGAAACCACCAGGTGCCTGGGGCGACGACACCCCCGAGCAACGGGAGACGCACGGCGTCGAGCATCTGGGCCAGCGGGTTGTAGAGGATGAACTTGGCCCGCGCGGGCAGCCTGTCAGGAAACCAGAAGACCGGGGTCAGGAACATCATGAACTGCAGCACGCTGGCGACGATCTGGCCCACGTCGCGATACCGCGCACAGACGATGCCCAGAGTGATCGCCGCGGCATGCAGATTGACCAGCACCACCAGGAAGCCGGGCACGAACATGAGCATGCGGGGAGACCAGGACAGCCCGGCCCAGACGGCGACCGGAACGAACAGCACGAAGTGGTGTGCCAGCTGGATAACCTGCCGGGCGATGTTCCTCCAGACGAACGTGCTGCGAGGAAACGCCCCCTGCTTGAGGTATGGTGCAGCGGCGATGAAGGTTTGACACGAGTCATTGATGCTCGACGTGAAAAAATTCCAAAAGATGATGCCCAGTGTCAGGTGCGGAAAGAACGTGTTAAGCGGCACATTGAAGAGGGCGGAGTAGAGCGGCCCCATGCCCAGGAGCATCGCCCCCATACTGAGCGTGATCCACAGCGGCCCCAGCAGCGACCGGCGATAGCGGAGGACCGTGTCGTACCAGGCCAGCGTCCACCAGAGGTCGACGTTCCGCGTGCCGGCCCACCAGTCCGCCCAGGCCGAATGCGTGCTCGACGAGGAGGCATTCATGGGAAACGGCCTGCGAGCGGACCGGGGAGGTGGGCGGCGATGCCGGCGGGCCGACATGCAGGCACAACCGGGCCTGTAACGGCGACCGCGTGTCCGTGACCCGACAGTAGGCAGCCCCATTCCCCCCGTCAAGCCGCTTAAAAAGCCGCTTCTTCGCCGTGGTTCGGCCGTTTCGACGCCCGCACACCGGGCTCCGGGACTGCCTCAACGACCGCCGCAGGCGGCCGAGGCAGCATCACAAAACGCACCGCTCCGCCCCTTCCGAACACTCCCCACACATCCTTCGTATAGGGTTTCACGAGTTGCCGGCGCGTGTGTTCGTGCCTGCGGCCGGATTGGAGTCACTCCAGAGGGAGAAGGCGATGGTTCGCGAGGAACTCTTTTCGCTGTGCGAGCAGTTCGTGCGTTCACGTGACGCGGAAGCAGGCGAAGCGATGCCGGCCCCCGGGGATCCGGCGCCGGAGATTCTCCGCAGCTATCGCCTGGCCGAGATCTCCGAAAGCGAGATGGAGGCCCTGCTCGCCTACGTCGGCGACCCCGACGAGGAGGACTGCTGCCAGACGGCCGGCATCGCCGATGAGTCCTTCGACGTCGTCGGTCAGGCTCGCTGGGCGGATGACGACGACGAACCGGCGCCGCCGAACCGACCGCGTTGACGGCCGCCGGCGGGCGTGACGACCGCGCTATCCCTCAGCCGAGCATCCAGTCGGGGAGCCGGCGGATCCTGCCCTCCGGGTCGACGCAGACCACGGTCGTCGTGCCGGTCGCGAGGATGGTCTTGTCGCGGATCAGTTCGTAGGCGTGCTTGATGTGTGCCGCCCCGATCTTCTCCACGCGGGTCCGCAGGCGGAGCACGTCATCGTAGTCGGCGGGGGCGAGGTACTTGCAGGAGACCTCGGACACCACCATGAAGAGCCCCTCGTCCTCGAAGTTGCGGTAGGTCCTGCCGTACGACCGGAGCATCTCCGTCCGTCCCATCTCGAAGTAGGTGAGATAGTTGGCGTGGTGCAACCGCCGCTGGCCGTCGGTCTCCTGGTACCGCACCCGGATCTCGATCTCGTGAACTGGTTCGGCCATCGTCCTCGCGTCCGTACGGGTGTCTGATCCGGTCAGCCCGGCCGCCGAGCCGCCTTCATTGACCCTGCCGGTCGGGAGACTCTATCCTTTCGGCACGAGGCCTCCCAGCCTCGCACCCTCCCCATCGGACGCATTCCCTCCCCGCCCCCCTGGAGCCCGTGACGTGAGTGTGGGAGATGCCGGCGAAGGGACGGGAGTCGGGTTCGCCACCGCGCGCGGCCGCAACTGGCCCACGCTCCGCCAATTCACGGTGTTTCTCGAGAACCGGGTCGGCCAGTTGCTCGAGGTGGTGAGGCGGTTCGACGGATCGAAGGTACGGATCGTCGCCCTGTCGATCAGCGATTCCGGGGAATGCGCCTTCGTGCGGTTCCTCCTCAGCCACCCGGAGCAGGGCCGGGAAATCCTCGAACGCGCCGGGCTGGCGCTGATCGAGAGCGATCTCATCGGCGTGGAGCTTCCCGACGACAGCCAGCCGCTGCAGCGGATCTGCACGGCGCTCCTGCAGGCCGAGGTGAACATCATCCAGGCCTATCCCATCCTCGCCCGCCCGCGGGGCCGGCCCGCCGTCGCCTTGATGGTCGACAACACGGAGATGGGACTCGAGACCCTGGCGAACAAGGGCTTCACGACGATCACCGAGGGCGACCTCGACGCCAACGACTGACGCGTCGTCGGTGGCCGCTCGCCGCCTGCTGAGGACGTGGACGGAGGTCGTCGTCCTACTCGAACATCCCGTCGGGAAGATCGCCGACGTTGCGGACCACGATCCTCTTGATCGACTCCCAGGCGACCGCCGTGAGCGTGACGGTGCCGTCGACGGCCTGGCTCGCGAAGAGGGCGTGCGTGCCGGAGGACCACCGGCGATCGAACCACTTCGGCAGGACCACGCTGCCCCCCTCGATGTGCAGTTCGACGACGCCCCCCCGATCCACCTCCTCCCACAGCCGCGTGAGGAGCCCGGCGATCGACGAGGGCGTCCCGGCCTGATCGAGGGCGGGCGCGGGCCGGTGCTCTGCCGCCGCAGGGGCCGCGGCCGGCACCGGTTCAGCGACATCGCACACGACCGCAGCGGCCGGCGCCGACGCGATCGGTCCACTGCCGGACATCCCCGGGCCGGCATCGGCCGGCTTGGCCGGCGGCGGCTCCGCCGCCGGTGCGGCGGCCGCGTCGGCGGGCTGGGCCACGGCATGCACCCCTGCTGCGGGCGGCCCCTTCGCCTCGGTGGCGGAGGGAATGCGAAATGCCGCCTGGCACTTGGCGCACTTGCCCATCTTGCCGACATGGGACGCCGGCACGACGAGCCGGTGGCCGTTGGGACAGTGGACGACGACGGTGTCGCGAGGCGGCGCATGCGCCGTCGGCGCTATCGCGGCCGGTGCAGCGGCCGCAGCCGGCGCCGCAGGTGACACCGAAGGTGACGCTGCCACCTCGAACTTGCCCCAGTCGATCGCCTTGTCGTCGTTCATGCGCCTGCAGCCCGCCCCAAGAAGTCCCGCGAGCCACGTCCCAAGGGCCCATGACATTCTACCCGACCAGCGGCCGGGTCAACGCGGCGGCGGGATTTCCGCGACGCGTCCGCGCGCCTTGACGCGGCGATCCCGGACTCTGACACTGCCGCCACGGCGTGAGCGGCCCGGCGCCCATCGCGCGGCATCCGACCTTCCGATCAGGCGACGACTTCATGGCGATCAAGGTCCTCTGCCCGGGCTGCCGGACGTTCTTCACGGTCAGCGACAAGTTCGCCGGCCGCACCGGCCCCTGCCCGAAATGCAAGGCGCCCATCACGATCCCCGCCGCCGTCACGGAGGTGAAGATCCAGGGCCCCGAGGAGGAGGCCGTCCGCACCGGCCGGCCATCCCTCGCGCCGATCGTGTTCCAGGAGTTCCCGATCCCGCGGGCCGCCTACGTGGCGGTGGCGGTGGGAGCGATCGTGGCCATGATCCTCGCCGCCGTGGCCGGGCGGATCTGGGAGCCGGACCAGTTTCCCTACTGGCTGCTCGGCCTGGCCGCGTTCGTGGTGGCGGTTCCGTGCTGCTGGATCGGCTACGAGATCGTCCGCGACCGCAACCTGGCGCCCTACCGCGGCAGGCCGTTGGTCGTCCGCACGCTCATCTGCGCCGCCGTCTACGCGCTGCTCTGGGCCGTGAAGGGCTTCCTGCCGACGGACCTGACCAACGAGATGTGGGCCTGGGTCTACCTCGGGCCTCCCTTCTTCCTCGCGGGCAGCCTCGCGTCGCTGGCCGCCTACGACCTCGATTGGGGAACGGGCGTGGCCCATTATTCGCTCTACGTCATGTTCGCGGCTCTGCTGCGCTGGCTGGCGGGATTCATGCCGGTCTGAGATGCCCGGCGCCGTGGAGCTGCTTGTGACCGCCATGCCCGCCAAGACACTTGATCGCCTGCCCGAACTGGCGGCCTTCGACTCGCACGCCGAGGGCGTGCGGATTCCGCCGGGTCTGACGGTGCCGCTCACGCCCCGGGTCCGTCGCCTGCTCGACACCCCGGCGATGCGTCGCCTCGCGCGGGTCGGCCAGCTCGGACTGGTGTCGCTGATCTACCCCGGCGCCGTCCACGGTCGGCTCGAGCACTCCCTCGGCGTCTACCGGCTGGCGATCGAGTTCCTGGCACGGCTGCGGCACGTGCCCCGGTTCGCGGCGGCGGTCGGCGAGGCGGACGCGGCCGCGTTCGTGGTGGCGGCACTGGTCCACGACATCGGTCATTGGCCCTTCTGCCATCCGATCGAGGACATGGGGCTGTCTCTGTTCCCGCGGCACGAGTCGCTTGTGCACGACATCCTGGGCCAGGGCGAGCTGGCCGCCGAGCTCGAGCGTTCATGGGGAATCTCTCCCGACCGCGTCGCCGCGCTGATCACCGGCGCCGCCACCGATCCGGCCGGCCTCATCCTGCATTCGCTCCTCTCCGGCCCGATCGACGTCGACAAGATGGATTACCTGCGGCGTGACAGCCTCCACGCCGGCGTCCCCTACGGCCTGCATTTCGACGAGGAGCGGCTGCTCTCCAGCCTCTGCCTCGACGGCAGCGGCACCACGTTGGCGATCACCGAGAAGGGCCGCACCGCCGCCGAGATGCTGGTCTTCGCGCGGTATGTGATGTTCAGCGAGGTCTACTGGCACCACGCCGTCCGCAGCGCCACCGCCATGCTGCAACGGGCCGTCTGGCTCCTGCGCGACCGCATCGATCCGTGGCGGCTGGTTCGTGAGGATGACGGCGGGTTCATCGCGTTGCTCGCACAGATCGCGGCCGGCACGGCGGCCGCGCCACTGCTGGACGGGCTCTTCGGGCCACGACGATCGCTCTTCAAGCGGGTGGCGTCGTTCGACGCGCTGCGGCATCCGGCGATCCATCGATCGCTCGCGGGCCGCACCTACGACGAGAAGGTGGCGGTGGCGGGTCGGCTGGCGATCGCCTGCGGTGGGATCGGCGAGAATGCCATCCTCATCGACGCGCCTCCCACGGAGCGCGAGGTGGAGTTTCGCCTCGATGTCCGCGACCGCGGCACGGAGCGGACCGCAGACGGGGCGTTTCGTTGGACGAGCCTCGCGGAGCTCTCGCCGGTGGTGCGCAGCCTCGCCCAGGAGCAGTTCGACGACCTCGTGAAGCGGGTGCGAATATTCGCCCCCGCGGAGGTGGCTGCCGCGATCGCCGGCCGCCCGGATCTCGAGCAGCTCGTGCTCGAGGCTGCCGGGCGGCCGAACGGTGACGGTGCGTGAAGGGGGCTCACTTCCCCACGGGCAGCTTGCCCTGCTTGATCAGGTCGCCGAAGGTTGGCACGCCGGTCTTGGCCGGATCGCTCGACAGAGCGGCCACTTCCTCGAGCACCTTCTTGATCTTCGTCGCATCCTTGTCGTTCTTGTCGAGCCGCTCGGCCAGGGCGTTGCCGTAGATGTTGCGATCCTTCTTGACGCTGCCCACGTGGCACACGTTGCACTTCGCGGTCTCGACCTCCGCCGCCAGCGCCTTCTCGGCGTCGGATCCGTCGGCCTTCACGTACATGGCCTTGAACTCGTCCATGTACTGCTTCCGGGCGAAGGCCTCACGGGCCGAGCCCGCACACACGAGCGTCAGAACCGCTCCGAAGACCACGGCATACCTGCTGCAAGACCGCGACATCGCTGCTCTCCAAGGTGGGGTGTCCGCCGGGAGGGATCGTCCACGATCCGCTCCACCGCGACAATTCTACTAGACCCACCTGCCGCGCCGGCGTCAAGAAACAGGCTGCACCGCCGGCCGGCCGCTGCTCGGCAGCAGGCGCTAGGCGGCCCGCCGGCGACCACGCCCACCCGAACCGGCAGGCGGCGATTCAGCGAGCGTCTGCCGAGGGCCAGGCCTCGATCCTGAGGGCGTGGTCGAGCGGCTGCGGATGGGATGCGTAGTCCAGATCCAGCCGCTCGGCCGCGGCGTCGATGCGTCGGAAGACGCCGCTGCCCTGGTAGCGGCTGCCGGCATCGACCCACCCGATCGCCGCCCGGTAGGTCTGCGGATCACCGACGCCGATCTGCTCGAGCAGCGCGTGGCCCTCCGGCACCAGGAACCGGCAGCCGCGTGCGAGCCCCCGCACTCTCGCCGGCCGCGGCCGCGTCGGCGAATCGATCAGGCAGGCGAACCCATCGCCGCAGGCGAAGAGCCCATCGTCGAGCGTGACCGTGATCGCGACGCCGGCGCCACCAACCACGGCCGCCCCCTCGGCCAGCAGGAACCGCCCCGGCGTGACCACGCGACCGCCGGACCATGTCAGGTCGATCCGTCCCCCCTCGCCGCCGCCCACTCCACCGACCTCTCCCGCCGCCCCGCCTCCGGCCTCGAGGAACAGGGCGGCCCCTTCCACCCGGCTGTCGATCATCCGCACCTCCTGCCGGTCGCCGGACGACCGGTCGGAACGCACGCAGACGATCGCC
>JBILVO010000149.1:0-9174 GCA_044370415.1 Pirellulales bacterium
AGGTGTCCGGCCACGGGCTCGTGCGGCCGCTGCTGGCCTCCGGAGTGCGCGTCACGGGCATCGACATCTCGCCCGTGATCGTCGCGGAGGCGGCCGCGTGCAATCCGGGGCTTGATGCCGTCGCAGCCGACGTGCGGTCGCTGCCGTTTGCCGATGGCTCGTTTACGGCCATCTTCTCCGGCTCGACGCTTGATCATTTCGGCTCGACACCCGAGATTCGGGCGGCGCTTGTCGAGCTGCGGCGGGTGCTCCTGCCCGGCGGGCAGCTTGTCCTTACCATGGACAATCCCGCCAACCCGCTGATCGGGTTGCGGAACGGGCCGCTGCTGCCGGTACTGCGCCGCGTCGGAATTGTGCCGTATCAGGTTGGCGCCACGCTCGGGCCGCGGGCCCTCGCGGCGGCGGTGCGGGATGCCGGCTTCGAGATCGTCGAGGCGACCGCCGTGATGCACTGCCCGCGGGCCCTCGCCGTGCCGCTGGCGGGGCTGGTCGATCGGCTGCCGGAGGCGTGCCGCCGCGGCTTCATGCGGTGCCTCGCGGCGTGCGAGCGGCTGGAGTCGCTGCCGACCCGTTGGCTCACCGGCCACTACGTGGCCATCCATGCCGTCGCCCGGGAGCCGGAGGTCGGCGGTCCTGCCATTCGCCTCCCGGCAGCCATGCCATGAAGCACACCACGCCGCCCCCACTCGTCGTCAATTTCACGCCCACCGGCATGGTGCCGACCAAGGCTCAGACGCCGCACGTACCGATCGGCCCGGCGGAGATCGTGGAACAGGTTCACGAGGCGCACGAGATCGGCATCACGGTCGTGCACCTGCACGCCCGGCGTGCGGACGGCAGCCCCGCCTACGAGCCGGAGATCTACGCGGAGATCTTCGCCGGCGTCCGCAGGCATTGCCCCGAACTGCCGATCTGCGCCTCGCTCAGCGGCCGGACCTTCCCGGAGTTCGAGAAGCGGTCGGCCGTGCTGGAGCTGCGGCCCGACATGGCGTCGCTCACGCTGGGGTCGCTCAACTTCGTCCGTGAGGCGAGCATGAACTCCCCCGAGATGATCCGGATGCTGATCGAGAAGATGGATCGCTTCGGCGTGGTGCCGGAGCTCGAGTGCTTCGATGCCGGCATGATCAACTACGCGAACCACCTGATCCAGAAGGGCGTGCTCGGGCCACCCCACTACTTCAACGTCATCGTGGGCAACCTGGCGGGAGCGCAGGCCGACCTTCTGCAGGTGGGCATGCTCCTGCGAAGCCTGCCCGCCGGGGCCGTCTGGTCGCTCGGCGGCATCGGTGCCGTCCAGATGCGGGCGAACGCGCTGGCGATAATGGAGGGAGGCGGCGTGCGGGTCGGGCTGGAGGACAATCTCTGGTTCGATGCGGGGCGGGATCGTCTGGCGACCAACGCAATGTTGCTCGAGCGCGTGCACGAGTTGGCGAAGTACTTCGAGCGGCCTCTGATGCCACCGGCCGAGTTCCGCGCACTCGGCTTCTCCAACAGACAGCGGCCGGCGGACGTCGTATGAGCGAGCGGCTTCCGGCCCGCGCCTGGCGGACGCTATGTGAAGAGGGGCTGCGCGGCCTCTGGTTCAGATCCCTGGCCGTGCTCGGCTATCGGCGGCTCTACCTGCTCCGCCGGCCGCTCTCGGAGCCGATTCCGGACTGCGCCGCGGCAGTGCCCGTGACGATCGAGTGGCTCACGGCCGAGGATGTGGAAGCCTACCGGGCGTTTCGCACGCGGGGCCACGGCGACGATCCCGCACGACGGCTTTCCGAAGGAGACCGCTGCCTCGTCGCCAGGCACGACGGCCGGATCGTCGGGGCGATGTGGGGCTCGAACACCAGGGCCAGATCGGACTACCTGGGCAGGAATCTGCCGCTGGCCGCCGGCGAGGCCTTTCAGTTCAACGCCTACACGACACCGGCGGTGCGGGGCATGGGAATCGCTCCGGCGCTCAGCGTGGCATGGCTGCGGCACCTGCGCGACGCGGGCTGCCCGGCCGTCCTCAGGCTGACGCTTCCGGAAAACGCGGCAGCGCTGCGGGCCCACGCCAAGGCGGGATATCGGATCGCCGCGATCGTCCGCAGCCTGCGGCTGGGGCCGTGGCGGTGCCACTTCGTCGCACGGGCGGTTGCGCCCGTGCCCAACGACGGCGTCACCCCAGCGGCACGCCGCTCGACTTCGCGCAGCAGTTCTTGAACTTCCTGCCGCTGCCGCACGGACAGGGGTCGTTGCGGCCCACCTTCTGCCCCATGTTGCGGATCGGCTCGACCGGCTGCGACGACCGCGAGTCGCCCGGCATGTCCGTCGGCCCGGCGGCCGCCTGCTGCGGCTCCACGAGCGCGGCGGGGGCCGCCTCCGCGTGGATCGCGGCCGTCTCCTTCCAGGCGCTGCGGAGTTCGTCCCCCTCGACCTGCTCGATCCGGTAGACGATGTCGGTGACCCGCTCGTCGATCCCCTTCCACATCAGATCGAAGGTCCGCATGCCCTCCCGCTTGTATTCCACCTTCGGATCGACCTGCGCGTAGCCGCGGAGGCCGACGCTCGATCGCAGGTGGTCCATCGCCAGCAGGTGGTCCTTCCAGGAGTTGTCGAGGATCTGCAGCAGGACCGCCCGCTCCATCCGCTTCATCTCGTCGCGCGAGTCGCCCTCCTGGGCGTGGCGGCGGCGGCTGGCCGCTACGAGCACGCTCTTGAGTTCGTCGAGGTCGTTCGACGCGAGATCCTGCTCGGTGAGCGCAGGATCGAACCGCTCGCGGGCCCAGGCGAGCAGCCCCTCGCGGTCGAGACCGCGGCCGCCGCCGGGGCCGCGGGCCGTGAAGTGCGACAGCCCGACCAGCACCGGGTATTCGATCTCGCGCTGGGCGTAGACCGCCCGCGCCTTGCCGCTGACCAGCTTCTTGAACGCCTGCGGATCGAGGCCGTTCTTGTCGACCGCCGCGAGGTCGGCGTCGTCGAGCCGCGCGCCGAACCGCCACTCGGTCCAGCCGCAGGCGCTTCGCAGGCTGAAGTCGGGGGCGAGGAACCGGGCGCCCTCGGAAAGGTCGATGCGGTGGATCGCGTCGCGGATCTTCTCCTGGAGGAACTCCGCGACGCCGTCGCGGCCCTCCCGCTTCAGGTCGCGATCGTTCACGGAGATCCGCCAGCGGACGTTGGCGAACGAGGCCAACGCCGACCAGTTCCACTCATCCTCGTCTTCGCCGGAGGGCAGGTTCTCCTCAACGGCCTCGAAGACGAGAGCCTCCGACTGCCGCACCGCCTCGTCCACCGCCCGCCGCTCGGCCTCCTCCGGCGACATGCCGCGGAAGTCGGCCGGATCGAGCTCGCAGGAGAGCTGGCCCGACGCCCAGGTGGCGTAGGTCTGGGGGCCGTAGTCGCGGTCGAGGAACGTGCCGATGTTCTGGTCGATCTGGCGGTCGACCATGTCGAGGATGATGTCGCGGCAGGGCTCGTCGTCGAGGATCCGCTGGCGGAAGCCGTAGACCCGCTTCCGCTGCTCGTCCATCACCTCGTCGTACTCGAGCAGGTTCTTGCGGACCTCGAAGTTCCGCTCCTCGACCTTCTTCTGGGCCGCCTCGACGCGGCGGGTGACCATCCGGCTCTCGATCGCCTCCCCCTCCTGCATGCCCAGCCGCGTGAGCACGTTCTTCACCCACTCGCCGGCGAAGATCCGCATCAGGTCGTCTTCGAGCGAGAGGAAGAAGCGGCTCGAGCCGGGATCGCCCTGGCGGCCGCAGCGGCCGCGGAGCTGCAGGTCGATCCGGCGGGCCTCGTGCCGCTCGGTGCCCACGATCTGCAGGCCGCCCATGCCGCGGACGTTCGCCCCCTCCGCCTTCATGTTCTCACGCGAGGAGATTTCGGCGACGAGCGCGTCCCACTCCTCCTTCGGCACGTCGAGCCGGGTGGGGTAGCGGTCCTGCAGCTGCGCCCAGGCCAGCGTGTCGGGATTGCCGCCGAGGATGATGTCGGTGCCGCGGCCGGCCATGTTCGTGGCGATCGTCACGGCGCCCAGGCGACCGGCCTGCGCGATGATCTCGGCCTCGCGCTTGTGCTGCTTGGCGTTGAGCACCTGGTGGTCGACGCCCCGCTTCTCGAGGAGCCGCGCGAGGTGCTCGCTCTTCTCGATCGAGACGGTGCCGACGAGCACCGGCAGCCCCTTCCGCTGGACTTCCTTCACCGTGGTGCGCGGGATCGATTCGGTGGGATCGGAGCCGTGCGCACCCTTGGGCTTCAGCTCGTAGTGGTCGGGAGTCTCGGCCACGATCGTGCCGATCCGCCAGCTGCCGTCCGCCAGCGCCAGCGTGTCCCACCGGTTGATTCGCTCCACCTCGTCGGCGACGGCCACCCACTTCTCCCGCTCCGTGCGGTAGATCACGTCGGGGTGGTTGATCCGCTTCATGCCGCGGTTGGGCGGGATGGCGATCACGTCGAGCTTGTAGATCTTCCAGAACTCGTTGGCCTCGGTCATGGCGGTGCCGGTCATGCCGCCAACCTTCTTGTAGAGCTTGAAGAAGTTCTGCAGGGTGACGGTGGCGAGGGTCTGCGACTCCTCCTTCACCTTCACCCCCTCCTTCGCCTCGACCGACTGGTGCAGCCCGTCGGACCACTGCCGGCCGGGCATGAGGCGGCCGGTGAACTCGTCGACGATCACCACCTCGCCCTCCTGCACGACGTAGTTGACGTCGCGCTTGTAGAGGTGGTGGGCCTTGAGGGAGTTGTCGATGAGGTGGGGCCACTCCATGTTGCCCGCGGTGTAGAAGCTCTCCACGCCGGCGAGCCGCTCGGCCGTCCGCACGCCCTCCTCGGTGAGGGCGACGGTGTGCTCCTTCTCCTTCACCTCGAAGTGCCGGTCGACGACCAGCTGCCGGGCGATCTGGTCGGCCTTCGAATACTTCGTCACGTCGTCGTGGGCCGGTCCGGAGATGATCAGCGGCGTGCGGGCCTCGTCGATGAGGATGTTGTCGACCTCGTCGATGATGGCGAAGTTCAGCGGCCCCTGGCTCTGCTGCATGTGCTTGGGGAAGCGGTCGTCGTCGCGGGCCGCCATCCGCATGTTGTCGCGGAGGTAGTCGAAGCCGAACTCGTTGTTGGTGCCGTAGGTGATGTCGCGGGCGTAGGACTCCTGCCGCTCCCCGGAGTCCATGCCCGACTGGATCGCGCCGACGGTGAGGCCCAGCCCCATGTAGAGCGGCCCCATCCATTCCATGTCGCGACGGGCGAGGTAGTCGTTGACGGTGACCACGTGCACGCCCTTTCCCTCGAGCGCGTTGAGGTAGGCAGGCAGCGTGGCCACGAGCGTCTTGCCCTCGCCCGTGATCATCTCGGCGATCGCCCCGGAGTGGAGCACCATGCCGCCGATCAGCTGCACGTCGTAGTGCCGCATGCCCAGGAACCGGCGGCCTCCCTCGCGGCAGACGGCGAAGGCCTCGACGAGGATGTCGTCGAGCGTCTCACCGCCGGCCAGCCGGCGGCGGAACTCGGCCGTCTGGCCGCGGAGCTCCGCGTCGGACATCGCCTCGTACTTCGGCTCGAGCGAATTGATCGCCTCGATCCGGGGCTCCAGCCGCCGCAGGTACCGCGCGTTCGACGAGCCGAAGAGGCCGGTGATGAACCGTTCCAGGCGGGAGCCGGCGGCGGCGGCGGCGTTGGACAGTGCGTCCCAGAGGCGTTCGAGCTGTTGCATGGCGGAGCGGGCACCTTTCAGTCGGATTGTCGCGGTCGGGTGGCGCGGGGGTCAAGGCGATCCCGGGGCGTTTTCGGCCGATTCGGCCCGGACGTCGCGGCGGTCGGAGCCGGTCGGGATCGGCCGCGTCGCGGTGGCCGCGCTGGGCGCTGGGAAAATAGTCGTCATATTTGCGGTCGTCTCCGCCGTCACGGTCCCGTCCCCTCGCGAGCCGGTTTCCATGCCGATTTCACCACCCGCGCCGGCCGATCGTCGGGACGTCTCGGGGCGGATGCTCTTCCTCGGCACCGGCACGAGCGTGGGGGTGCCGGTGGTGGGCTGTTGGTGCGAGACCTGCCGCAGCGGCGATCCCCGCGACAGCCGCACGCGGACGAGCGTGGTGCTGGGACTGCCCGGCGGCACGCTCCTCGTCGACACCAGCCCCGACCTGCGGACCCAGCTCCTGCGCGAGCGGATCGCGGGAGTCGACGCCGTGCTCTACACCCACGACCACGTCGACCACGTCTACGGCCTCGACGACATCCGCCCGATCTGCTTCGCCGCCGCGAAGTCGCTGCCGCTCTACTGCGAGGAGCGGGTGGAATCGCGGATCCGCAAGGCCTTCGACTACGCCTTTGCGACAGATCCGCCGGCCGGTGGCGGCGTGCCGCGGGTGTTCTTCGAGCGGATCGGACTCGAGCCGTTCACGGCGCTCGGGCAGCGGTTCATCCCACTGCGGCTCAAGCACGGCCCCTACGACGTGCTCGGCTTCCGGTTTGGCGACGTCGCGTACTGCACCGACACCAACGCGATTCCGGACGAGACCTGGCCGCTCTTGGAGGGGCTCGACGTGCTGGTGCTCGACTGCCTGCGGCCGACCACGCACCCCACGCACTTCTCGCTCGAGGAGTCGCTGGCGGTGGCCGCGCGGGTGAACGCCCGGCGGACGCTCCTCGTGCACATGGGGCACGAGTTCGGGCATGCCGCCACGTCGGCAACGCTGCCCCGCGGCGTGGAGCTCTCCTACGACGGGCTGGTGGTGCCGCTGGTCTGAATGGCCGGTGTGACACAGGCCCCGCGGGATTCCTGCGGCCTTTCGCTGCCGTCAGCGGCGGTGCTGCACGCCCGCGAGCCGCGCGAGTTTTCCTGCGGCCGCACCGGAATCGATGGCCGCCTCTGCGGCCGCGCGGGCCGCCGGCAGGCTGGCGGCGAGCCCTGCGGCCCAGAGCACCGCGGCCGCATTGAGGACGACGACATCGCGCCGCGGGCCGCGCTCCCCGGCGAGCACGCCGCGGATCGCCGCGGCGCTCTCCGCCGGGCCCGACACCGCGAGTGCATCGAGACGGGCCACGGGCTGCGTGGCGATCCCGAAGTCCTCGGGCGTCCAGGTCGTGCGCGACAGCGTCTCGCCCGCCACGTCGATGACGTCGGTGTGACCGAACACGCTCACTTCGTCGAATGCCCTGTCATCGCCGGCAGCGGCCTTTCCGTCGGCGTCGCGGGTGCCGAGGTGCCCCGACACGACGATGGTCCGCCGCGCGCCGAGCAGCGCGGCCGCCCGCGCCACGGGCTCCCGGGCGGCAGGCCGGCCCACGCCGATCACCTGCACTCCCGCGCCGGCCGGGTTGCACAGCGGCCCGACGAGGTTGAAGACGGTCGGTCGGCCGAGTGATCGCCGCAGCGGGCCGACCCGGGCCATGGCGGGATGGTGCACGGGCGCCAGGCAGAAGCAGAAGCCGGCCTCGTCGAGCAGGCGGCCGCTCGCCTCGGGCTCGAGGCCGACCGCGATTCCGAGCGCCTCGAGCGCGTCGGCCGAGCCGGTGCGGCTCGTCACGGCGCGGTTGCCATGCTTCGCGACAGGCAGGCCCGCCGCCGCCGCGACAAGGGCCGCGGCCGTCGAGATGTTGAACGAGCCGGAGCCGTCACCGCCCGTGCCGCAGGTGTCGGCGACGAACTCGTGCCGCGTGGCCACCGGCAGCATCCGGCCCCGCAGCGCTGCGGCGACGCCGGCGATCTCGTCGGCCGATTCACCGAGATCCGCGAGGGCCAAGAGCCACCGGCCGAATGCCTCCAGATCAACCGCTCCCGAGAGCACTCCATCGACCAGCCGTCGCGTCTCGTCGCGGCCGGCATGCAGTCCCCGCTGCAGACGGGCCAGCGAGGCGTCGATGTCTGGGGTGTCTGTCTGGCGTTCCACGGAGATCTCGCTGGCCGCCGCGGGCCCGCGGCATGCAGTCCCGGTTTCGGATACCATTGCACCGTGTAACGAGTACGGTGTCCACAGTGTCGGTCCGTCTGTGGGCCGCGACGAACGTCCACGATGCGCAGTCAAGCGACGACGTCCGGTGGCCCGTGCACGTGTGCCGCCGGGGGCGACCCCGCGACCCCACCTCGCCCTGAGAGCCTGCCGCCGTGCCCCGCAAGGTGATTCTCGACGTCGACCCCGGGATCGACGACGCCGTGGCCCTTGCCATGGCACTCTTCGATCCGCGGCTGGAGGTGCTGGCCGTCACGGCAGCCGGCGGCAACGTCATGCCGGAGCAGGCCTCGGCCAACCTGCAGGCGCTCGTGGCCTACCTCGACCCGCCGCGATTGCCCCGCGTGGGCCTGGCGCCGACCGACACGGCCCTTCCGGAAAAGCCGTTCAACATGCATGGGGCCGACGGTCTGGGCGGCGCCGACCTGCCGCCGATCCAGCTCCATGGAGGGCACGTCTCCGAGAAGGTGATGTGGGAGACGTTGCGGGCGAATCCGCGCGAGGTGACGGTCGTCGCCCTGGGGCCGCTGACGAACCTGTCGCGGCTGCTGCGTCGGGATCCATCGATTGCCGAGATCATCGACCGCGTGATCATCTCGGGGGGCACCGCCCACGGGGGCGGCAACGTCACGCCGGTCGCCGACCTCAACTTCTACTGCGACCCGCAGGCGGCCCGGCACGTGGTCCGCGAGCCGCTCACCAAGACGCTCGTGCCGCTGGAGACCACGGGCCAGGTGGTGTTGGGCTTCGACTTCCTCGAGCATCTGCCCGACGAGTGTTCCCGTGCAGGGCTCCTGTTGCGGCGGATGCTGCAGCACGCCTTTCGTGCGCATCGCCAGCTGCTGGGCAGCGAGGGGGTCTGGCTGCACGACGTGGTGTCGCTGGTGGCGGTGACGAACCCGGAGCTCTTCGAACGAGCGCCGGTCGTGGCCGACGTCGAGACGGTGGGCGACCTCACTGCGGGCATGCTGGTGGTCGATCGCCGACAGATCCGCCAGCAGCGACCGAATGCCGATCTGCTCGTTTCCTGCGACCCGCCGGCGGTCAGGGATTGCATCCTGCGCAGCCTCGCAGCCGCTGCCGCCGCGACGTGACCCGGTGTTGCAAAGCCGGCTCCGCGTTCGGCTGCCGCTTCTCGGCGGTTCTTCGGCGAGCAGTTCCTCGTCGTGCTGAGGAAGCCGTAGCCACGCGTCGGCAGGCGACGCGACCGGCGCGGTTCTCGGGCGGGGCGGCCGGCTACTGCGACTCGAACTGCTCGCGG
>JBILVO010000043.1:0-26772 GCA_044370415.1 Pirellulales bacterium
TTATTAACGCTGTGATGTCCCACGTGACCTGCCCCCCTTAAACGAGGCCACTCCGGGAGTGAGAATCCCGGGCGGCCGCAACCAAGGGAGGGCAAGAAATGCCACGAGGAAAAGCGGAGCAGGCGGAGGTCATTATCCCGAAGCTCCGAGAGGTGGAAGTCGAGCTGGGTAGGGGGAAGACCGTCGCCGAGGCGGTGAAGAAGATCGGCGTGACCGAGCAGACCTACTACCGTTGGAAGAAGAAGTATGGCGGTCTGCGCATGGACCAGGCGAAGCGACTCAAGGAGCTCGAGAAGGAGAACTCCCGTCTGAAGCGTCTGCTGGCGGACGCGGAGTTGGACAAGGCAATCCTTCGGGAAGTCGCCGAGGGAAAATTCTGAGCCCGGCGAAGCGGCGGGAGGCTGTCGAGCACGTTCGGGGCGTGTTTGGCCGTGATCGCGTCAGCCAACGCCGGGCATGCCGGGTGATCAGGCAGTGCCGGAGTACGCAGCGTCGGGTGCGTCGTGTCCCGGATGATGAGCCTCGTCTCGTGAAGCGGATCGAGTGGTTGGCCTGCGAGTACGGCCGCTATGGATACCGCAGAATCACGGTTCTTCTGCACTGGGAGGGATGGCGGGTGAACCACAAGCGTGTGGAGCGGATCTGGCGTGAGGAGGGTCTGAAAGTGCCTGCAAGGCAGCCCAAGCGGAGGCGGCTCTGGCTGAACGACGGGTCGTGCATCCGGCTGCGGCCGACCCATCGGAATCACGTGTGGAGCTATGACTTCGTGATGGACCGAACGTCTGATGGCCGTCCGATCCGGATGCTGACGATCGTGGACGAGTACACGCGAGAATGCCTGGCGATCGACGTGGCCAAGAAGCTCACGAGCGAGGACGTCCTGGAGCGGCTGAGCGACCTGTTCGTGCGTCGGGGCGTGCCCGAGCACATCCGGAGCGACAACGGCAGCGAGTTCACCGCCAAGCGCGTCCGGGAGTGGCTGGCGCGGGTGGGCGTGAAGACGCTGTACATCGAGCCGGGATCGCCCTGGGAGAACGGCTACGTGGAGAGCTTCAACGGCAAGCTTCGAGACGAGCTCCTCAAGCGGGAGTCGTTCGACACGCTGCTCGAGGCGAAGGTGCTTATCGAGCGCTGGAGGCAGGCCTACAACACCGTCCGGCCGCACAGTGCCCTGGGGTACCGTCCACCGGCTCCCGAGGCGCGGCAGCCCTGTGCGGCCGCTTCGGCTACGCCTCAGCGACCGCACAGGGCCGGTCTCTCTGAGAGTGAATCCCTAACTTAAAAACTGGTACCGCATTGGGGGGCAGTTCACTGTGAAGGACCGGACGCGGGCAGCTGTGAGGGCGGTGGAGTCTGGAATGGCGTAGGGCTCGCCGATTACGCCGTCCTGCCGCCCCTAAAAGGGGCAAGCTCCTGGCGACAATCTGGAGTGCCTGCATGCCAAGGGGGGAAGGCCACCGCCTGTTGGGAGCCGCGTCCCGTCAATCGGCGATGCATCTGCGCCGGCTTTGGCTTCTTCCGTCGTCGTGACGTCATCGAAGCTCCACTCCGCCTCGCATAGCTAATCGTTAACACCACCTGGATCGGGATTTCCAACCCAGGACAGTGCCGCGCAGAACTACCTCATTCGGCGGGCGGCTCGATACGGACGATGTCAATCGCTCGGCATTCGAGGGCCACCTTACCACCTGGCGAAAAAGCGATGACTGACGAAAAGTTGTCTGGGGCCTTACGCGAAATCGTCCAATCGTAGATCGAAAGCCCATCAAGCGTGAGCTCGGCCTCTACGCTAAGACGCGAGGCATCTGAGAACATAACAGTCGCCTGCATGGGCCCCAAGTATTCAGGAAGTCCCCGATTGTTTGCGTAGATGTCATCCACGACAATCCTCAAACGGCGATCTTCGGCACTCCACTCGATCGCTATCACTCTCGCGTCGTGAAGGCCGCCGAGCGATTCGACGAGGCGTTGGAGCGAGATGGCGTTCGGCTTCATGGAATTGCGAAGTTCACAGGTATGGTAGGCCATAAGGGAGGCAGCAGAGAAGGAAGCATACGGCCGACACGGTATACCATGTAACCGCCGCCCACTGTCCCAACGCCAACGACAATGACTTGCAATTTCGGACTCAAGGTTGGCTGTGGATGCGATTGTGGTGCAGACACCGGGCCGGGGTCTGGAATTTTCGTTCCAGGAGGCAAATGATCTTTTCCTCCTGTGTCGTGCCAGTGATCTCTTCCTTTCCACCCTGGCTTTCCATCTTCGCCAGGGTGCCAATCCAAGTACCTCCCGCTCGGATGTCGAAATCGCAGGCCGTTTGGATTTTTATGCGTTGGGTCGAGCTTCCATTCCGGCCCGAGGCCATCTGGGCCATTGGGCAGCGTCATCGCCTCAGAACGCGAGCCGATATCTAAATTGTCACCCTCGGGTTGGTTTTGTGCGGTCTCAGCGACGACGAACGCGGCGTTTTCGCCCGTTGCTGATGTGCCGCGTTGATCAGCCGTTGCCCCGTTTGCCCCAAGATAATCCTCCCCGGCCATCCAAGCTGTGTCCGCAGCGGTCAAAACACTAAGGCACGCCGCCCACGCGTTACCCTCACTATCCGCCCAAGCGGCCGTTGCGGAGTCGAACGCGGACTGGTCTGCCGCGTTCGCACTGGCGTATTCCGCTGTCAACTGCCCCGCGGCAACCACAGCAACTGCATTGTAGGCCGCGCCCGCCGCGGCAACGACGGCCTCATACGTCGCAGCAGCTGCGGCATAGCAGGCTTGGTAGATAGCCAACGCTGAGTCATCTTGGGCCTGCGCGTCATCCGCGGCTTGCTTTGCCGCCGCCTCATATTCCGTCCACGCGGAGGTAGTCGTGTCACCCCAAGCCGCAGCCGCATCTGCGGCGGCCTGCGAGTACGTCGATTCTGCTGCAGCGATGGCATCTGTATACTGCTTGTATGCCGGTTGCTCAATCGCGTTGTAGGCATCCCACACCGCAGTGACCGTCGAGTACCACTCCTGCACCGCGCCCGCCACGATGCCCCAGTACGTGTCCGCTGCCGACGCCGGATCATCGAGCAGCATCGCCGCCGACGACATGTATTTGCCGTACGCCGTCATGATGGTGACTTCACACTTATCCGTGGCATCCGCTTCCGCTTTGCAAGCGCTCGCGTACGCTGGCCCGCACGCATCGATATAGGCTTTGTACGCAGCATCAGCCGTCTCAGTGTACTGGGCCTCTGCGGCCTCCATCGCCTTGCCGTATTGCGCGTCTGCGGCTGCCACGCTCGCTGTGTATGCCGCGGACGGCCCGGCGAGTGCGGCCTGATAGGCGTCATCGGCGGCACGCACAGCAGTGCTGTACGCATCAGCCGCGCTGCTGATCGTGGCGGATGCTACTTCACCAGCACCACCCACCGTCGTGCTGTAGGTCACGTCGGCCGTAGTCATGACGGTAGAGTACGCGGCATCGGCGGCACCTACGGCCGTTGCGTACGCTGCGGCGGCTGAGTCCGCGGCCGCGGAGAACGCGGCGTTGGCACTGGCGACGGCGGACTTATATGCGCCGAAGGCTGACTCATACGCTGCCTGCTGAACCATGTTCGCAGTCGCAACTGCGCTGGAATACCCAAGCGCCGCGGCGGTGTAGGCGTTGATCAACGTCGCATTCGCGGCTGCAATCGCCTGCTGGACTGCGACCGGAAGAACGTCCCCTGAGGTGGTTCCGTCAGATGGTGAGCCATCTCCCTGACCGCTGCCACCAACGCTTCCGCCACCGGACTGGCTTGCCGAGCCACTCGATGACTCACTGCTGCCCGATGACGCCCCGCTCGCGTCAGCAGGTGGCGGCGAGGGATCGCTCGGCGATGAGGTGCCTGTCGAGCTGCTGGAGGAGGAGGTGTCTCCTGAGGATCCCTCGTAGGACGAGTCCGGAGGAGATGAGTCCGATGAACCCGATGACGGCGTTCCCGAGGACGACGACCCAGAGTCACTGTAAGACGACGTCCCTGACTGTGCCTGTGCCGCTTCCTGCGCCGCGAGGTCCCTGAAGTACGCCTCCATCTGGGCCTGCATCTCAGCCTGCTGACGGGCCTGCTCCTCGGCCTGCCGCTGAGCCTCGGCGTTCATGGCCGCCATCATCGCGAGGTACTCGGGCGACTCCCAGTAATTCACGTCTGACGGTGACGAGCCCGACGCCGGATCCGTAGGCGGCTCGTAGCTTATAGACGACTCAGGGGACGTCTTCGACGAAGGCTCGGTGGACTGCGACTGTGTTGATTCACTGGGGGCGGCATACCCCGGCGAGGAGTCGCTGATCATCCCTGCCGAGGTAGATGATCCGGGGTCACTGTAGGACGAAGTGTCCGCCGACTGACCCGACTGTGCCTGTGCCGCCTCTTGAGCCGCGAGGTCCCTGAAGTACGCCTCCATCTGGGCCTGCATCTCAGCCTGCTGACGGGCCTGCTCCTCGGCCTGCCGCTGAGCCTCGGCGTTCATGGCCGCCATCATCGCGAGGTACTCGGGCGTCTCCCAGTAGTTCACCTCCGACGGTGACGAGCTGGAAGTCGGATCCGTTGGCGGCTCGTAGCTTGACGATGGGTCCGAGTAGGACATGACCGTGTAGTCACTCGTCGGTGGCGACTCCGTAGCAACGTAGTAGGACTCCGTCGCAGTGCCGCTGTCCGACATTGACCAGGCATACGTATCGGTGCTGCTCGACATGGTGGCGTCGAACGAGTCCACCGCCATCATCGAGCGGCGTTCAAGAGTCTCGGGCGAGAGGGTATGGGCCCACGCATTGCCTCGGCGACGACACTCCTTTCGGCGTTGCCGGAATGCGTCAGAAAACAGGAAGCCTCGCGAACGTTGTGTCGGAAAGCTGGCCATAGCATCCCCCCTGTTATGCGGCGTGTGCCTACACGCCGGGACACGCCCCCCGTGTACAGCCCTTGAACCGATCCCCCTAAAACCCCCGCCGCCCACGCGGACGGCCCCCTCACACGGGCGGCACAGTAAGCCCCGTGGATCAGGGCGTCAAGAGGCTGCCTAGAGGTAGGCGGGACATCACACTGACAAACGCAGGTGGGCAGAATCGCCGCGGTGAGCGGCCAGGACTCGCCCGACAAGGTCGTGGCCGTGGAGGCATTGGACGACGAGGCAATTTGAACCTTACGACCCCGCGGCACTCCCCAGAAAAGCCGTCCCACGAAGAACCGGGAATAAGCGAGTCATCCGTCCGGATGATGTCCCGCCCGCACCTACTCGCCAACAAGCGAGCCATGGACCGGCCGCAGGATCATGCCGATGTCTCCCGGCTGGAATCGCTGGAATGAGTCACACACGGTCTTGTGAACACCCTGCGCTGTCTGGCAGCATCGTGTTGTCTTCGTTCGACGCGAAAACCTCCAACTCCTGTCGCCGTGAACCGCTGCGACAGGTACGATTTCGCAATCGCAACCGCCAGGAACCCTTCCATGACCGCCACCGCCAAGCCGATCCTCTTCCTCCTCCGCGCCGGCTTCCCCGACCCCAAGCACGGCCCGGGCGGCTTTTATTGCCCGGAGTGCGCGACGGTCGCCGGGATCCTCTACTACCATCCGAAGCTGACGGAGGCGCTCGACGTCAGGCTCGTCGACGTTCCGCGGCCCCGGCCCGAGGTGGTGGCGCTCGTCGGCGAGGAGAACCAGTCGTGCCCGGTGCTCGTCCTGCCGCCAGGCGACCTGCCGGCCGGCGTGCCCGTCTTCAACGGCCGGGCCTTCGTGTCAGGGCCGGTGCCGATCGTCAACTTCCTCGCAGACCGCTACGGCACCGCGCGGTCGCACTGACGCAGCCGGGCCGCACCCGTTCGCCCGCGTGCTCCCGGCTCACGTCGTCTTCGTGGCCGCCTCGAGGAGCCGGATCCACGGCCCCACGTAGTGGCCGTGGTCGTGGAACGTGCGACCGCTCACGAGGTTGCCGTCGATCACGCAGGGCGAGTCGACGAAGATGCCCCCCGCCACCTCGAGATCGAACCGGCACTTTGGCACCGTCGCCATCCGCCGCCCCTTCACGCAGCCTGCATACGCCGGCACCTCGACCCCGTGGCAGACGCTCGCCACCGGCTTGTTCGCGTCGAAAAAGTGGCGGGTGATCCGCACGAGATCCTCGTCGTAGCGGATGTACTCGGGGGCCCGGCCGCCGCTGAAGAAGATGCCGGCATACTCCTCGGGCTGTACCTCGGAAAACGCGAGGTCTGCCTTGATCTGGTAGCCCTCCCACTCGCGAGTGATCGTCCAGCCGGGCCGCACCTCGTGGAGCACCATCTGGTAGATCCGCTTCTCGGGCGCGATCACCACGGGCCTCATGCCCGCCTCCTGGAGGCGGTAGATCGGATAGAGCGTGTCGACCGTCTCGGTGGCGTCACCGACGACGATCAGAACCCGGGGCTGGCTGGTTGACATGGTGCACCGTGCGCAGGCGTGAGTGGGATGCGGGGCGTGACTTTTCCACCGAAGCGAGGCGAAGCCCTGCGGCATTCGCCACGCGACAGGACGAGCGGATTGTGCATGCGATGAAGGACTTTTTCCATCGGCCTGCACAACGCCGCGGCCGCGGCTTCTCGGAGACTCTTCCGGCCGCCGCGCCGAAACACTCCATACCGTACCCCGGCCGGGAGACTGCGGCATTCAGATTCACGGCCTACCGCATGCAGGTTTTGCGGCAACAACGCCGGACATATCCTCCGCAGGAAGAGCCCCATCACCGCTGGCCCGCCCGAAACCGGCCCGGCGTCACGCCGAAGAGCCGCTTGAACGCCTCCGCCATGTACTGCGGGTGCTCGATGCCGCAGCGGTCGGCGATCGCGGCCAGCGGGAGGTCGGTCTCCACGAGCAGCCGCTTCACCTCGGCGAACCGGGCCCGCACGATCTCCTCCCCAGGCGGCCGGCCGAGCGCCGCCCGCATCCGCCGCTCGAGCACGCTCCGCGAGAGTCCGCAGGCCCGCACGACATCGGAGACCGTCACGCCGTGGCAGGCATGCTCGCGGATGGAGCGTACGGCCGCGGCGACCGCCGGGTCGTCGAGCGCGACGATGTCACTCGACTGCCGCACCACGAGCCCGCGGGGCGGCACCACGATCGGCTCCGCGGGCGGCCGCCCGCCTTCCATGAGCCGTGCCAGCAGCGTTGCCGCCTCGTAGCCGACCCGCTCGCCGTCGAAGGCAACGCTCGAGAGCCGCGGCGAGGCGAGCGTGCAGAGCGTCTCGTCGTTCTCCACGCCCACGACGGCGGCCTCCTCCGGCACCGCCACGCCCGCCCGCCGGCAGGCGTCGAGCAGCCAGAAGCCGAGCTGGTCGGTGCAGGCGAGGATTCCGACGGGTTTTGGCAGCGCCGCCACCCATTTCGCCACCTGCTCCTGCTGTCGCTCCCAGTTGGCCGGATGCTCGCCCTGGCCCCGCGCGTGGTACTCGTGGCAGGCGAAGCCTCTGGCCGCGAGGCTCGCGCAAAAGTCGTCGCGACGCTCCTCGAAGTAGCGCTCCGTGTCGAGATCGAAGACGGCGAAGGTGCGGAAGCCGTTGTCGGCGAGGTGGTCGGCCACGAGCTGCCCCAGCCGTCGGTTGTCGATGCCCACGAACGGAAGCCGGTGCGGCAGCTTCGAGGCCCGCAGCTCGACCGCCGGCAGTCCCGTGCGGGCGATGGCCCGGGCCATCGCCGGCGTGCCGGTGCGAGCGATGATGCCGTCCCCCTTCCACGCCGAGAGCCAACGCGGCACCCGCGAGTCGAGGCCCCGCAGCTCGAGGTAGAGCGACCACTGGCCGTGCTCCGCCATGAAGCGGTTCACGCCGCGGAGGATGTCCCGGCCATAGCTGCGGGATGTTTCCACGAGCACCGCCACGTGCCGGGGACACGGGTTTCTCATGGCATCCGGTTTCCGGTAGATTCGGGGGCGACGCAAAACCTGTATGCCGCGACGGTCCGATCTGAATGACAGGGCGTCGTCGTGCGGACGATAGTAATGCCCGGACTGGCCGCCACCGCAGCGTGCCCCGTGGGCTGACGGCCGTCAACCCGACCGGCAACGACATTCCTCCTCGGCTCCTCTTTCGACATCCTCCCCGGAGACCCGCCATGAAACGCCGACACTTCCTCGCTGGGGCGGCCGCCGCCTCGAGCCTCACGCTCGTGCGGGCAGGAACCGCCGCCGACAAGGCGACCGCCACCGCGTCGGCCGCGAAGAACTCCCGGCCGGGCATCGGCGCCATCGGCATGCGCTATCAGGGCACCGTGATCGCCGAGAAGGCCCGAGAGCACGGCGACATCGTGGCGATCGCCGACGTCGACCGACACGTCCGCGAGCAGGCCCGCGCCAGCTTCGGCAGCACGCCACAGATTCACGAGGACTATCGCAAGCTGCTCGACGACAAGCGGGTCGAGGTGGTGCTCATCGGCACGCCCGACCACTGGCACGCGAAGATGCTCATCGACGCCGTGAAGGCGGGGAAGGACGTCTACTGCGAGAAGCCCCTCACGCTCACGATCGACGAGGGCAAACTGATCCGCAAGGCAGTGCAGGACTCGGGACGGATCGTGCAGGTCGGCTCGTGGCAGCGGAGCGACCACCGCTTCCGCACCGCCGTCGAACTGGTCCGCCAGGGGCGGATTGGCAAGCTCCAGACCGTGGAGGTGGTCCTCGGCAAGAACGTGGTCGGCGGCCCCTTCACGCCGGGGCAGGCGCCCTCCAACATCAACTGGAATCTCTGGCAGGGGCAGACTCCCGACGTGCCCTACATCCCGGAGCGATGCCACTACACGTTCCGCTGGTGGCAGGCATACTCCGGCGGCCAGCTCACCGACTGGGGCGCCCACAACGTCGACATCGCGCAGTGGGGCATCGACTCGTTTCCGGTGGAGATCACCGGCAAGGCCCGGTATCCGTCGACGCCCGACGGCTACAACGTGCCCATCGACTTCGAGGTGGCCTATCGCTATGCCAACGGCGTGACGATGACGGTCGCCGACCACGGCCGCAGCGGCATCATGTTCACCGGCAGCGACGGGAGGATCTTCGTCAACCGCGAAAACCTCTCCGGCAAGCCGGTGGAGGACCTCGCCGCGAAGCCCCTGCCCCGCGACGCGTTCAAGGTCTACGACTTCGACAACCGCTCGCGACCGGAGCGATCCGGCAAGCTCGATGCCATCGTCAACCACATGGGCAACTTCTTCGACTGCATCGCCGCCAGGAAGCAGCCGATCTCCGACGTCGAGAGCCAGCACCGTAGCGTCTCCACCTGCCACCTCGGCAACATCGCCTGCCGGCTCGGCCGCACGCTGAAATGGGATCCCGCCGCCGAGCGGTTCGTGTCCGACGCCGAGGCCGACGGCCTGCTCTCGCGGCCGCAGCGGGCCGGCTTCGAGGTGAAGGCCTGACCGTCTCCGGTAGCGGGAACGACGGCCTGCGGAGTACGCTTTCGCGATCCCCGCCGCACTGCCGCGCGGTGAATCGGTACATTTTTCAGGGGACAGCGGGAGGTTCGCCATGGACGCGATCTCGGGATCGAACACCGCCCATAGGGGCCGCAACGCCGCGCTTGTGGCGGCACTGCTCGGCTGGCTCTTCGACGGCTTCGAGATGGGGCTCTTTCCCCTGGTGGGACCGCGGGCGCTCGAAGACCTGCTGGCAGGCGCCGCCGGCAAGGATGCCGCGACCGCCTGGTTCGGCTCGATCATGGCCGTGTTCCTCGTCGGCGCGGCCTGCGGCGGCGTGTTCTTCGGCTGGCTGGGCGACCGGATCGGCCGCGTCCGCGCCATGAGCCTGAGCATCCTCACCTACGCGCTCTTCACCGGCCTGTGCGGCCTGGCCCAGACGCCGCTGCAGATCGCCGCGGCCCGGTTCATCGCCAGCCTCGGCATGGGAGGCGAATGGGCGCTGGGTGTGGCGCTCGTGAGCGAGCTCTGGCCCGACGCCTCGCGGCCGCTGCTGGCGGGATTGATCGGCGCAGCGGCCAATGCCGGCTACCTGCTCGTGGCGCTCGTGAGCATCATGCTCACTCGGATCGCCGGCGCGGCGCACGACGGCCTCGTGCAGGCTGGGCTCTCCGCCGAAACGGTCGACTGGCTCACCCGCGGCGACGCCTGGCGGCTCCTGATGATGGCCGGCGCCGTGCCGGGCCTGCTCGTCTTCTTCATCCGCATGGCGGTGCCCGAGTCGGCCCGCTGGGAGGAGTCGCGGGCACACGGCGGCACGTCGCACTGGGCCACCCGTGATCTGCTCGGGGTGCTCGTCGGCAGCATCGCCGTGCTCGGCATCGTGGCGGTGTGGATGCCGGGCGGCCTCTCGGCTTCCTGGGGCGGAACCGCGGGCGCGGCGGTGACGCTCGCGGCATTTCTCGTCGCCCTCGGCGGATTCCTCCTGCCGGTGCTCGGCTACCTGCGGCGGGCGCAGGCCGCCGGCTCGATCGCCCCCGAGGCCCGCAGCCGGATCGTCCGCACGATGCTCCTGGCGGCCTGCCTCTCCGGCGTAGCGCTCATGGGCACCTGGGGCTCGACCCAGTGGCTGCCCAAGTGGGCGATCGGGCTCGACAAGGCAGCGGTCGCCGCCGGCGGCCAGGCCGGCTGGCAGGTGAAGGAGACGACGCAGATAGCGACGAGCACCGGGGCGATCGTCGGCACGCTCGCCGTGGCGCTCCTGGCCGGCCGCTTTGGCCGGCGGATCGTCTATGCGGGCTTGTGCCTCGCCTCGCTGGCGACGATCGCCCTGCTCTACCGCGGCACCACCGGCTACAACTGGGGCTTCCTCGGCGCGTCGTTCCTAGCCGCCACGACCACGGCCGGCTTCTACGGCTGGTTCCCGTTGGCGCTGCCGGAACTTTTCCCCACGGTCGTCCGCACGACGGCCCAGGGCTTCGCCTTCAACTTCGGCCGCGTGCTCGCGGCGGTGGGATCACTGCAGACCGCGCCGCTCATCGCCTACTTTGCCCGCGGGCTCGACCCGGCCCGCGCCGAACTCGACGCCTTCCCGCGGGCCGGACTGACGCTCTCGGCGATCTACCTGATCGGCTTCTTCCTCGTCTGGCTGATCCCGGAGACCCGCGGCAAGCCGCTTCCGGAGTGACGCGGCCGAAGCCGCCCCCGTACCCGACACGGCCTGTTTTCTGGAGGCGATTGCTCTCGTCCGCCGCCGCAGCCGGCGGTATCCTCCTCGCCCGCCTTCGCGGAAGAAAGCAGGGAGCCTCACCATGAGCCGCGTGGATCGACCGGGCCGGCTGGATCGCCGCACGTTTCTCCGCCGGGGGCTGAAGCCGCTCCAACTGGCGGTGCTCGCCACGGCCGCCGCCGGCTGCCGCAGCATGCAGTTCGCCCGGGTGATGGCGCCCGGCGAGGACGGGATGATTGGCAGCCACCAGGCCGGCCAGGAGACGTTCACCCCGCTCGTCAACGACGCCGTGGCCAAGCTGCTCGCTCGCCATGTCGAGTCGGCCGTGCAGCAGGTGGCCTACGTGGAGGGCACCGAGCCGCTGCCGCCGCCCACCAAGCGGATCTGCTTCGTCGGGGTCGAGAACAAGAGCGCGGAGGAGATCGGCGACTTCAAGGAGCAGATCTACCAGGCAATCGATGCCCGGATTCTCGAGTCGCAGGTGTTCCAATCGGTCAACCGCCGGTTCGTCGACGCCGGCCTCCGCGACACGCGGCTGCGGCCCGACCAGCTCCTGATTCCGGAGCACATGCGGGCCTTCACCGCCCACATGGACCAGCAGGGCCAGCCGATCGACTACCTGCTCTACGCGACGATCACATCCGGCACCACCCAGCAGAACCGCGACTACCAGCGGGATTACGTGCTCACACTGGAACTCGTCGAGGTCGGCACCGGCAGCTACGACAAGCAGTCGGCCGAGCTGAGCAAAGGCTATCACCACAGCCGCCTCGGCCGCTGGCGGGCGGCACACTCCTCCTCACCATGATCCCCCGGGCCGGTCTCCTGCGAGGCTGCTGCATCGCCGCCGCGCTCTTCGCCAGCGGCTGCGCGACCCACATGGTCCGCCTGCAGCCGGTGCGGACGGCCTTTCAGCGGGGCGACATCACCGAGGCCGACCGGTTGATCGATCACGAGATCGAGACGGGATCGGAAGACAACCTCCTCCTGCTCGACCGGGCGATGGTGGCGCTCGCGGACGGCCGGCCCGCCGACGCCGAGCGGATGCTCCGCCAGGCCCGCGACGGCCTTGACCGCGTCGAGGAGGAGAGCCACGCGGAGACCGCCTGGTCGATGCTGGCCGACGACCAGGTGCGGGCCTATGCCGGCGAGGACTACGAGAAGGTGCTCGTGCGGGCGATGCTCGCACTCACGAACCTTGCGCAGGACGGCGACGATGCCGAGGCCTACAGCCTGCAGGTGATCGACGCGCAGCGCCGCATCGTCGCCGCCGCAGCGCAGCCCGACGGCACCAACCCCAAGGCCGCCTACCAGCAGGTGGCCCTCGCCCCCTACCTCCGCGGCATCCTCCGCGAGGAGACGCATCGCGACTACGACGACGCGGCCCGCAACTTCCGGCTGGTGACGGCCTGGCAGCCCGACTTCCGCCAGGGGCCGTTCCATCTGGCCCGGGCCACCGGCGGCACCCACTCCCGGCCGGGGCACGGCGTGGTGCACGTCTTCGCGCTCGTGGGTCACGGGCCGTTCAAGGCCGAGGCCGAGGAGGTGCCCACGAGCACGTCGTTGCTCATCGCCGACCAGATTCTCAGCACGCAGCTGCGGAGCACCCTGCCCCCCACGATCGCCCCGATCAAGCTGCCGCGGATCGTCGCCGCGCCGGGTGCCGCCGGCACCGTGCAGGTGGGGGTCGGCGACTGGGCCGCGGGCCAGACGGAGACCATCACGAGCGTCTCGCACATGGCGATCCGGCAGCAGGAAGCGATGCTTCCCTGGCAGTTGGCCCGGGCGGTGGCCCGCCGCACGGTGAAGAAGGGGACGATTTTCGGCGTCAAGCAGGGGCTCGGCATGCAGGACGGCCTGCCGTCGGTGGCGCTCGATCTCGCGGGTGTGGCCTGGGAGGCGTCGGAGGCCGCCGACACGCGCTGCTGGAGCCTGCTGCCCGACCGGATCCAGGTGCTGCGGCTCGAGCTGCCGGCGGGCACGCACACGCTCGCGTTGCGGCCGCTCGCCCACGACGGGCAGCCGCTCGGCGAGCCCGTCGCGCGGAGCGTGACGGTGTGCGACGGCCGCAACAGCTACCTGCTCGCCCGCGTTGGCGACGCGGGCTTCATCGGCGGCCCGATCGCGAGCAGTCCGTAGCACGGCCGCGCGTCATGCTCTGCGTCATGCGCAGACCGCGGTGTGCGGTGTTTTTCGTGCTCGCGCGGCCCGAGGGTACACTCCGCGGGGAGGCTCTCCCGCCCGTTTCCACCCCTCGCCGCCCTTCCCTCGATGCTCGTGCGCATTTCCTCACCGCGGTGGATGATCGCGGTGACCGCGGCCGTCGTCGGGCTCTGTGGTGCGGCCTTTCTCGCGTGGCACGCCGCGCACAGCGTGCGCACGATCAGGCCGCCGCGTGGCTCCGCGGAAACCAATCTCCACACGCCGGCCGACCCGCACGACTGGCCGGCTTGGAGGGGGCCGCATGGTGACGGCATGGCGGGCTCGGACCGGCCGCCGCTCCGCTGGTCGCCGTCCGAGTCGATCGTGTGGCGCGTGAGCGTCCCCGGCCGCGGCCATGCGTCTCCGGTCGTCTGCGGCGATCGCGTATTCCTCGCCACGGCCGACGAAGAGTCGCGCGTGCAGAGCGTGCTGTGCCACGATCGTTCCACGGGCGCGCGGCTCTGGCACACCACGGTCCATCAGGGACGCTTCGGCGAAAAGCACGAAAAGAACTCCCACGCGTCGGCCACGCCGGCCTGCGATGGACGGCGGCTCTACGCCGTGTTCGCCGTCGATGACGCCGTCTGGGTCAGCGCGGTCGACCTCGACGGCAGGCTCGTGTGGCAGCGCCGCATCGCCCCCTTCGTCTCGCAGTTCGGCTTCGCCTCCTCTCCGGTCCTGTTCGGCCGGCTGGTGATCGTCGCGGCGGAGAGCGCCGTCCTCGGGCCGATGCGTCGCCTGCAGAAGACCAGCTGCCTCGCCGCGCTCGATCGGGAGACGGGCACGATCGTCTGGCGGATCCTGCGGCCGGATGCGACGAGCTGCGGCACGCCGATCGTGGGGCACGTGGCGGGCAGGTGGCAGCTGCTGCTCGCCGGTCCGACCGCCGTGGCGTCCTACGATCCGTCGACCTCCGCCGAGCTGTGGCGGTTTCGGTGGCAGGCGCAGCGGACGGCGAACACGGTGGCCTTCGACGATCGCCACGTCTTTGCCAGCGCGGTGCTGCCCGACAAGGAGCTCGTCTGCATCCGGGCCGACGGCTCCGGCGACGTGACCGATTCCCATGCTGTCTGGACGTCGAAGCGGGGCGTGCCGGACGTGCCCTCGCTCCTGCTCGACGGCACCACGCTCTTCACGATCGAGGACGGCGGCGTGATGAACGCATTCCAGGCCGACTCCGGCAAGTTGCTGCAGAAGCGGCGGCTTCCCGGCACCTTTTCCGCCTCGCCGATCGCCTGTGCCGGGCACCTCTTCGCCTGCAACGAGGAGGGGACGACCTACGTGCTCAGGCTGCAGGCTCCCTGGGAGATTCTCGCCGAGAATCCGCTCGGGGAAGCGATCCTCGCGACGCCGGCCATCAGCCGCGAGGAGATCTTCATCCGCACCGACACGTCCCTGGTCTGCATTCGTGCTGCAGCCGAGCCCGAGGATCCGCTGCCGGCAGAAGGCGACGCCCCCCGGGCCCCGGGCCCGTAGTACGATCGAACGCGTCCCTCGCCTGGAAAGACACCCGCATGCCCCCTTCGCTCACGCGCCGCTCGCTCTTGCAGTATTCGGCTGCAGCAATCGCCACGGCGGGCGTAGCCGCCGGCGGCTACTGGCTGGCCAAGCCGCGCATCCGGCTGGGGCTCATCGGCTCCGGCACCCGTGGCACGCAACTGGCGCGGGCGCTGCGGCTCATGAAGCCGCTGCACCACGTCCACGGCGACATCGTCGCGATCGCCGACGTCGATCGCCCGAACGCCGAGAGGACGCGGGCCCAGGAGTGGCCGCGGGCCGAGCTGTACGAGGATTATCGTGCGCTCTTGGCCCGCGGCGACGTCGAGGCTGTCTTCGTCGCGACCCCCGACCACTGGCACGCCGCGGTCAGCCTCGAGGCGCTCCGGGCCGGCAAGGCGGTCTACTGCGAGAAACCGCTGGCGGTGACCGTCGAGGAGGGGCAGCGGCTGGTGCGGGCGGTCCGAGAGTCGGGGCTGACGTTCCAGTTTGGCAACATCCAGCGCAGCGACGGTCGGTTTCGCCTCGCCTGCGAGCTCGTGCGAAACGGCCGCATCGGCAGCCTGCGCCAGGTGACCGTCTCCCTGAACGACATCGGCGTGCCGCGGGGCCCGTTCGCACCGACGCCGGTGCCGTCGGGACTCAACTGGGACTTCTTCTGCGGCTCGGCGCCGCTCCAGGAATACTCGCCCGAGCGCCGCGCGTACTGGACCTATTTTTGGGAGAACGGCGGCGGTGAGATGGCCAACTGGGGCATCCATCACATGGACATCGTCCATTGGGCGATGGCGGAGGCGGCCGACCCCGTCGCGATCGAGGCCCGCGGCACGACGCCGATTGACGAACAGGGCTGCAGCGTCCCGGCGGGATTCACCGCCGACCTCGAGTATTCCAACGGCGTGCAGGTCCATGTCGACACGTCGTCCACCAGCCGCGGCATCCTCTTCGAGGGCGACCAGGGCCGGATCTACGTGAGCCGTTCCCGGCTGAGCGGCAAGCCTGTCGAGGACCTGGCGTCGAATCCGCTGCCCGCCGATGCAATCCGCGTGCATGACAGGCCACTGCCCTACGGCTCCTGGCAGGGCGTCCGCTGGCCGTCCTTCCGCCACATCCACGAATTCCTGCACTGCATCCGCACCGGCGCGGCCCCGGCCACCAGCATCGAGAGCGCCCACCGCAGCACCACAGCCTGCCACCTCGTCAACATCGCGATGCGGCTGGGGAGACCCCTGCGGTGGGATCCGTCCGCCGAGCACTTCATCGACTCGGCCGAGGCGGATTCGCTGCTGTCCCGTTCCTATCGTCCCCCCTACCTGCTCGAACCGCCCGCCTCCGCGTGACCCGTGCGGCGGACCGCGGCCGCTTCCGGCCCGCGGCCTCACGCATCGCCAAGGGTACGGAACAGGTCGATCATCGCCGCGGCCCGCGTGGTGTCGATCGTTTCGGTGCGCCGACTGGCCGGCGACACGCACGAGTCGCGCAGCAGTCCCGGATCGAGTGCGGCGAGCCCGCGAAACCGCCTCGTGACCACCGGCCCCCGCTCCCGCTCGCGGTCGGCAAGGGCCACGAGTTCCGCCTCCGAGCATGCCTGGCGGACCGGAGGACCGTCCGCCGGCAGCACCTCGCCCCACGGCGGCCGCACGATCTCGACGCGGCCCGCGTCGAGCAGAGGCCGTATCCAGCGGTGCAGGAACGTCAGCAGCAACACGCCGCAGTGGATACCGTCCGCATCGGGATCCATCAGCAGCAACAGACGATCGTAGCGGAGCCGCGCAATGTCGCACGACTCTCCCCAGCCCGTGCCCAGGCCGGCGGCGAGCGCCGCGAAGAACGGCTGCGACGCCACCCGCTTCGCAGTGGCCTTGGCCGCGTTGAGCGGCTTGCCCTGCATCGGCAGCACCGCCTGGGTAGCGGCATCGCGAACGCGGCCCACGGCCAACGCCGCCGACTCCCCTTCCACCACGAAGAGCTCGAGCGGCACGTCCGGCCGCCGTGGCGCGCCGGCGGCGTGCACGCCACACTCGTCGAGCGTCACCGGACCGTGGCGAGTTGGCCGCGTCATGGCTGTGCCGTCACCGATCGTTCATTTCGCACCCGGCCCCGCGTCGCCATTCCCGCCCAGCGGCGGCCGCGGCTCACGGGCGTAGGCCTCGTACTGTGCGGCGATGCCCGCCTCCTTCTCGTCGCCGCGATGGAAGACGAAGCGGTGCCGCAGGCTGATCCGCCCGCCCGGGTCGAGCCTGATCTCGCCGCTTTCAGAGGCGGGATCGAGAGCCTTGAGGCCGAAGGGATTGGCCGTGAACAGGCCGTAGGTGCGGACGTGCCACGGCGTGGGATGCCGGAAGCTGGAGGGATGGTTGAGGATCGCGACGCCGAGGCGGCTGCCGTCGACCGGTCCGTTGTAGTCGCACCACACGGCCCGCTTCGCCCAGGCATCGGCGTCGCGCTGCCCGGCGCTGTTGACGATCGCCCCCCCCTGCTTCGCGTCGACCGTCATGCTTTCCGGTACGCGGATGGAAAGCCCGGCGTCCTTCATGTCGGCGAGCGTGACCGCGCCGTGCGTGGCGATGAGGTCGATGTCGACGTCGATCACGCGGGCGTCGCCGTCGAGCGAGAAGATGAATCGCCGCTCGTCGGCGAGGATCGGCCTTCCAGTCGGGTCGACCACGTCGCTGGTCGCGTGGACCGTGCCGGTCCGGCCCCCCGCGAGGCCGAGGTACGCGCGGTGGCGGATCCGGCCCAGCTTCGCGGCGGCCTCGCGTTGTGCCTCTCCTGCGCCGTAGCTGGCGGCCTCGGCCCAGGTGTCGGTGCCGTCGATGCCCTGGTGGCCGAAGGTCAGCCCGCGCTGGTGCGGGTGGTCGTGTTTCTCTCCCGGCACGTCCTTCATCGGCCATGATCTGGTCATCAGCGGCCCGCCGGGGCCGTGGATGGGCCAGAGGTAGGGTTTGTTGGCCTGGTCGACGACGTACTCGGCGAATGGCTGCCCGTCGATGGTGACGACCGCCCCGCCGCCGGCCGATTCCTTCACGACGAACTCTGCCGCGTCACCGATCCACGCAAACGCGATGAGAACCACCAGCAGCGCTGACGCCTGCAGCCTGATCGACGCGCAGACTGATTTCCGAAGACGCATCTGAGTGGTTCCTGCAGGTGGGGTCGTGGCGGACGGTCACGCATCCGGCCCCCGTCGCCACCCGCATTCTGGCATCTCGCGGACGGACGCGAAACTGCCACTGCATCGGAACGGCCCCGGTGGAGCGGTGCGGTTGGCGGGCGAGTGCCAGCACAGTACCTTTTCGCGACCGCCTCGCGTCCGGCCCCCGGGGTGACGGAAACCGACCGCTGCGGCACGCCGCGCGAGATATCGTCATGCCGCTTCTCTCCCTCCTCGACCGCGAGCGGACCGTCGCCGGCCCGGGCTTCAACCGCTGGCTCGTGCCGCCGGCGGCACTCTGCATCCATCTCTGCATCGGGATGGCCTACGGCTTCTCGGTGTTCTGGCTGCCACTCACCAGGGCCGTCGGCATCACCGCACCCGTCGCGTGCCCCGCCGGCATGACGCTCCTGGACAAGCTCACCTCGACGGCATGTGACTGGGACAAGCCGCTGCTGGGCTGGATGTACACGCTGTTCTTCGTCTTCCTCGGCTCGAGCGCCGCCGTGTTCGGCACCTGGCTGGAGAAGGCGGGCCCGCGGAAGGCGGGCGTGGTGGCCGCCTGCTGCTGGTGCGGTGGCCTGGCGATCTCGGCTGCCGGCGTGTACCTGCATCAGCTCTGGCTCGTCTGGATCGGCTCCGGCGTGATCGGCGGCATCGGCCTGGGTCTCGGCTACATCTCGCCGGTCTCGACGCTCATCAAGTGGTTTCCCGACCGCCGCGGCATGGCCACGGGCATGGCCATCATGGGATTCGGCGGCGGGGCGATGATCGGCTCGCCGCTGGCCGACAGGCTCATGAAGCACTTCGCCGGCCCCCGCTCGGTCGGCGTCTGGGAAACGTTCCTCGTACTGGCCGCCGTCTACTTCGTCTTCATGATGCTGGGGGCGCTCGCGTATCGCGTGCCGGCGGAGGGCTGGGCGCCGGCGGGCTGGAAGGGCGGCGCGTCCGCCGCGTCGGCCGCCGCACAATGGTTGACTGCCAACGAAGCCTGCCGCACGCCGCAATTCTGGCTGCTCTGGATGGTGCTCTGCCTCAACGTCTCCGCCGGCATCGGCGTGATCGGCATGGCCTCGCCGATGCTGCAGGAGATGTTCGGCGGCCGGCTGCTCGGCGAGGACGTGCCGTTCGAGCAGCTCGACGCCGGCCAGCTCGGCCGCGTCGCCGCCATGGCGGCCGGATTCACGGGTCTCCTGAGCCTCTTCAACATCGTGGGCCGGTTCTTCTGGTCGACGCTCTCCGACACGCTCGGCCGCAAGACCATCTACGGGGTCTTCTTCCTGCTCGGGGCGGCGCTCTATGCCGCGGTGCCCGCCGCGGGCCAGTCGGGCAGCATTCCGCTCTTCTGCGGCATCCTCTGCCTGATCCTCACGATGTACGGCGGCGGATTCGCCGCGATCCCCGCGTATCTGGCCGACCTGTTCGGCACCCGGTTCGTGGGCGCGATCCATGGCAGGCTGCTGACGGCGTGGAGCGTCGCCGGCATCCTCGGGCCGGTGCTCGTCAACTCCATCAACCAGCAGCAGGTGGCGGCCGGCGTGCCGAAGGGACGAGCCTACGACCAGACGATGTACCTGCTGGCCGGGCTGCTCGTCGTGGGATTCATCTGCAATGCCCTGATCCGCCCGGTGGCAGCCGCGCATCCCGCCGACGTGGCTGGCCCCGCTGCGACTCCCGATGCCGCAGGCCGGCGTTCACCGGAAGTCACGGCCGGCATGGCCGGGCCGTCCGCGGCGGCAGCCCCGCTGCGGACCGCCGACGTCGCCCTGCTCGCGGCGTTGTGGCTGCTCGTCGCTGCGCCCCTGGTCTGGGGCCTGTTCGTGACGTTGCGACAGGCGTGGGCGCTCGTGGGCTGAGCCGCCCCGGCCCCCGGCGCCCCGCCGCAGGGGCTGCTCGAATCCGGCGCGACGTCCCCCGCCAGACCGTCGACCTCGGTCCGCCGGCCGGCTCTGGATGGCCGACCCCCGTTTTCAGGCAGCGCCGCCAAGGGATGGGCAAGCTGGGCAGACGGCCGCGGGGCCCGCTCCCGCGTGACTGCGTGTCCTGATCCGCTTCGACCGATAAGCCCGCAGGCGATCTCGCCCTTGGGGATTCTCGTTCCGTCGATCGCCTGATCTCGCCTCGTCGGTACGCCGAGCCATGAAGATGCGTTGCCTGCTGCCGGTCGCCGCTGCGTTCGCCCTGCTGGCGGCGGGCGGCATGCAGCGAGCGTCCCGCGGCCAGGAGGGGGCCGAGCCCCGGGAACTCGAGACCGACCGCGACTCGTTCACGTTCGCGACCACCACGACCGGTGCCAGACTCTCGATCCTCGAAGCCTCCTACTCGTTCATCGACAACCGCTCGGGTCCGGAGGCCCACAGCGTGCCGGAGCTGCTCCTGCGCCACGGCATCTCGGACAAGGTCGAACTTCGCCTCGGCTTCAACTACGAGGCGGGTGGGCCGGGCGCCGTGTCAGGGACCGAATTCGGCGGCGAGGACACCATCGCTGAATACGAGAGCCGGGTCCTCTATGGCACGAAGGTCGAGACCTCGGAGCAGTCGGGCTGGCTCCCGCAGTCGGCCTGCGTGGTGCAGGGCTACACGCCGGTCTACGGGCCGACGACGGAGTCGACCGTGGTCGTGGGCGAGGCCTTTGGCTGGACGTTCGCCAACGGCTGGATGTGGAACTCGGCGTTCCGCTACGGCACCGGCTACGAAGAGCACGACGCCTTCAACCAATGGGCGCCGTCGACGGTGCTCAAGATTCCTGTCGGCGACCGCTGGAACGTGCACGCCGAATACTTCGGCATTTTCTCATCCGGCAAGGAGGAGCCGATCGATCTCCAATTGGCCAGCATCGGCGGCCACGTGCTCCTCAACGAGGACCTCGAGATCGGCCTCCGGATCGGCTGGGGCATCAACGACTCGAGCCCCGACTTCTTTTCGAACGTCGGCATGGGCCTGCGGTACTGACCGGCTGCCCGAGGCACCGGTGTCGATCCCGATGCCTGCCCCTTTGCAGCCGCGCTTCCAGACGGTCCCATAAGGCACGGAACGCATGCGCCGCCCGACGGCCTTCGGGCTCAGCGTGCCCGGAAGCCTATACTCGTCGCTACGTGGCCGCCGCAGCTGGTGCGGCCCGCTCCGCACGGACACCCGGACATGGACGGCACGCCGACTCTGCAGCGACCGCCGCGACTGGTCTCGCTCGATGCCTACCGGGGCCTGATCATGCTGTTCATGGCCTCCGGCGGCCTGGGCCTCGCGCAGGTCGCGAAGCAGCACCCCGACTCGCGGGCCTGGCAGTGGCTCGCGTACCACACGTCGCACGCAGCCTGGGTCGGGGGCGGCGCATGGGACATGATCCAGCCGTCGTTCATGTTCATGGTCGGCATGGCGGTGCCGTTCTCCCTGGCCCGCCGTGCAAGCGAGGGGCAGACGGCGACCATCCGACTGCTGCATGCGGTCTGGCGGGCCGCCGTGCTCGTCGCCCTCGGCGTCTTCCTCGCCAGCAACGGGAAGAAGCAGCCCGAGTACATCTTCGTCAACGTGCTGGCCCAGATCGGCCTCGGCTACGTCTTCCTGGTGGCCCTGGCGGGCCGCGGCTGGAAGGTGCAGTCGGCTGCCATGGCGGCGATCGCCGCCGCGAGTTGGGCCGCGTTCGCCTGGCATCCACTTCCGGGGCCGGAGGTCGATCTCGCCGGGCTCGGTGTCACGGCCGAGCTCGCCCGCGAGGCCGTGCTGCCCGGCTTCTTCGCCCACTGGAACATAAACACGAACGTCGCCGCCGACTTCGACCGGTGGTTTCTCAACCTCTTCCCCCGGGAAACGCAGTTCGTCTTCAATGCGGGCGGCTACCAGACGCTCAACTTCATCCCGTCGCTGATCACGATGATCCTCGGGCTCATGGCGGGCGAGCGGCTCCGCGCCGACGACGCCCCGCCGCGGAAGCTGCGCTGGCTGCTGGCGGCCGGCGCGGCCTGCCTGGCCGCGGGCCTGGTCGCCGGCGCGACCTGCTGCCCGATCGTGAAGCGGATCTGGACGCCGTCCTGGGCGGTCTTCAGCGGCGGGGTCTCGCTCTGGCTGGTCGCGGCGTTGTACTGGGCCATCGATGTAAAGGACTGGCAGTGGTGGGCCTGGCCGCTCGTCGTGGTGGGGATGAACTCGATCGCGATCTATCTGGCCCACCAGCTCCTCGCCGGCTGGATCAAGATGACCGCGAAGACCTGGCTCGGAGCCGCGGCCTTCGCTGGCACCGACGGCGTCGTCTGGCAGAATCTCGTCGTGCTGGCCGTGCTCTGGCTGTGGTGCTGGTGGCTCTACCGCCGCGGCATCTTCCTGAGAATCTGAGTCGACTTCCCTCCACGCAGGAGCCTGTCCCGTGAATACAACCAGCCCGACGCACGACCGTTTTGGGTTCTCCCGACTGCTGCTCGTGGCCTGTCTCACGGCGTACTGCACGGTGGCGGCGGCCGCGGCGCCGCGGCCCAACGTCCTCTGGATCTACCTCGAGGACGTCAGCGGCTGGTTCTCCTGCTACGGCGAGAAGCTGATCGAGACGCCGCACATCGACGGCCTCGCGGCCCGGGGCACCCGCTTCACCCGCTTCTACACGACGGCCGGCGTCTGCTCGGCCACCCGCTCGGCCGTGATGCTCGGCGCGATGCAGACCACCCACGGTGTGCACCACCACCGCAGCTCGCGAAACAACGCCAAAGGCACGAAGCACGATGGCATCGGCATGATCCACCTCCCCGCGGGTGTCGTGCCGCTGCCGCAGTATTGCCGCGAGCGGGGCGTGTATACGTTCAACGAGGGCCGACTCAAGGACGACTTCAACTTTGTCTTCCGGCACGAGGACTTCTACGACTCCTGCCCCGACGATCCGGGCTGGGGTCCGCCCCGCACCGTGGCGGGCGACTGCTGGCGGGGACGGCAGGCCGGGCAGCCGTTCTTCGGCCAGGTGCAGCTCGCCGGCGGGAAGCTGGGGCTCGGCAGGCGGGCCGAGGCCCTGCCCGCGGTGATGGACCGGGCCCGCGTGCCGGTGCCCCCCTACTACCCCGACATCCCCGAGGTCCGCGAGGAGATCGGCCACCACTACGACTGCCTCGTGAAGACCGACGCGCAGGTGGGCGAGATCCTCGCCGCCCTCGACCGCGACGGGCTCACCGACAGCACCGTCGTGATCCTCTTCTCCGACCACGGCTACGGGCTCCATCGTCACAAGCAGTTTCTCTACGAGGGGGGCATCCACATGCCGCTCGTCGTGGCGGGGCCGGGCATTCCACGGGGAGCCGTCCGCGACGACCTCGCCTCGTCGATCGACGTCGCGCCCACCACGCTCGGCATCCTGAGCCTCCCGATCCCCGCGCACATGGAGGGCCACGACCTGTTCGCCGAGGAGCGGAAGCCGCGGGAATTCGTCGTCGCGGCCCGCGACCGGTGCGACTACACGATCGAGCGGATCCGGGCCGTCGTCACGAGCAAATACAAGTACCTCCGCAACTATCTCACCGACCGCCCCTACATGCAGCCGAGCTACAAGGACTCCTGGCCGGTCTCGATCCGGCTTCGCCAGATGATGGCCGCCGGCGCGATGAACGACGTGCAGAAGATCTTCTTCAGCGATCTCAAGCCGGACGAGGAGTTCTACGACCTCGAGGCCGATCCGCACGAGATCCACAATCTCGCCGCCGACCCGGCCCACGCGGCGGAGCTGGAGCGGCACCGCCGGATTCTGGCCGACTGGATCGCCGCCACCGGCGACAAGGGACAGCAGCCGGAGAACGACGAGGGGCTCCTGCAGGTGCTCTACGAATGGGGCGACAAGTGCATGAACCCCGAATACGAGAAGCTCCGCAGCCTCGTCGAGCCCCGCGCCACACCGCCGAAGGCCGCCGTCCGTCGCCCCGCGAAAAGCTGATCGCCCGCCCCCGCCTTCCCCGCGACCGCGGCCGGCCGCCAGTGGCGGGATGCGAAGCCGGCAGGTGGCGGCCATACTGTGGAGCGACCGCCCCCTCCCTCGCCGATACCCGACATGGACGCCGCAGCCCCATCCGCCGCCCCCTCCGCCCCCGACCCGACTCCCACGGAGGGCCGACTCTCCGGCGAGGAGCGTGTCGCCCTCGGCAAGGCGCAGGCCGACGAAATGCCGCTCGAGCAGCTCGGCGACCCCCCGAGCCGCACTGACCGCCGCGACATCGTCGAGGTGCTCAAGGCCGAGGGCCGCGGCCGCATCGCCGATCTCCTCCCGCTGCGGCACGCCCGCATGGCCGGCAATCCGTTCGCCACCCTCCGCGGCACGGCGGCGATCATGGCCGCCGACCTCGCCTCCCGGCCCAGCACGAAGCTGATCGTGCAGCTCTGCGGCGACGCGCACCTCTCCAACTTCGGCATCTACGGCTCGCCCGAGCGGTCGCTCGTGTTTGACGTCAACGACTTCGACGAGACCCACCCGGGACCGTTCGAGTGGGACGTCCTGCGGCTGGCCACGTCGTTCGTGTCGTGCATGCAGGTGCAGGGCGACGCGGAGAAGGCTGCCAAGCTGGCCCGCAAGGTGGCCAACGTCTACCAGACCTCCATGATCGAACTGGCCGGCAAGTCGACGCTCGACGTGCTCTACGAACGGATGACAGAAGCCGACATCGCGGCGCTCGCCGAGGAGTCGGAATCGTCGGCCGCCATGAAGGAGGCGGAGGCGGCGATCGAGAAGGCCCGCCGCCGCACGCACGAGCGGGCCATCTCACGGCTCACGGAGGAGGTGGACGGCGCCCGGCGGTTCAAGTCGACGCCGCCGGTGCTCGTCCGCTGCGAGGACGAGGCGATCCGGGAGTCATTCAGCACCCAGCATGCCGCCTACATCGAGACGCTGCCGCCGGAGTGCCAGGTGATCGCCCGCCGCTACGCGGTGGTCGACTTCGCGATGAAGGTGGTCGGCGTGGGGAGCGTGGGCACGCACTGCTGGGTGGCGCTCCTCGAGGGCCGCGACCAGGACGACCAGATCATCCTGCAGATGAAGGAGGCCACGCCGTCGGTCCTCGCCCGGCACGTCACGTACACGGGCGATTTTCCCCGGATCGCCCACGAGGGGGAGCGGATCGTGCGCGGCCAGAAGCTGATGCAGGCCGTCTCCGATCTCTTCCTCGGCTGGATGGACGGCGCGCCGGGCACGGGCCGGCACTACTACGCCCGACAGCTCCACGACATGAAGGGGGGCTTCAACGTCGAGAGCGCGAAGTACGCCACGATCGAGACCTATGCCACCCTGTGCGCCCGCACGCTCGCCCGCGCCCACGCCCGCAGCGGTGACGCCGTGGCGATCGCGGCCTACCTCGGCGAGGGCGAGAAGTTCGCCGACGCCGTGGAGGTCTTCGCCGTGGCCGAATCACACTTCGTCAAGGGCGACCACGAGCGGCTCACGGCGGCGATCGCAGCCGGCGAGATCGAGGCGGTGGACGCCGCTGAGCCGGAGTGACCACTTCGCCTGCGTGTCGGCTGCATGGACCACCATGGCGGCAGAGCCGGGCAAAGGCGGAAGCTCGACGAGCTTGGAGGATTCGGCATGTCCACGACGTCAGCAGCGGCACGGGCCGTCGCGCGAAATCATCCCGCGAGGAGACGTCTGCCGGGCTGGCTGCACGCGAAACACCGCATCCTGCGGTTTTCGCTTGGCGGGCATCCGCCCGCTGGTGCTGCGCTCGGCATCCTACCGAGCAGGCGTGAGCCACTTCCATGCACGATTGTTTCCGGGATCGCCACTCGGCCGCAGCCGCAGCGGCACACGGCGAGCCGGGAAAAGGCGGAAGCTCGACGAGCTTGGAGGATTTCGCATGTCCACGACGTCAGCAGCGGCACGGGCCGTCGCGCGAAATCATCCCGCGAGGAGACTTCTGCCGTCCCGGCGGCGATCGCTCCAGCCCGGTCGTGCTCCAGGCGTTGCACCCGTGCTAACGGGCTGGGAAAAGCGCCGCCACCGCGGCCTCCTGGAACCGGCGGCGGACGTCGCTGGCGTCGCTGTTGGGGAAGTTCGTCCGCTGCACCATGAGCACGTAGGCCACGTTCTTCACGGGGTCGACCCAGGCCTGCGTGCCCCACGCGCCGCCGTGGCCGAACGTGCCCGGCGAGAGCATGGCGGCCACGCCCGGGTGCGGCTCCTTGAGCACGCAGGTGCCCAGGCCCCAGCCGTAGTTGCCGCCCCGCCCGCCGAATTCCGGCACCTGGAAGAAGCCCGTCGGCAGGTCGCCGGTCTGCACCGTCGACACCGCCTGCATCCCCGCCTCGCCGAGGTAGCGGCGGCCGTCGAGCGTGCCGCGGTTGAGCAGCATCCGCACCAACTGCGTGTAGTCGCGCGGTGTCGAGAAGAGGCCGCCGTTGCCCTGCGGAGGGATCGGCCGCGCGCCATATTCGGCCCGCGACGCCGCCAGTTCCAGATTTCCTGACTCGCGGTTCTTCGCGTACGCCGTCGCCCGACGGGCCCGCTGCCGGTCCGACGGATAGAAGGTCGTGTCGACCATGCCGAGCGGGTCGAAGAGCCGCTCCTGCAGGAAGGCGTCGAACGGCCTGCCGCTGACGACCTCGACGATCCGGCCGGCGAGGTTGATCCCCGAATGCGTGTAGGCCCACTTCTCCCCGGGCGGATTCTTCATCGGGGCGGCCAGCCACGCCGGCACGAGATCGGCCAGGCGGCGGGCGGCGAGCGTCGCCGGGGCGGGTGCCTCGCCGAGGCCGGATGTGTGGGTGAGGATCTGCCGCACCGTGATTCGGGCCGGCATGCCTGCCGCAGTCTTGAGCGTCGCGAACTCCGGCACGAACTTCTCG